>CADEFX010000307.1 GCA_902826715.1 uncultured Hyphomicrobiales bacterium | reverse complement strand
TGATTCTCCTGAGGGTTGCTGGCAGGTCAACCCTAAGGCGAGCACATCGTTCCTGCGCAAACGGAAGTAGTGGTCGTTTTAATACCCGAGGCCAAAGGCAAATCATTCAATCAAACCTCTTGCGTGAAATCGATGATCGCGCAGGCGTGCTCCGTCTCACTCCTCCACCTCGCCACGTGCTGGTGGTCTTGCAACGGACACAAACTCGTTCCCCAGCCCACGCACTGAGGAACGGGCTTCGACATACAAGACATTTTCTCGTCTGAGCTTCCTTCGCTCTTTCCAGGTCGGACTTTTCGAGATCCCGCAAGGTTGCACTCCAAGTGGATTTATTGTTGCGTCGCCAGTCTCGCAGTGCGGATTAGATCCACCATCGCCGCCACCATCATGTCAGGGGTCGCCGGCTTGCTTAGGTGAGGCGCTCCTTGACATGCGCCTTCCACGTTCTCGTACCCGCTGTAAATCATGAAGGGGACGCCCCGCTCCTTGAGGCGTGCGCAGAGGATTGAGCTGTCTCCATCCGGAAGTGCGTGATCCAGAATGGCGCCGGACAGGCCATCATGCTCAACGAGAAGCACGGCATGCTTGAGCGTGTTTGTCGAGGTGATATGGGCTCCGCACTCTTCGAATGCCATAGCAATGTCCAGCGCGATCAGGGGCTCATCCTCGACAACGAGAAGAGTGAGGCCGTTAAGAAGTGGGTGATGCACAAAGTGCTCCATCGACGCGGCAAAGCGCAGGGAGCCAGAGGCACGCGGCGCTGTCTGGCCGCTTATGTCCCAAGCCGTCGATCAATCCTCAAACGCGCAACAAGCGTTATGATCGACTGGGGAAGGCAAAGCCCGCGTAGCTGCGGCGGGCTCGGTGCTGCGTATGGCAGTGAACGTACACTACAACTGATGGGTTCAGACTAATGCATGTTAGCGGTTCATTCGCCGCTCGCTTGGCGCACGGCTTCGCCGCCTCTCCGAGCCTCAAAAATCTCCTTTCGGAAGTGCAATATGTAACGCTTCGCAAAGACGCGCCCGGGATCTCCGAGCAAGCCCTTGCCTGACAGATTGTTGACGAAGCGAAAGCCGTTCATCTCGTCACCTAACCACCCGATCCAGCCGCCGTCCCAAAGCTCTCGATGCGGCAGTTGATCCGCGGGCCCGAGAGGGCAGTAAGCGCGCCCCCGTAAAGACCAAATGGTATGCGACGCGGGGGCGCCTGCTTCAGCCAATGACACTCAATCGCCCTCAAGATCACCGAGAGGCCAAGCACTGCCCCGCCCTTGCTTTCGGGGCGGCCATAGCGAGATTTTTGAGCTGAGGCACTACCAACGAAAAAGTCTGCGTGGATGCCGCGGTGTCGTGCGGCCACGCTAACGGACGAACAGTTGCGTGCGCCAGTTAGCGCCCAGTCATCGAGCTCAACTTCCCGAGTAACTCCCCCACGTGACGTGCGATATCGCACAAACAGGATTCGAGCTATAAGGAAGCCAGCCGGACCCTTTTTCCAGGAAACCCCTTGAGCACACCTCGTTTGCCGTCGCCTCCCGCCCCTGGCGATTGGTTGCGGGTTTTGCGCGCTTATCGCGAACCCAGCCACGCCCGCAGCATCTTCGAAATTGCGATCACGGCCACCCTGTTTGCCGCCTTCTGGTTCGGGTCCTGGTTTGCGCTCCAATGGTCATGGTGGCTGAGCTTGGCCGTCTCGGTTCCAGCCGCCGGTTTTCTGGTCCGCCTTTTCATGATCCAGCATGACTGTGGCCATGGCACGCTGTTCCGACAGCGGTGGCTCAACGATTGGATTGGCCGGGTCATCGGCGCCGTTACGCTCACGCCGTATGGTCACTGGCGTCACAGCCATAACGTCCATCACGCCAGTTCGGGTAACCTGGAGCGGCGCGGGATCGGCGACATCACCACCTTGACGGTGACGGAGTACCGCCAGTCCACCCGCTGGCAGCGCCTTGGCTATCGCCTCTATCGCAATCCAGCCGTCATGTTCGGCGTTGGCCCAGCCTATCTCTTCCTGATCCAGCACCGGCTGCCGGTCGGTGCCATGAGGGCGGGTTGGCGGCCGTGGCTCAGTACCATGGGGACCAACATTGCCATTGCGGCCATCATTGTCATGACCATGTGGTTCGTCGGTTGGCGATCTTTTCTCCTCGTGCACTTGCCGATCACCTTGCTTGCCGCCTCCATTGGCGTTTGGCTCTTCTATGTGCAGCATCAGTTTGAGGAAACATTCTGGGCCATCGAGCCGACCTGGACCATGCCACACGCCGCTCTACACGGCAGCTCGCATTATGATTTGCCGGGGGTGCTGCGTTGGTTCACCGCCAACATAGGCATACATCATGTGCATCACCTGTGCAGCCGCATTCCGTACTATCGGCTGGCCAGCGTTTTGCGCTCCCATCCTGAGCTGGCCGAGGTGGGTCAGCTGACGCTGATGCAGAGCCTGCGCTGTGTGCCGCTTGTGCTGTGGGACGAGGAGCAGCGCCGTTTGATTTCGTTCCGCGAGCTTTCCAGTCGCAGCAACGCATCAGCTTGAGTGCAACCATCTCCAGACTGAGCGTGCTGCTGCGTCGAACAATTTTGCTGCCAGTACGGGTACGACAAGGGCGAGCAGCACTGCTCCGAAGATGCCAGCTGCCACGGCAACGGCGCGAACGGGAATGGATTGGGTGCCGCGAAACAACCGGCCGCCAAGAAGGATGAGCGGCACTGCGAGACCGACAAGCAGAACCGCCATGCCGTCCGCTGCCTCAATTGCCATGAGAGGCCTCGCTGGCCCACACCACCACACAGTGCCCGTTCCGGCTAGGAAAAACGATGGCGCCCCTCGTACCTACACGGCCGAGCAAGCGTGCAGTCTCGAAAAGTATTGCCGGATCGTCTTCGGGACAGCCGCAAGCAAAAATAAGCGCCCCATTATGGCGCGCATTCATTAGAAGCATGATGAGCACGCTAAAACTCTTGCTGGTGACGGATCGACGTTGGATGAGGCCTCTGAGCGTCGCACGCCTGAAGCTTTCGGTTATTTATGAACGAGCGATTCGCTATTGCCGGGGAAAGAGCGCGTAGTGCGGATGGACCGACGCGCGTGCCGTGGGCATGTCCTGTTGTGCGTCAGTTGCCCTCTAGCGTCGATCTTTGTTTTTGACGGGTTCGAGAAAGTGGACGGCGCGTACGCAGGTGCGCCTCACAGGAGTAAGCCCGCCTCGCATGAAATGCTTGTTGCCGCAATAGTGGATCTGATCAGCGCGGCGAAGACCTAACGGAGTTCGCCTTGTTCAAAGACATACCCATGGAGATTACGGGTGCGGAGGCGAATAGGATTTTTAAAGCCAATATCGCCATACGCGGCGGCGGTGGCGGCGTCCTCTCTTACGGCGGGAAATGGTACGACGTTCGCCACATGTCGGCGGCGGATGTAGCGGATTATCTGGCCAACGCCACGCGAGGCGTCAGGCACTAGTTGTCTCGATTTTTGCTAGGCGCGTTCTAAAGCGGGTTGCACATAAAGATCATGAGCAAAAACATCTACGTATGCGAAGGTGGTCAAGGTCGCTCGGTCGTCGTCGGAGATGGTTCTTCGCTACCGGTCTACACCTTTGTTCACAAAGGACACGCAGTCGCCTATGCGCGAGCGCTGGCATTCTCACTTGGCTTGCCGCTTTGGGTATACGGAGACGACAGCGTCATGGTTCTCGAGCCCTCGGCATCGCTCACTTATCCCAAACACCTCGCATAAACGGGATGAGAGTGCTTGACGTCGTTCGGTACGATAGTGGGCCTGCGGACCGCATGATTGATTGGTTCGTGCGCGAACCACGGTGGCAAATCGATGCGCTCCCATGTGCCTCCGGCGCTCAAACTGTTAGGCGGTGTCGAAGCCGGCAGAACTGAGTTTGAGTCTGGACGGGCGAATTTGGTCACCTGGCGTCGATTTCGTTAGCGTATTATGCCGGTATGGAAGGCATCGATTAATGCCCAAAACCCGATGTCGCGCCCCTCATGGGGCTTCTGTGACGCTCGGTAGGCACGCGGTTGGCTGCTAGTGGCACACACTCTCCGTTCGCGCCGTTCCACAAGTCCGACGGCTATTCGGAAACTCATCTGCCGTGCACTAGCCGTCGCCGGACCGGTAAGATTGACTACGCTCG
>CADEFX010000306.1 GCA_902826715.1 uncultured Hyphomicrobiales bacterium | reverse complement strand
TCTCCGCCGCCGCCGCGCGGCTCGCACTCACCTGTCACCCCGCCGTGTATCACGGCCGCCTGTCGCCACCCACACCCGACTCCGACGTCTCCGGCAACGCCCTGCTCAACCGCTTGTTTGGCGCGACCCTGCACGACGTGCCTTGGACCGGTGACCGCAATCGCGCCATCCAGGCGCTCGCCGATGACCTGACCGCACAAGGCCGCAAGCCGTTTGTCGTTCCCTACGGCGTTTCGAACGCCCGCGGCGCCATCGCCTACGCCACCACTATGCTCGAAATCGCGCACCAGTGCGACGCTCTCAGTTTCGCGCCCGACGCCGTTGTGCATTGCTCAGGCAGCGCCGGCACGCAGGCCGGCCTCGTGCTCGGCGCTTCCCTGTGCCTGCCTGCAACGCGCATCGTCGGCATCGACATCGACGCCGAACCCGAGCGCGTGCGCGCCGACGTTCTCCGCTACGGGCGCGCGGCCGCCGATCTGCTCGATGTCCCATTCCAAGAAGAGAATGTCGACGTCGTCGCAGGCCATGCCGGACCCGCGTACGGCGTGCCGCATCAAGCCACAATAGATGCCATCAAGCTTGGCGGCCGGCTGGAAGCTTTCGTGCTCGATCCTGTCTATTCCGGCAAAGGGCTCGCCGGTCTCATCGCGCTCATTGCCGAGGGCCGCTGGACCTCCGAGCAGAATGTCATCTTCCTGCACACCGGCGGTGCCCCCGCCCTGTTTGCCTATCGCGACGTGCTGAACGTGACCTAGCCTCCGCAGACACGTACGCGTGACACGCGATCGCTGCGCGCCTGTTCCGCGCGGAACAGCAATCACTTCCCGTTAACGCCATAAGCACGCCCAACGGAGGCGGCTCGCGAACGGTTCGCGCCGCCGGTTTTGAGCGGACGCAGCGTCCGCACGGGAGAGTGTCATGTCAGCAAGCATCGTTGCCGCCCAAGGCCGGGCGGACAGCCACGGCCGCGCCTTTGCCTTCGGCCTCCTGTCCCTGATCCGCGCCTGGCTGGCTCGGCGGGAGCACCGCATCGCCATCGTCAAGCTCAACGCCATGTCCGACCGCGAATTGAAGGACGTGGGCCTGGAGCGCGACCAGATCCAGACCGCGGTCACCCGCGGACGCTCCTCCATCGATTGCATGATTTCCATCTGACGGCGGAGACGTGTCATGACCGCACGCGGTCTTGTCATCGCATTGCATTGCTCGGGTGCCGGGGCCGGCCAGTGGCGGCACCTTGCCGCTGCGCTGGCACCCGATTTCGACCTGCGCGCGCCCGAGCATTTCGGCACGGACGGCGCGGGACCCTGGTGCGGCACGCACGCATTCGCGCTCGCCGACGAGGCCGCAACCTCGATCGACATCATCGATGCCGTTGACGGCATGGTGCACGTCATCGGCCATTCGTATGGCGGAGGCGTTGCGCTGCGCGTCGCCCTGGAGCGGCCGCATCGCATCGCCAGCCTGACGCTGTATGAGCCGTCGGCCTTCTATCTGCTCACGCGACTGGGTGAAGCCGGTATTGCCGCTCATCGCGAAATCTCCGGCGTGGCCCGCGCCACCGCCGAGGGTGTCGTGACCGGCGATTATGCCTCCGCCGCCCAGCACTTCGTCGACTATTGGAACGGTCCTGGCGCCTGGAACGCGCTACGCCCCGACATCCGCGCGGCGCTGACGCGCTGGCTGCCAAAAGCGCCGCTCGATTTCCGCGCGCTGCTGGACGAGCCCACCCCGCTCTCCGCCTATCGAGATTTCCGCTTCCCGGTTCTCGTGTTGCGCGGCGAGCACGCCCCGCCGCCCACGCGCGTCGCCGCCGAAGCCCTGGCCGACGCCATTCCCACGGCACGGCTGGCGACCATCCCCGGCGCCGGCCACATGGGTCCGATCACCCACGCCGCCGACGTGAACCGGCACATTGTCGCTCACATCGCCGAGGCCGCCGGCGTCATTCCGCACGCCGTCACGATCGCTGCCTAAGCCGGGCGGCCGCTCCCGCCAGTGCGATTTCGCACGATGTGCATTGGTGCGATGATCGGATCCAAACCATACGATTTCACAAACTTGCTGGACACGGGACGAAGCCGAACAATTGTCAGGCTTTTGTTGCGCCGCCCGACCACACGCCATAGCCTTTTGGGGCAGCATCAACGCTGGAGCCGCGATGCCGAGCGGCGCTACGTCACCGATAACAAACGGCAGGGCGGAGGACATCCATGCGCAACAGCCAGATCGAAGTCCGGCCGATCGCCGGAAGCATCGGCGCCGAGATTCACGGCGTCGACGTTAGCCAGAATCTCGACGATCGAACGATCCGTGACATTCGCCAGGCGCTGCTCGACCACTGCGTGGTCTTCTTCCGCAACCAGACGCTCGATGCCGAGCGTCACAAGGCGTTCTCGCGCCGGTTTGGCAAGCTGTTCATCCATCCCAACTATAAGGGCACTCAGGCCGATCCAGAAGTGATCCAGATCACGCGCGAGCCGGGCGACAAGAAAATCGTCGGTGAGGAGTGGCATGCCGACACGACCATGGTGTCCGAGCCGCCCATGGGTGCCATCCTCTACGCCATCGAGGTGCCGCCCTATGGTGGCGATACGCTGTTTGCCAATCAGTATCAGGCCTACGAAGCGCTCTCCGACGGCATGAAGAAAATGCTTGGAGGGCTCAAGGCCTTCCACTCCGACCGCAAGGTGGCCGGGCCGGCAGCGGCCATGAACGCGCAGCGTTCAACCAAGGTGCGCGAGGATGCCGACTGGCGCGAGACGGTCAGTACCCACCCAGTGGTGGCGACGCATCCGGAAACCGGCCGGAAGCTGCTTTACGTCAACCACTCCTATACCAACTGCTTCGAAGGCATGACCGAGGTCGAGAGCAAGCCGCTGCTCGATTTCCTGCTCGATCACGGCCACCGGCCGGAGTTCACCTGCCGCTTCCGTTGGGAAACCGGCTCAATCGCGTTCTGGGACAACCGGGTTTGCAAGCATCTGGCCATCCATGATGCCGGGCCGTTCCGGCGCATCATGCGGCGGACGCAGATTTGCGGCACACGCGTGGTCTAGTGCCATCTTACATCGTCGCACCGATCTGCCACGGCACGTACTCCGCATCGCCGTAGCCCAGCAGCTCGGACTTCGACCGCTCGCCCGAGGCCACGCGCAGGATCGTCTCAAAAATCTCCTGCCCCTTGGCCTCCAGCGTCACGCCGTCGAGGACATCGCCGCAGTTGATGTCCATGTCGTCGATCATGCGGCGGTAGACATCGGAGTTGGTGGCAAGCTTGATCGACGGCGTCGGCTTGCAGCCATAAGCCGAGCCGCGCCCGGTCGTGAAGCACAGGATGTTGCAGCCGCCCGCCACCTGTCCCGTCGCCGCCACCGGATCGAAGCCAGGCGTATCCATGTAGACGAAACCCTTGGCCGTAATCGGCTCGGCGTAGTGATACACTGCGTTGAGCGTGGTCGAGCCGCCCTTGGCCGCCGCCCCCAACGACTTCTCGAGAATGGTCGTCAGCCCGCCCGCCTTGTTTCCGGGCGATGGATTGTTGTCCATGCTCATCTTGTTGCGCGACGTGTAGTCCTCCCACCACTTGATGATGCCGACCAGCTTCTCGCCCACCTCGCGCGAGGCCGCGCGCCGCGTCAGCAAATGCTCGGCGCCGTAGATCTCAGGCGTTTCCGCCAGCACCGCCGTCCCGCCGTGCCGCACCAGCATGTCGGCGGCCAGGCCCAAGGCCACGTTGGCCGTGATGCCCGAATATCCGTCCGAGCCACCACACTGCAGCGCCAGATTGAGCTCGGAGGCCCGCACCGTCTCGCGCTGCGCCTTGGCCGCAATCGGCAGCATGTTGCGAATCGCCTCGACCCCGGCCGCAATCGTCTTCTTGGTGCCGCCCGTCTCCTGGATTGTCATCGTCCGGAACGTATCGCTCTCGACAAGGCCATAGGCATCCTTCATGCGCGCGATCTGGAAGCCCTCACAGCCGAGACCCACCACCAGCACGCCCGCCATGTTCGGATTGGTCGCATAGCCCCACGTCGTGCGCTTCAGGACTTCAAAAGCCTCGCCATCCGAATCGATGCCGCAGCCCGTCGAGTGCACCAGCGGAATGACACCGTCGACGTTCGGATGATCTTTGAGCGCCCCCGAGCGCATCACCTCCTCAGCGATGAACCGTGCCACCGTCGCCGA
>CADEFX010000305.1 GCA_902826715.1 uncultured Hyphomicrobiales bacterium | reverse complement strand
TATCACAGCTACTCGACCTATGCGCGGGGGCTGGACGGGCTCTGGGGCACGTATCAGTGGCTCGATCGCGCCCCCAAAGGACGCAACGAACAGGGCGTCTGGTGGCGTCACCACGACAGTTACGAGCGGGCGGCGCGATGATGGCCGCAGGAAACGAAACCGGGCGCCGCAGTCTCGCGGCGGCGTCCGGCGCAGCCGGCTGGCTCGGCCTCGCGGCCGCGCCGACCTTCGCCATCATGGCGCTGCTGACGGGGACCCATGGTCGCGACATGCCGGACATGCTTTGCGCGGCCACGCAGGATGCGTCGCCACTGACCGGCATGGTCTCGATGTATCTGCTGATGAGCGCCTTCCATTCGGCGCCATGGCTGAAACTGATCGGCCGCTGGTTGTCGCGCAGGGCTCCGTATCGCGCGCGCTCACGGTTTTCCGATGGGACGTCACCAGCGAGCCGCCGGTCGCGGATAGGGCGCCCGTACCAATTGCGCAACGAAGGCGGCTGAGATTACGCCGCCTTCAATGCCCATTGTGGCCACTACTGAATTGCGATACGTCGTGGTTTGGATTCGGGTCTTTTGTTCAGTGTCAGCGTCAGCACACCGTCTTCGAGATGCGCGGTGATGTTCTGCTGGTCTACCTGCCACGGCAGCGTAAAGCTGCGAGCAAAATGCCCGATAGGATATTCCGTGTAGAGGGGTTCGAGTCCGTTGTAGTTTGTGGTCTCAATGCGGCCCTCGATACTGAGCACCTCATTCTCGATCTTAACGTCCACCGCCTCCTTCGGCACGCCAGGCACTTCCATCACGATCTTCAGTGCGTCGGCGGTTTCGAAAATATCCGTCGGCGGCACATAAAAGCGTGCCGGAATTGTTTTCTCCTGTTGCGACTCGACTTCCTTTTTCTGCTGTACCTCAAGTTCCTGTCCAGCCATGGACGCCTCCACTACGCTATCTTGATAGAGCGCGGTTTGTCTTGTTCCGCGCGCGGCAAGAATATCGCCAGCACGCCGTCGCGATACTCAGCTTTGATTTTGTCGGCATCGATCTCGACTGGCAGGTTCAGAGACCGACTGAAGCGGCCGATGGTTCGTTCGCGGCGATGAAGACTGACTCCATCACCGTAGGTAACGGTTTTTGCGCCGGCAATTTGGATCGTCCGGCCCTTGACCTGGATATCCAGCTGATCTTTTTTCAAGCCGGGCGCTTCCGCGACGACGACGATATCGTCACCCTTGCTGAACACGTTGAGCGGTGGAAAACCGCCGGCGCCGCTGGTGCTCGTGCCAAGCCAAGAGCTGCTGCGGAAGGAATCGAGCGCCTGCTGTAACTGTAGCAAGGTCTCGAATGGATCAGAATAGAGCATGACTCTCCTCCTTCTTTCATAGTCCCGGGAAGACCCGCAGCCAAGGCGGCACGGCCGGCGCCGCGGGCGGCGGGTCGGGGTCAGTGTTATCATCGGGTTGATTGAAGGAAGCGCTCGGCGTTGATGCGCCCATGGGCTTCAACTGCCGGTCAGTTTGTTCGCGCCACGCCGGCTGTGACGATTTGACGATGGGTTCGCCAAGCATTGCCACGTCCTCCACCTGAGCAACATGGTTAAACACATGCCGCGGTCCCCTTGGACTCCGCGGCCAAGGATCTGGTTTTGTCGATTTTTTCGTTCAAGAGGCGCGCCGAAATTTTTTTGTTGGGCCGTGGGCTGGGCGGTTCCCCTGACTAACCCCTTGACTCCACGGTGCATATCGCCGCTCCGGGCAGAGGAAACGTTTGACACAGCAGCAGCAACAAAAGAAGGTCGTTCCATCCCCGCGAAGCGACGTGACGGGTTGCGTACTGAGCGCCGGCGCCGACATTTTTCAGCATTCAAGACGGATCCTGAATCAGATATGGTGGACGATGGGAGCGAAATAGCCCGGTCAAGCGTAAGCTGTTCCGTGCACGATCACGCTGGGCGTTGTGGGCGGGCGGCGGGTTGGCAGCGAACTGCCTTTTAGGAGAAATCCTTGGCCTCAAGTGCGCACGGCTAAAGAGTGTGTCCCGTGAAGGTCAAGACCATCGTCGTCAACGATAAGATGCAGAAGGGCTACCGTTACATCCTTGCGGCGCCTATGGGTCAGGACTTCGACCTTGAGTTTGCGCCTGAGCTCACGCCGTAAGAAATGCTCTGCTTCGGCGTTTTCGGCGGGAAATATATGATCGACTGCACGAAGGAATTTCCAGTCGACTGATTCGACGACGCCAAGCTGTCGCTGCGATGGCATGACCCGACGCTGAACTATTTCGGTGTCTCGGCAAGCCAGCCGCTCTCGATCTGGCGCAGCAAAGGATGGATCGCGCCCGAGGATTCGCGCGGCTGGTTCCAATGGTATTGCCGCTATTATCTAGGCCGCCGCATGCCCAAAGAGGATGCGCGGCAGATCCGGCGCTGGAAAGCGATGCGCCGACATGTCCGGCAGATCGAGCGCAACTGCGAGCGCGGCGACGCCAGATGCCGGCCGCGCCAACGCCAAGCGCTCTTGAATTGAGCCTACGATAGCCGGAATTTGTGCGCTTCGCGCCCGTATCGGGATCGCTACCCGCGCCACCGCTCTCCCACGTCCCTGACCGCCCCCTTCGCCGCGCTCGTGGTGAACGCCGCATAGGCCTTCAGCGCCGTCGAGACCTTGCGATGGCGCTTGCCGGGCTTCCAGGCGGCGTCGCCCTTGGCCTCCATGGCGGCACGGCGGCGCGCGATCTCGGCCTCGCTCAGGGTCAGGTTCACGGCGCGGTTTGGGATGTCGATCGCGATGGTGTCGCCCTCCTCGACGAGGCCGATGAGCCCGCCTTCCGCGGCCTCGGGCGAGACATGGCCGATCGAGAGGCCCGAGGTGCCGCCGGAGAAGCGGCCGTCGGTGATGAGGGCGCAGGCCTTGCCGAGGCCCTTCGATTTCAGGTAGCTCGTCGGGTAGAGCATCTCCTGCATGCCCGGCCCGCCGCGCGGCCCCTCATAGCGGATCACCACCACGTCGCCGGCCTTGACCTCGCCCATCAGGATGCCGGTCACCGCCGCGTCCTGGCTCTCGAAGACGCGCGCCGGCCCAGAGAATTTCAGGATGCTCTCGTCCACGCCCGCGGTCTTCACGATGCAGCCCTCGAGCGCGAGGTTGCCGGTGAGCACGGCGAGCCCGCCATCCTTCGAGAAGGCATGGTCGACGTCGCGGATGACGCCCGTCTCGCGGTCGAGGTCGAGCGCCTCCCAGCGGCGGCTCTGGCTGAAGGCCGTCTGGGTCGGCACGCCGCCCGGCGCCGCCTTGAAGAACTCGTGGACCGTCTCGCTCCCGGTGCGGCGGATGTCCCAGCGGTCGAGCGCCTCGGCCAGGGTCGCGCTATGGACCGTGGGCAGGTTCGTGGTGAGGAGCCCGCCCCGATCGAGCTCGCCCAGGATCGCCATCACGCCGCCTGCGCGATGCACATCCTCCATATGCACGTCCGATTTCGCCGGCGCCACCTTGGAGAGGCAGGGCACGCGGCGCGAAAGGCGGTCGATGTCGGCCATGGTGAAATCCACCTCCGCCTCATGCGCGGCGGCGAGGAGATGCAGCACGGTGTTGGTCGAGCCGCCCATGGCGATGTCGAGGCTCATGGCGTTCTCGAAGGCGGCGAAGCTCGCCACGCCGCGCGGCAGCACGCTCGCATCCTCCTGCTCGTAATGGCGCCGGGTGATGTCGACGATGAGGTGGCCCGCCTCGCGAAAGAGCCGCTCGCGGTCGGCATGGGTTGCGAGCACCGAGCCGTTGCCCGGGAGCGAGAGGCCGAGCGCCTCGGTCAGGCAGTTCATCGAGTTCGCCGTGAACATGCCGGAGCAGGAGCCGCAGGTCGGGCAGGCCGAGCGCTCGATCGTCGCGACCTCGCTGTCGCTGTAGCTCGTGTCGGCGGCGGCGACCATCGCGTCCACCAGGTCGAGCGCGACCTCCTTGCCCTTGAGCACGATCTTGCCGGCTTCCATCGGGCCGCCCGAGACGAAGACGCTCGGGATGTTGAGCCGGAGCGATGCCATCAGCATGCCGGGGGTGATCTTGTCGCAATTGGAGATGCAGACCATGCCGTCCACGCAATGGGCGTTCGCCATATATTCGACGCTGTCGGCGATCAGCTCGCGGGAGGGCAGGCTGTAGAGCATGCCGTCATGGCCCATGGCGATGCCGTCATCGACGG
>CADEFX010000304.1 GCA_902826715.1 uncultured Hyphomicrobiales bacterium | reverse complement strand
GATCATCAGGTGATCGATTTCTCCGACCTTGTCGCCACCCGGTCCATAGACCGTGGTGCCCTCGACGTCTTCCGATGAGATGAGGCTGTGGTTGGGATGTACCGTTGCTGTAGCCATGGGAACCTCCTTTGAACTTCTGGAGGAGCAACGCACGCGCCCGCCGCGTGTTCCGCCGCGTGAGTGCGCTATGTCTCCGGACGATCCCGAAAGGGTCCAGGAGCCGGGTGAGCAAATCGCGCGACCGCGCTCTGATGTCCCTGCCGCGCTCAATCAACGTAGGTAAATCCGGCTCGTCGGAGATGGGATGACGCTATTCATTTTCGGAGACGCGATTCGCACTCTTTGGAAGGGGTTATTGCTTTGGCCCGGCAAGCGGTGACTGCGAGGGCCGGGCGCCCGAGCTATTGGGCCCTGGAAGAACCTCCTGCCCTTTGCGCAAAGTCTCAGGAGGCCCCCCCGCGGACTTGGCGGCCTTGGCCCGTTCATAGAGCGGTTGCACGTCCTTCAGGTGGTCCTTGATGAGCTGGATACGGGATTCGCCAGATGGATGCGTCGACATCCATTGCGGCGGCGCTCCCTTGGCTGCGGCGCTCATTTTTTCCCACAGCGTCACCCCGGCGGCTGGATCGTACCCCCCGCGCGCGGCCAGTTCCATGCCAACCAGATCCGCCTCCCGCTCATCGTCGCGTGAAAATTTGAGAGTAAGAAGGTTGGAACCGGCAGCGCCGATGGCATCGCCACCCTGGCCGAAGATCAGCAAGCCGACGATACGGCCCGTGACGTTGGTGAGCGTCGTCTTCGCTGCCCGCTCGCGCGCATGTTCGCGCAATGCGTGTGCGATCTCGTGGCCCATGATCATGGCCACTTCATCATCCGTGAGGCGGAGTTGCTCCAGGATACCCGTGAAGAAGACGATCTTGCCGCCAGGCATGCAGAACGCGTTGATGTTACGCGATTGGAGCGTCACCACCTCCCACCGCCAGTCCTTGGCCCGAGGATTCCATTTGTCGGCATGCGGCAGCAGGTCCCGCGCGATCTGGCGCAGGCGCACGTTCTGGTGATGGTCCGGAGGCAGCAATGCGTGCTTGGCCTCGGCCTGCGTCTTGAGTTGGCCGAACTGCAGGGAGGCCGCCTTCTCGATTCTTTCGGCTGACACCAGTTTGCGCAGAAATGACGGATTGCCGACCTTGACGCCCTCGTCCGGTTCGCGTGCCATCGCCGCCGACAGCGACATCACGAGAAAAGCTGTCAGCGTGACGGCGATCCAGCACTTGCGCATGATGCAGCTCCCAAGCAGCGTCGTGAGGCGCGCGAAGCTACTCCAGTTCAGCGTCGGAGGGCCAGCCGCCTTGCGGCGATGACACACGCTTATTTGGCCTTTGACTGTCGTAGTATCGGTTGGAAGCGGCCCGAGGAGCATCATGGATGCCGTCTCAGGAAAAAGCCTCTGTTAGCGTCCTGCCAGGGATCGGCGAGACCCCGTCATCGGACTGGGATCGTGTTGCCAATCCCGAAGACAATCAATTCAGCCCGTTTGTCAGTCACGCCTTCCTGAAGGCCCTCGAGGATGCCGGCACCGTTTGCGAGCGCACGGGTTGGGTGCCGCAGCATCTCGTGCTCCACGAGGGCGGCGTGGTGACCGGGGCCATGCCCTGCTATCTGAAGTTCCACAGTCGGGGAGAGTACATTTTCGACTACGGCTGGGCCGACGCCTACGAACGCGCCGGAGGCCAATACTATCCCAAGCTTCAATGCGCGGTGCCATTCACGCCCGTGCCGGGCCGTCGCCTCCTCGTTCCGTCCGGTGAGGGCGCGGAGGAACGCGAGCGCATGCTGGCCGCCGCAGCTATCGAGCTTGCAGGCCGGCGCGGTGCGTCGTCGCTTCACATCACGTTCGCATCCGAAGGCGAATGGACACGGCTCGGGCAGCAAGGACTGCTGCAGCGCACGGATCAACAGTTTCATTGGCAGAATGCCGGATACGGCAGCTTCGAGGACTTTCTCGGCAGCCTGGCATCACGCAAGCGCAAAGCCGTGCGCAAGGAGCGCGAGCAGGCTCTCCAATCCGGTCTTGCCATCGAATGGATTACGGGCAGCGCGATCACCCAGGCGCACTGGGACGCGTTCTTCAAATTCTACCTGGACACCGGCAGCCGGAAATGGGGCACGCCCTATCTCAATCGGAAATTCTTCTCCCTGCTGGGCGATTCGATGCCTGACCGCTGTCTCCTGGTCATGGCGAAGCGCGGCAACCGTTATGTGGCTGGCGCGCTTAACTTGATCGGCGGGGATTGTCTCTACGGCCGTTATTGGGGCGCGATCGAGCACCATCCGTTCCTGCATTTCGAGATCTGCTACTATCAAGCTATCGACTTCGCCATTGCGCACCGCCTGGAGCGCGTCGAAGCGGGCGCGCAGGGCGAGCACAAGCTGGCGCGCGGCTATATGCCGACGCCGACATACTCGCTGCACTGGATCCGTGATGCCGGTTTTAGAAAGGCCGTAGCCCGCTACCTCGTCGAGGAGCGGGCGCAGATGCAGGATCAGCGCGCGGCCTTGGCAGAATACGGGCCGTTCAAGAAGATGCAGCCGGAACACGACGCATAGTTGGCGTCAGATGCCGCCCGTAAATGACGCAAGGCCCTTACTCAGCACCGCAGAGCCACTGATCCAGTACACAATGCTGCAAGTCATCGCGATCGCTATCAGCGCGACGATGCGGACGACATGGTTCTGCGCGCGCCGGGCCGCGAGAAAGGCTTCCACCAGGTCAGGTTCAAACCGTCGCGCGCCGGCATCGAATTGGGGTATCCGTCGCATAGGGCGCCCCCTTGACAGTTGCCAGGTCCCCGATGCTAGCGCAGACGTCGCTTGCGCGCGCTTGAGCCCGGACCGCAACTTGATGCTAGGGTTTGCGAGCACTTAACAGGCGGGGCGGACTGACACGAGGGTCACAACATGGCGTACGACACCAACAACATCTTCGCGAAAATTGTGCGCGGCGACCTCCCCTCCCACAAAGTGTATGAGGACACCGACACCTTTGCGTTCATGGACATCATGCCCCGCTGCCAGGGCCATACTCTCGTCATTCCCAAAACCGCCGCCCGCAACCTGCTCGATGCCTCGCCACAACAGCTCGCGGCGTGCATGGCGACAGTGCAGAAGATCGCGCGCGCTTCGATGAAGGCATTCGCCGCTGACGGAGTGACGGTCCAGCAGTTTAACGAGCCGGCCGGCGGACAGGTCGTGTTCCATATGCACATTCACGTCTTGCCGCGATGGGAAGGCGTCAAGCTGCAACCGCACACCGGCCAAATGGAAAAGCCGGAGGTGCTGGCGGCCCACGCAGAGAAGCTCCGCCAGATTCTGGCGGGCTAGCGCCAGCATAAAAAGGCCCGCAGGAGCTGCGGGCCTTGATGTCTACAAAGCGCAGTCGATTTGCCGGCCGCTATTCGTCCTTGCGGCGCGGCACGCTCGGCACCGCACCGGCAGGCTTTGCGCGATCCTTGCGCTCCTTCGGTCCGGGCAATGCTTTCTTGGGCGCGGCTCCGACGAGCGTGTCATCCGGCGCATCCTCATCGCCGTCAACGTCCTCGTCCTCCTCCTTGGATCGAGGCGCCTTTGCCGGATCGCCGGGGAGGTATTCGAACGCCAGCACCTTGTCTTCGCCCTCGCCTTCGGTCAGCACGCGCACGGTGCCGCCGTGCTCGAGCTTGCCGAACAGCAGTTCCTCGGCCAGCGGCTTCTTGATGTACTCCTGGATCACACGCGCCAAGGGCCGCGCACCGAACTTCTCGTCGTAACCCTTCTCGGCAATCCACTTCGCCGCTTGTTCCGAAAGCTCGATCGTAACGCCGCGATCGGCCAGCTGGGCCTCCAACTGGAAGATGAACTTCTCGACCACCTTGGTGATCACCTCGGCCGGCAAGGCGGAGAACGAGATCACGGCGTCCAGCCGATTGCGGAACTCCGGCGTGAACAGCCTATTGATCGCTTCCTGGTCGTCACCTTCGCGCTTGGAACGGTTGAAACCGATGGCTGCCCGCGCGAGGTCGGACGCACCGGCATTCGTTGTCATGATGAGAATGACGTTGCGGAAGTCGACCTGCTTGCCGTTGTGATCCGTCAGCTTGCCGTGGTCCATCACCTGCAAGAGGATGTTGAACAGATCGGGGTGCGCCTTCTCGATCTCGTCCA
>CADEFX010000303.1 GCA_902826715.1 uncultured Hyphomicrobiales bacterium | reverse complement strand
CTGCCAGCAACCCTCAGGAGAATCACATGGCAATTAACGACGGTCTTAAGACACCCCATCGCGACGGAGCGGCCGAACCACGTAAGGGCATGGATATGCTGCTTCCCGTCATTCTGAGCGGGGTAGTGGCCTTGGCTCTTGGCTGGTGGTTCTTCGGTGATCGCTTGATGCCCAGTGATACCTCGCGCACCTCAACGCCTGTCACCGGATCTCCGACCTCCGGTACCTCCACTAATAAATCGAACCCTAGCACCTCTAAGCAGCCTTAATGGGTGCACGGATGAAAAAGCTTGGATCCCGCATCCTATTTTTCATCGACGTTCACGCACTATTTCTCGGTGCAGCGATGCAAGCTTACTCAGTGCAGTCGGGCTGAGCTAAGCAGCCCTATTGCCCGCAGAGAATTGCGCGCCACTTCCTTGTCCGAGCTTCGCATGGATTGACAGCATTGGCAGAGAAGCAAAATCACGAAGGAACGCCATGGTCCGAGAAGGATCTGATGGTGCTTGAAAATGCCTTCAAGAGAGGAAGGCCGGTCACGGAGATAGCGGGTCTTCTGGAGCGTCGCGAAGACGAGATCAGGCGCAAGATTCAGGAAATCGCCATTAAACAGCCCAAGGAAAAGTAGCCGCTAACTCCGCCGACGCTGTGAACTTGCCCTCCGGCCGCAGACCTTGGCCACGGAAAGTAGTCTGTAAGAGCCGCCGAGCCCATCGAGGAGACAGGTGACCCAAAAATTCTATTCGAGCGAAGGATCGTCGGCAACCAGCCTGCTCCGAGATGCTTATGACCGACTAGAAGCGAAGAGCGCCGCGGCAGCGCCTGATTAAGCAGGAGCAATGGGTCGAAGCAGAGTGAGCACTTGCCGAACTTCAGGCCACCCTTGCGGAGTTGGCAGAGCGCGTGAGAGCCAAATCTCGCGTCGTGACAAACACGCCCGAGCCAGATCAGGGCAATCGAGGCTAGGCGCGCGTTCCGAAGCTCGGGAGCGGCGCCATCAGCGCTTTCTTGACTGACCACGTTGAAGTGCTAAGTCAGGGCGGATGCGGGGCGCGATGCGCGAACCAGTTGAGTGCGAAGCCGAGTTTATGTTGCGGTGCTGAAATGGCCATTGATAAGGCGGGAAAGCTGTCTGGTCATCAGGCGCAACTGATGGCGACGTTGGCTTGGCTGGCGTCATGGGCGTAGTCGGAACGCTCAGACTGATCGCGCCGCCTGTATTGAGATTCGCCCTTAAGGGATGAGATCTTCCGTCCCGGGAGACAGCCATTGAATTTCCGTCCGGTACAGCGGGTGGCCGAGCGAACGAGCCACAACATCGCCGTCTTGGCCAGCGGTCTCATCGTTGCCGCCTTGATGATCACGTTCCTATATATCGGGCGCGAAATTCTGTTGCCATTAGTTCTAGCCACATTGCTGGCCTTCATCCTCGCACCGGTTATCCGCCGGTTGCGAATGTTGGGTGTATGGAAGGCGCCGGCGGTGGTTCTCACGGTCGTCCTAGCGATCGGCGGGCTAGCAGGATTGGGTTACACAATAGCTCTCCAGATTACGCAACTCGCCGAAGAACTACCGAAGTACCAGAGCAATTTAAGCGAGAAGGTGCGCGCCTTAAGCGGTTCGCCTGCAGCATCCAGCGCCCTCGATCGCGCAGCAGAAACGCTGCGCAAGTTAGAGAACGAGATTGGCAAGCCGGCGCCATCATCTGGCGAGACCGCACGCCAACCAGTTCTGGTGGAAGTGCGCCAGCCGCAACCCACTGGACTGGAAGCCATCGCCAACATATTGCGCCCGCTGTTGTCGCCACTCGCCACGAGCGCACTAGTTATCTTGTTCTTACTATTCATTCTGCTGTCACGCGAAGATCTCCGAGACCGGTTTCTTCGCTTGCTGGGGACGGCTGATCTGCAGCGCAGCACGGCCGCGCTCGACGATGCGGGTTCGCGATTGAGCCGCTTCTTTTTGATGCAGACGCTGCTCAATATGGGCTTCGGCGTTGTCATCGGTATCGGCCTTGCTTTCATTGGCGTTCCCAATGCCGTGCTTTGGGGAATACTCGCGGGCCTAATGCGCTTCGTCCCATTCATCGGCGGTTTCGTTGCGGCCTTCTTTCCCATCCTCCTTGCAGCTGCGGTCGATCCGGGCTGGACCATGGTGTTGCTCACTGTCGGATTGTTCCTCGTTGCGGAGCCCATCGCGGGCCATGTGGTTGAGCCCATTCTATATGGACAGCACACCGGCTTGTCGCCGGTGGCAATCGTCGTAGCCACATTGTTCTGGACCGTGTTGTGGGGGCCCATCGGCCTATTGCTCGCCACCCCTTTGACGGTGTGCCTCGTCGTTCTCGGCAGACACATCGAAGCCCTGCATTTCATCGAGGTACTGCTTGGTGACGAACCAGCGCTGGCTCCGCATGAGAGGTTTTACCAGCGTCTGCTCGCGAGTGACGCAACCGAAGCTGCTGACCAGGCGGAAGAACAACTGAAAACCCAACCGCTTTCGGCCTACTACGATGCGGTGCCAATGCAGGCTCTCATGCTGGCTCAGGTGGATTCAGCTCATGGAAAGCTGGCGCGAGAAAAGCAGATGGAGGTTCGAGACACTATCGAGGAAGTCGTCGAGGATCTTGCCGATTACGCGGACGAACCGCCTGACGGGGCGAGCGAAACGATGGCGACCATACCAAACGTCTCCAGAGCGCAACGGGCGGACCACTGGCAGATGCCATATCCCGTGCTGTGCGTCGGAAGCCGAAGCTCGTTGGATGAAGCGGCCTGTCTCATGCTGGCCCACGTGCTGGATAAGCACGGCATTCCGGCTTGGGTGCAGCCATTCGCTGATGTCGCCTCCGCGAAGAACATTCGCGTTGATGTGACCGACGCCCGATTGGTCTGCCTTTCTTATTTTGGCTCAGCCTCAAAACCGGCGCATGTAAGGTTCTTGATCCGTCGCTTGAAGCGCCTGCTACCCGATGCAAAGTTCCTGGCAGGCTTTTGGATGCTTGGTGAAGGTCCTGAGAAGGTCGAGGAATGGCGCAAGGCGGTGGGTGCCGATTTCGCCGCCACGTCGCTCACTCAAGCCGCAAGCATTGTAATGCGCGAAGCCGTCCCACAGGGGGACACGGTTTCCATTACTGAGCGGCCTCTGATGCCAGACGCCGCATGAGGCGATGGCATTGGCGCGCGAGCAGCTGATCGCCGTCAGCCTTGCAACAATTGCGCGGCCCAACGTGCGAGGAGGATGTCACTGCCCACTCACATTGCGTTGGAATCGAGGCAAAGGCATCTACTTGGTAGTCGTCATCCGCTCGAATATCGCTAGCGATTGCCATGCCAGTGTGCCCACTCGCTTAGCTGATACGTCACGTACAACATTCCGAAATGCTTACAGCGGGAATGTTGATTTGGCCCGGTGGCAAGAGCTGACGCTAGGCGCGGTTTGTGACCGCCGTGCGCGGAGACTTTTCGGAATGGGGCGGGGACCCGCTCGATTGACGCGTTTCTCCGGTGAAACTTCACTGCTTCGAGAGAGGCGACTTCTTGCAATCCATGTCCAGCGGGCGGAGGGATCGATCAGTCGAGCCGTAGGAGCTTCAAGCGTGCCTCTGGGGAATGTTGGTGCGAGTACGGAACATAACGCTTTATGTTACGCTTCCAAAGGCTGTAGGGACCTGATTTAGCACCAATTGCATTGCGCAGCAGCCACCACTGCATCTCCAGCAAGAAGGGCCAAGATAGATCGCCACTGGGGGGAAATATCAACCCGAGCGCCTTCTGCTGCGGCCTCGATCAACTGAGGTGCCGCGCGAATTCCCTGCTGCTCGACGGCCATAATCCCCGCCTCGATAGCAGGTGCGCAACGCATTGGCATCGATAGCGCAAATCTCTGGTGTTCCAGCACATGGCGCCAGCCGTCCGCCAAAGCCTTCACAATCAATGGCTCAAGCGCTCGGCGACCTATACTGTTGGCAGCTTGATACATCCAATACAGGTCCCGCAAGATCCGATCGCGCGGGCTCAGGGCTTGTTCATTCGTGATTGTTCTGAGACTGGACGCCACCAGGACGGGCATCGGCATCGAACCATCAACAGCCACCGCGCCACTCGCTGCATCCAGTAATGGCTCAAGTAGCTCGTCACCTTTACAATGGGCAGCCACGACTTCTCGAAGTTCGCGCGCGGTGTTCGGTGTCCAGCGCCCCGATAGGGCCAGCATCAGCATGACGTCTAC
>CADEFX010000302.1 GCA_902826715.1 uncultured Hyphomicrobiales bacterium | reverse complement strand
ATCTGCCCGATCTGCTGGGAGCCGCCGGCATCACGATCGAAGGATTGCAGCGCCCGCCCGACGATCTCTTCATCGGCGTTGAAACCGGCGTAGATCGGCTGCTCGGAGACGAGTGTTGTCAGCACCGGAGCGCCAGGGCCCGCAGCGACGAGGTTGCCGACAGTGATTTCGAGCCGGCCGACGCGACCCGAGACGGGCGCACGGACTTTCGTGTAGTCGAGATTGAGCTGGCTCGACTGGAGGGCGGCCTTGGCTGCGCGCAGATTGGCATCGGCCTCGTGATGCGCATTCAACCGCTGGTCGAAATCGCGTGGAGACACGACGCGCGAGTCGACCAGGGGCTGGCCGCGATCAACTTCGCTCTTGGTGAAGGCGTAGCGTGCCTCCGCGCCGACGAGTTGTGCCCCCGCGCGATCGACTTCAGCGGCATACGGTGCCGGATCGATCGTCACGAGAAGGTCCCCCTGCTTCACGAGGGAGCCTTCGCGAAAGTGCACCGTCTGTACGGCGCCGGCCACACGCGAACGGATGTCCACCCGCTCGATCGCTTCCAGACGCCCGGAGAATTCATCCCACGTCAAAGCTTCCTTGGCTTCCACTGCCGCGACGGACACGGCGACAGGCGGCGGAGGCGCACTTTTCGAGCCGTTGTCCGCGCGGGTGCGAGAGATTGGCAAGTCGACGAGGAACACGGCCCCCAAGGACGCCACGACAACAACGGCGGCGACGCTCAGCGCATATCTGCGAAGGGACGGTTGCGTCACATTGAACTCCTGTAGCCGGCAGTCTGCGTTCGCCGGCGGCCGCGAGCCGGCGCCGGATGTGGATCGATGATGAAAGTGTTTCCGCCCGTCGATGGCTGAGCGCCGCATGGCGCCAACCCCCTGTTCGGCCTTGCCTAGCCAGCGCCCGTGTTTGGATCGTCGATCCAAGGACGCACTGGAGACGGCTAGTCCGACACCGGTTTATTATGTACCGATAGGTACTGACATAGGCTTGGCAGGGGACGTGTCAATTACTATTTGTATCGATAGGTATGGAATTGTGGTATAGCCCGAATATGACCAAGAGTGCCAGGCTGTGAAGGGCCGCCCACGAGAATTTGATGCCGACGAGGCGCTCGACTGTGCGCTTGAGGTGTTTTGGCGCAAGGGATACGAGGGCGCGTCGCTGTCGGAATTGACGGAGGCGATGGGCATCAACCGGCCGAGCCTGTACGCGGCGTTCGGCAACAAGGAGGAATTGTTCCGCAAGGCGCTGGACCGCTACGCGGAAGGCCCGGCCGCATACACGCGCGAAGCCCTCAATGCGCCGACAGCCAAAAGCGTTGCAGAGCGCCTGCTGCAAGGCGCAGCGGAGGCGCTGACGCATCCGGATTATCCACCCGGCTGTCTGGGCGTGCATGGCGCCTTGTCGTGCGGAGAGGCTGCGGAATCCATTCGCGATGAGCTTGGCTCGCGCCGTGCTGCTTATGAGGTGTCGCTGCGGCAGCGTTTCGAGCGCGCCAAAATGGAAGGCGATCTGTCAGCCGATGCCGATTGCGCCGATCTGGCGCGTCTGGTGACAACCGTCGCGCAGGGCATGGCGGTTCAGGCCGCGGGCGGCGCAACCCGTCAAGATCTCCGCCGCGTCGCCGAAATGATGCTGCGCGCCTGGCCGGGGTAATCTGATCGCGGGTGCGTCACGCGTGCAGGCGCTCGCGCAGGTGGCGCCCGATCGTTGCCAGCGTCTCGCGTGCGGCCTTTGATTCCCGCGTCCAGCCCAGAAACCCGTGCGGGTGATCGGGCACTTCCACCGTTGCGGCATCGATGCCCGCCTCGCGCAGCTTTTGCGCATAGGCCAAACCTTCGTCGACAAGGGGATCAAGTCCTGCAACGACGACGAGCGCCGGGGGCAGGCCGGCAAAGGACGTCGCCAGCAGCGGGGAGGCTCGCGCATCGGTGGCTTGAGCGGGATCGCGAAGGTACTGCGAGATGTAGAAGCGCATGCGATCGAGGGTGAGCGGATAGCCCGTGCCGAGGTCCTTGTAGGACGGCTGGGAGCAGGTCAAATCGGTGACGGGGTAGACAAGTACCTGGAAGCGGAGCGCCACGTCGCTCGTGGCTACCAGCTGCTGAGCGGTGGCAGCTGCGAGATTGCCGCCGGCGCTGTCTCCGCCGACGGCAAGGCGGCCGACGTCGATGCCAAGCTTGGGGCCGTTTTGTGAGACCCATCGCGTCGCGGCGATCACGTCCTCCAATCCGGCCGGGAACGGATGCTCGGGCGCGAGGCGATAATCGATGGAGACGACCACGATGTGCGCGTCGTTGCAGATGGTCCGGCAGATGGTCTCGACCATGTCGAGATCGCCGACAACGAAGCCGCCGCCATGAGAATAAATGTATGCGGGCAAAAGCCCGTTCGCCCCGGCTGGATAATACAGGCGAATCGGCACGCGATTGGCATCGGTCGTGACCGTCTTGTCGAGGATGCGCCCTACGGCCGGCGGCTCAGCAGCGAGCCGGCGGGTGCGCGCCTTCATCAGCGCCCGCATTTGAGCGATTGGCACCGGTGGAACGACGCCCTGCTCAAGCTCGGCGATGATGTCTTGGGTTCGTTTTGCCTCAGGATGTAGGGGGGCAATCTTGCGCATTTTCTTGGCCCTTTTTTTGGGCGACAACCTGGCCCGGCCCCAGCGCCACTTCGCAAAGCTGAGACAGTGCGCCCTACGGCACACTGCCCTCATTTCCTGCGAGATGCACCTATTCCTTGACCTGGATACCGCCGGCTTTTTTCACGACGTCGATCCAGCGATCGACATCGGTCTTTATTGTGGCGAGCATGTAGTCGCCGCCTCTGCGCTCGAGCTTTGGCACGCTGCCGCCGATATCCAGGAATTTCTTCTGGACCGCGGGATCGTCGAGTGACTTGACGGCGGCCTCGCGCAGCTTGGCGAGAATTTCCGGCGGCAGACCTTTCGGCGCGTAGAGACCGAGCCAGCTTTCCACCTTGAAGCCCGGCAGTCCGCCCTCGGTTGAAGTCGGGATGTCCGGCAGCACTGGCGATCTTTCATCGGCGGCAACGCCGAAGCCTTTCACAGAGCCGCCCGTTACATGCCCTGTAACCGAGGCCACCAATTCGCATGTCCCGTCGATGGCACCCGAGAGGATGTCGTTGATGGTCTGGCCGAAGCCGCGGAAGACGACGTAGGTGGGTTCCACGCCGATGAGTTGGAAGAAGACCGTGCATGTCAGATGGGATAGTGATCCGATGCCGTTGTGCCCCATCTTCAGGTCTTTGCCCTTCGCCTTGGCTTGGGCGATGAACTCTTGCAGATTGTTTGCTGGGAAATCCTTGCGGACGATCATTATGTTTGGCGTCACCAGATGGATGCCGAGATAATCGTAGTCCGTTCGCGGATCGTAGGGCAGCTTCGCATTGACGGCCACGGACGCGGAGTGCGTGCCCATGTGCCCAAACCCGATCGTATAGCCGTCCGGCCGGGCATTTTTCCCGCGCAACGATCCAGTCGCGCCGCCGGCGCCGGCGACGTTCTCGACGACCACTGTCTGTCCAAGAATCTTCGACATCGAGTCGGCCATGATGCGCGACGAGACATCGGATGCGCCGCCGGCCGCGAATGGAACGATCAGCGTAATGTTGCGCTCGGGAAACTGCGCTTGGGCGCCGCCGCTCCAGGACAGGCCGGCGATAAATGCCGCGCCAAGCATTGCCGCCGTGCACCGTGCGGCCGTTCTCAGGATGCTCTGCTTACATATCAATTCCGGCATGCGTCTTCCTCCCGACTTTGTGGCCCGCGGCTTTTTCTGAGCGGGCTATTGCAGCAATGAATGCATGAGTTGACGGCGTGATCTACTCTTTTCTGCGCCACTACTCGGCGAACACCTCGGAGCGGCTTTTGCGTATAGACGGCAATATGACGATCGCAACAAGCACCAGCGTGAGCACAAGGAGGACCGCCGCCACGGGATGGTCGATGAAGGTCATGAAGCTTCCGCGCGAGATGGCGAGCGCTTGCCGAAGCTTTTCTTCCAGCAGTCTGCCGAGCACGTAGCCGAGGAGAAGTGGTGCGGGCTCGAAATCAAATTTGATGAGCACATACCCGAGCAGGCCGAAAGCCGCCGGCAGATCCACATCGACGGGAGTGTTGTTCACCGAGTAGATGCCGATGCCGCAAAACAGCACGTAGGCCGGTAACAGCAACCTGACGGGGCCATGGATCAACCCAACCC
>CADEFX010000301.1 GCA_902826715.1 uncultured Hyphomicrobiales bacterium | reverse complement strand
TTCTTCGGCCTGATCGGCAATATCCACGCATTGCCGGGTGCGCCGCAGCGTTTTTGAGAAGAGAAAATAGTCGTAGCAGTCCGCCCGTTCGAGCTGGCCCTGCGCGGACCGCGCTGCGCGCTCGGCCTGTCGCAGATCGGCCTCGAGCTTCGGAAGCAGATCGCGGGATTGATTGCCGCGCTGGCTCTCAGCGACGAGGCGCTGTTCGAGCTGGACGCAGATAGGGTTTTGCCGGCCCTGGGCGCTTGTGCCGGGGTACTGCTGGCCCTGTTGCACGACGGGCGGCGGTTGTTGCTGCGGCGCCGGACGCCAGCCAGGCTCGCGTTCACGCCGTTCGTAGCGGTCCGAGTTGGACCAGGGCCACCACGCCGGCTGGGCGCGGGCGGAGCTATGCACGACGGAAACCAGCGTCGCAGCCAAGGCGATCAGGGCTGCTGTCGCGAGAACGGTTCTGGCTCCGGCATGCTGCATGGCACTTGTCCAACGGCGGCGGGCGCGCACGCACATATCGCCCAGAATCTATGTGTGACGTCATAGTGATGATGCTGCATTATGCGGTCAATTGGGAGCAATTGCGGCGGCTCAGCCTTACGTTACACAGGCCATTTGTCGCCAGAACGAGGAGAGGGAACGGGCATGTTGCAGGACGCAGCCGAGCGGGCGGCCGCCATAATTCGTGAGGCGCGCAGCTCAGGCCGCCCCATCAAGGGTTTGGCGGAGGATTGCCGGCCGGCCATGGTGGAGGACGGATATCAGATCCAGGCGGCCTTCCGGAAGCTGTGGCCGGACAGTGTCGCGGGCTGGAAGATCGGCGCCACCGCACCGTCGGTGATGGCCAAGTTTGGCGTCAAGGAACCTTTCTGCGGCCCAATCTATGCGGCCGATGTGTACGCGAGCCCGGCACGGCTCGAAGCCAAACGGTTCAGTCACTACGTGATCGAAACGGAGTTCGCCTATCGCCTGGGGCGCGACCTTCCCGCGCGCGCAACGCCCTATTCGCGCGGCGAGATCGTCGAGGCGATCGATGCGGTGATTCCGGCCTTCGAGATGATCAACTGCCGCTACGAGGCCCTTCCGCTCGACAATGCGCCGGCGGCCATCGCCGATTGCGGGCTCAACGGCGCCCTGGTGCTGGGCGGCGCAATCACGGACTGGCGCAACATCGATGTGCCGGGGCACGCTGTCCGCCTGCTGGTGGATGGCGAGATGAGAGGCGAGGGAACTGGCGCCTTGGCGCTCGGCGATCCGCGCAACGTGCTGGACTGGGTGATCAACAAGCTGTCGCGCAACGGGGTCGATTTTACCAAGGGACAGGTGTTTTCGACCGGCACCTGCACCGGTGTCGTGAAGCTGGAGCCGGGGCAGGTTGCGGTGGGTGATTTCGGCGGGCTCGGCAAGGTCGAAATGCGGTTCGCGTAAGCGCCACGGGATCTGCATGCGAACGGACCAGAGCGCGGGACGCTGGTGCATCGTGTGTCTGGTTCTGGCAGCGCTGGGCGGTGCCTGCCTTGCGGATGCCGTGCACGCCTCCGAGCCGAGCGCTGCCGAAGAAGCGGAGCTGTCGGCCCGCGACCGGCGCATCCTGCGCAACTGGTCGGTATACTGGAGCTTCCTGATCTGGCCGGCGGGGAGCGCCATCTCGGTGTGCTTCCTCGACCGGGATGCCGAGGTGAGACAGCTCTTCGCCTCGGCCACCGAGGGTTGGACGCGCATCGCCAATATTCGCT
This sequence comes from uncultured Hyphomicrobiales bacterium, assembly GCA_902826715.1. Taxonomy (GTDB): domain Bacteria; phylum Pseudomonadota; class Alphaproteobacteria; order Rhizobiales; family Hyphomicrobiaceae; genus CADEFX01. The sequence goes on along the minus strand of CADEFX010000301.1, from coordinate 2,605 downwards.
TCGACATGGGCGCGGCGCCCGGCTATCGCACCTGCGATCCCTTCGAGCCGAGCGACATTCGCGTGCACTTTCGCTCAGGCAGCTCGGGCAGCATTCTGAGCGGTAGCTCCTATGTGGGGACCACGAGCCTCAACGCCCGTCCGGGCAAGTCGACGCTTTTCATCGCCGTTCAGGCCGCACCGGGGAAGCCCAGGCGATCCGATGCGGAGTTGCGTCGGACCATCCTGCATGAGATCGGTCACGCACTGGGCTTGCCGCATGAGCATCAGCATCCCGGCAGCCCCTGCGCCGCCGACTACCGCTGGAAGGAGGCTTGTGCGAGGTATCAGGCGCGGGCGGCCAAGGATGCGACGGCGCTTGATGCCAGCCGCTTCTCGACCCAGCTTCGGGCGCAGTTCCTGCCGAGGTCGGAGCCGGTGCCGACCGGCATGCCGGCCTACGACGTGGAGTCGATCATGCACTACCGGTTTCCCACGCGATTGCTGACGAGCGGGCGCAACAGCGGCTGCTTCACCGACGGGCCGCGGACGCTGTCCGAGAGCGACGCGGCGCGCATGAAGATCCTGTATCCGCCCGACGCCGCAGCCCAGGCGGTGTTTCTGACGGCGCAAGCCGATATCTTCCGCCGGACTCTGGCGGGCAGCGGCCTGTCGCGCGCAACGGCCATGCGTTTGGCGGGCTTTGTCGAAGATCAGCTGCGCAAGCGCCATGCGGGCCTGGGGATCAAGATCGACGTGTCCGGGCTCGATCTCCCCGAACGGGATACGACGGAGCTGGAAAAGGCGCTGGCGGCGCCCAAAATCATGGATCTTCCGGAGGAATGCCGGCCAGCGGCCAAAACCGCTGAATAAAGTTCAGGAGCATGCGCCGCATGGCCTTGACGCTGAACCGGGCCTCGACGATAAGGCGGGGCATGAGCCGGAACGCGCCAAAACCCGCCGCTTTCGAAGCAGTGCTTCGCACTGACATCTGTTGCGGCATTATTAGCATTACGAGCTAGCTCGATCGCTGGCGCGCGGCCCGCTTCTTTGCCTCAAGTCCAGACAGAGAACCGCCCTCGCCAACAGGTGAAGGGGTCATTCGTGGCACTGACGCTCTACAACACGCTGACGCGGCGGAAGGAGACCTTCCGGCCCATCGATCCCGGCAACGTGCGCATGTATGTGTGCGGGCCGACGGTCTACGACTACGCGCACATTGGCAATGCGCGGCCCGTGATCGTGTTCGACGTGCTGTTCCGCCTGCTGCGGCACATCTATGGCGAGAAGCATGTCACCTACGCGCGCAACATCACGGACGTCGAGGACAAGATCAACGCGCGCGCGGCGGAAGAGTATCCCGGCCTGCCGCTGAACGACGCGATCCACCTGGTCACGAGCAAGACCGAGAAGCAGTTCCATGCCGACATCGCCGCGCTGGGCGTGCTGCCGCCGACCGTGGAGCCGCGCGCGACCGAACATATCCCCGGTATGGTGCGACTGTGCGAGACTCTAGTCGCGAACGGACATGCCTACGTCGCCGAAGATCACGTGCTGTTCGATGTCAGCTCCATGCCCGACTACGGGCGGCTGGCCAACCGGTCGCTGGTGGACATGGAAGCCGGCGCGCGCGTGGATGTGGCGCCCTACAAGAAAGGCCCCATGGATTTCGTGCTGTGGAAGCCGTCGAAGCCCGGGGAGCCGGGCTGGCCGTCGCCGGCGGGCATCGCCGCGCTGGGACGCCCGGGCTGGCACATCGAGTGCTCGGCCATGGCGGAGCAGCATTTGGGCCAGGTGTTCGACATCCACGGCGGCGGCATAGACCTCGTGTTTCCCCACCACGAGAACGAGATCGCGCAGTCCCGCTGCGCGCACGGCACGCCCGTGATGGCGAATTATTGGATGCACAACGGCTTCCTGCAGGTCGAGGGCGAGAAAATGTCCAAGAGCCTCGGGAATTTCGTGACGATCAGGGAGTTGCTGGAGACAACCAAATTTGGCGACCGCAGTTGGCCGGGTGAAGTTCTGCGTCTCGCGATGTTGATGACGCACTACCGACAACCGATTGATTGGACATCGAAGACGTTGTTGGAAGCCCGGCTCAATCTCCTACGCTGGGTTGAGGCCGTTCGCGGGAGCGATCCTCGAGATGAAACTGTTTCGCCGACTGTAATTCGCGCGCTGGAAAACGACCTGAATACACCCGAAGTGATTGCTGAACTGCATCGATTGGCACGTCTCGCCAAGTCAACCAATCAGGATGATGAACCTTCCTCGGCAGCCAATCAGCTGGTGTGGGCTTTGAATTTTCTTGGCTTTGGTTCTCACAAAGATCTGCTTCGTATTAATGAGGAGCTCGACCACGCAATTGATGCTGCGCTGAAAACCGTGATCGAAAAAGGTATCACCGACCGCAACGCCGCGCGCAAAGCCAAGGACTTCAAGGAAGCCGACCGCATTCGCGATGAGCTGTCGGCCATGGGCATTCAGCTCAAGGATGCGAAAGACCCCGCGACGGGTGAGATCGTGACGACGTGGGAGGTGAAGCGGTAGGGCACTACTTTGCCAATAAATCCCCTCTCCCCATGCCCACTATCAGGCATGGGGAGAGGGTTAGGGTGAGGGGC
>CADEFX010000300.1 GCA_902826715.1 uncultured Hyphomicrobiales bacterium | reverse complement strand
AAGACGCACGAGCTTCCAGAGGAGAGCGAGGCGGCGGGCGTCTACCGTTTTCTAATCAAGCGTGCCGTGTAGAATATCGCAACGGCGCTCCACCGCACAAAAAGGCAGATCATGGCTCAGATGAAAACGCGCACGCTCGGCCGCAGCGGGCTCAAGGTCTCGGAATTCTGCCTCGGCACCCTGCTGTTCGGCGCCGAAACGCCCGAAGCCGAAGCCCAGCGCATCGTCGACCACGCGGCCGACAGCGGGGTCAACTTCATCGACACGGCCAATGTCTACGCCAAAGGCCGGTCCGAGGAGGTAGTCGGCAAGGTCATCAAGGGCAAGCGCGATCAGTGGGTGCTGGCGAGCAAGCTGGCGCAGCCCACCAGTTCCAACCCGAACGATCGCGGTCTGTCGCGCCGGCACATGATCGCTGCTGTCGACGCTTCGCTGAAACGCCTCGGCCTCGACCACATCGACATCCACTACACGCACCGCGTCGATCCCAACGTGTCGTGGGAGGATATCGCCACCACGTTCGGTGACCTGATCCGGGCGGGCAAGCTGCGCTATTGGGGCGTTTCCAACGTCCGCGCTTGGCATATCCCGACCATCACCATGGCCTGCCGCGAAACCGGCGCACCCCACCCGGTCGTCCTGCAGCCCTGCTACAATCTCATGAACCGCATGCCCGAGATGGAAGTCTTTCCCGCTGCCCGCGCCGCCGGGCTCGGCATCGCCCCCTACAGCCCGCTCGCCCGCGGCGTTCTCTCCGGCAAGTACCAGCCCGGCAGCAATGCGCCGCCCGACACGCGCGCCGGCCGCAGCGACAAACGCATGATGGAAACGGAGTGGCGGCCCGAATCCCTCCAGATCGCGCAGAAGCTCAAAATGCACGCGGAGAAGAAGGGCGTGACGCTGCCGCACTTCGCCGTGGCCTGGATCCTGAACAACGACGCCATCACGTCGGTCATCACGGGGCCACGCACCTTCGAGCAGTGGACGGGCTATTTCGGCGCCCTAGACTACGTGTGGACTGCGGACGACGAAAAACTGGTCGACAGCCTCGTGCCGCCCGGCCATCCCTCGACGCCCGGCTACACGGACCCTGACTATCCGGTGCTCGGCCGCTTCGCCCGCACCGGCTGAGGCCTGCCCCCCGCGCTTGACAGCCCCAGGCAGAGGCCATCATAAGGTGACCCTGCTCCAAATGGACGGGCGCGTAGCTCAGCGGTAGAGCACTCCCTTCACACGGGAGGGGTCACAGGTTCGATCCCTGTCGTGCCCACCATGACCTCGATCATGCCGCCGGCCCGCCAGCGGTCAGATCGAGCGGAATCCACCATCGGCCATGATGATGCCGCCGGTGACATAAGCCGACATGTCCGAAGCGAGGAACACTGCCGGCCCCGCGATGTCCGCGGGCTTGCCAGGCCGATTCAACGGCGTGTGCCGCATGACGGCTGCCACCATGTCCGGATTCTTGGCTCGCGCGTCGGCATTGATCGCGGTCTCGATCAACCCGGGGCCGATGGCGTTGACCCGTACGCCGTCCTTGCCAAGCTCCGCCGCCAGCGCGCGCGTGAACCCGAGCACGCCGTGCTTGGACGTCGTATAGGCCGCCGAGTTCGGCCAGCTCACATGCACGAACGACTGGATCGAGCCGAGATTGACGATCCGGCCCTTGGTCGCGCGCAGCTGATCGAGAAAAGCATGCGTGACGTTGAACATGCCCGCCAAGTTGACCGAGATAATATCGTCCCAGTCCTTGGCGACGGCAGCCGCGTCGCCGGTTATGGGCGTGCGGCGGTTGATGCCGGCATTGTTGACCAGGATCGACACCTTGCCGGTCTTGCCGATCTCCGCGGCCGCGGCCCTGCACGCCGCGCGATCCGTCACATCGAGCTTCATGGCCGACGCCTTGCCGCCTGCCGCCGTGACGAGCCTCACGGTCTCGTTCGCGCCTTCGACGTTGGCATCGAGAATGACCACCTGCGCGCCTTCCCGGGCGTAGGCCTGGCATATGCCTTGTCCGATACCCGAGCCGCCGCCGGTGACGGCTGCCAAATGCCCTTCGAGAAGTCCTGCCATGGGATCCTCCTGATCGTTTGAAACCTTAGTGGCCAGACTTTCGCAACCGGCCCCCGCGCGCAACAGCTCAGCCCTGTGGCGTCTGCTCCAGCAGCCGTCCCTTTCCAGACAACCGCTGATCGATCTGCATCGCCCGCATCACCGCCCAGACCGTCGCCTGGTTGGTGGTGACGACAGGCTTGCCGAACTTCTGCTCCCAGGCCGCGATGCGGTCCATGGTCGGGAAGTTGCCGCCCGGCACGACCAGTGCCTGGACGTCCGGGCGATCGATCCGGTCGAACGCGGCTTCGGCGACGCCGGCGTCCATCTTGCCGATGGCGTAGGAGTTGGTTGCGCCCAGGCTTTCCGAAGCCACGACGGCGATCCCATACTTCGTCTCGTAGTATTGCCTGGCCCGCGCGATGACCTCCTCGGAATACGGCGTCGCCATCGCGATCCGCAACGTACCCAGTCCGCGCAATGCCCGGCCGACCGCTTGCGCCGACGTCAACGACGGCAGGCCTGACGCCTCCGTCATGCGTTTCACGGTGACCTCGTCGTAGTCGTCGGCAAACAGGCTAGCCGAGGTTTGCGCCAGTGCGATCACCTCCACGCGCGCATCACCCAGCATTTTCGACTGGTACGCGACGTCCGCATCAAGGCTTGGCGAAAAGGGCGTAGGGCCGTCTTTGCCGAGGCGTGCCGCATGCGCCTGCAGATCCGGCCCCAGCCTGCCGAACTCTAACTCGCACGTCGTATTGGTGGAGGGGATCAGGATGCCGAAATGGCGTGGCATGGCGTACTCTCTTGCGATTGGGACGGTTCAGACATCGCGCACTGTCGCGCAAGTGACCGAAATCGCCAACCGTTTACGCCATCGCCGCGCAGATATGCAGACCGTCCCTAGGGGACCGTGGAGAGGATCATCGTCGCCCCCGCACAGAACAGAATGCTCGCAATCAGATAGATCAACGCCACATCACGCGCCATAACCACTCTCCCCGCCAGAGAGCTGCCGAGCCAGCAGCATATTCAGCATACGCGCAATCGAACGCCCCGCGCAACGGGGCGGCTGGTGCCTGTGGGTTGCGGCGGGCGGGGCCCTTTAGAGGCTCATCTTGGCCGCGGCCGCTTTGAGCCGATCGAGCCGGGCGCCGGCATCGGCGGTCTGCTGGTCGGCCGTCTTCGCACGCTGCTCGACATCGGCAACGATCGTTTCCTGGCCGCCTTCGCCGTCCTTCTGCTTTTTGAGGCGTTCGTAGAGCCGGGCTTCCTGCCGGTTGTTTTCCTCAAGCTCACGCGTCAGCCGCTGCAGCTTGTCGAGGTCGGCCGACAGCTCGTTGATCCTGGACTTGAGCGCGTCGGCCTTGGCCTGCGTATCGGCGTTGGCACTGTTCTGGGCGGCCAGAGCGGCCCGCTTGCCTTCCGCATCGGCGCGGGCGGCGGAGATCCGGCGGCCTACCTCGGCGATCTCCCCGCGCATTTTCTGCAGTGTGGTCCGGCGCTGAGCCAGCCGGCGCTCGAGATCGGCGAGCTCCGTCTTCGCTCCAGCAACGCGCCCGCGCATGCGGTCCTCGGCGCGCTCGAGATCGGACAGCTCCGTTTTCCGGTCCTCGACGCGCTGTTCATAGGCACCCGTCACGATGCCGTTGATGCCGCCGGCAAGCCCACCGCTGCGCGGATCGGTCGAGACGTTGGCGCAACCAGCCAGCATCAGGGCGGCGCAGCAGGCGAGAGGCGCTCGCATACCCGCCGATCGCCATGTCGTGCGATCTGGGCTCATGACAGCTTGCTCGACTCTGCGATCAGGCGGTTCATATCCTCGGGACGCTGTTCCAGCTTCTGGGCGTTGACACGATATTGAACCGCCTCTTCCTCAATCTGCTTGTTGTTACCCGGGAATTGTTTTTGCAGCTCCGCCAGATTGGTCTCCAACTCCTGGCCATGCTCGCGCGCGGAGGCCAGAGCATCGTTAAGCGCCGAGCGATCCGCCTCCAGGTCGGCCTGCAGGGTCTTCTGCGCGGTCAGACGCTGCGTGTCGGATGATGCCATGGCCTTGATGCGATGCAGCTCGGCCCGCCGCTGCGCGATAAGCTGATCCGTCGTGGTCAGGATGCGCGTGAGCTTGCCCGTACGCTGGCGGCAATCGCTGATCAGCGCGTTGTAGACATCCTCCTTGCGCGCATAGTGTTGCTTCTCGCCGGCGATCATGTAACCGGCAGCGCCTCCGACGGCGGCCCCTGCTAGCGCCCCCGTCACCACGCGCTTGGGATCGCGGTTGCCGGCCACGTAGCCGAGCGCACCGCCGATGACCGCCCCCGCCAGTGCCCCCTGTTCGACGGTCA
>CADEFX010000299.1 GCA_902826715.1 uncultured Hyphomicrobiales bacterium | reverse complement strand
CAACGCGCAGGGCCAGGTGATCGCCTTCCCGGTGCCGCTCACGGGCTTTGCGGAAGCATTCGACGGCCAGCCGATCGACAACGCCAAGTACAGCGAGGCGCGTAAGACGCTGATGGCACAGATCGCACAGCGTCAACAGCAGATGATGGAAGAGTACAAGAAACAGCAGGCGACCGGCAGCGCCGGCGGCGGCCAGCAGGCGCCGACTGCGGCGGCGAAGGGTGCGCCGCCGGCTGCGGAAAAGAAGAAATAGTTCTGGAGTTCGAGGGAAGCTGAAGGCGGCGGGCGGCCATCGGGCCGCCCGTTTCGTTTGTGTTGGAGCTTGCGGCCGTGTCGCCTATGTGCCCGATCCAGAATGGCGAGCGTCAGCGCAGTCTTTCAAGAGCAAGCGATGCCGGCTTGAACCAGCCGGGCTCGAAGTCATCGACTCTGGTCATATCGCTCAGTTCGATGAGCGTATCGCGACCCTGCAAATCCTTGGTGATCCATTTCCGCAACTCAAGTGCCGGCTGCTTTGTCAGGAACATCCTCAGGGGGCCCGGTACCAGTTGGCTCTTGTCCTCGAAGGACATGACGATGGTGTCGACGGACTCTTGCACCTCGAAGAACCGCGCATCTCTCAGCAGGTTCACGTCCTTCTGCAAAAGCACGCCGAAGGGGGTCTGATCGAGGTTCCAGCGATCGTCGGTTTTGAGATCGTGATCCTGGATTGCAACCTGCTGCCCGTCAGAGACGATGACCAGCCGGCTGGGCCGGGCGAAGTCGAACCGAAAACGTCCGGGTCGCTGCACGGAGAACTTGCCGCGAAGCCGCGTGCCCCCTGCGCTCGTTTGAATGAAAGTCCCTTTCAGGGCGGTCATGTCGTTGAAGTAGGCGCTTACCTTCTGGATCAGCGCCATCTGTTGGCTGCTGAGTTCCCCAGCCGTGCTGTCGCCCTTCGTCTCCATAGGACCGGCAGGCGCGTGCTTTTTCATGTCCTGCGCATGCGCTCCCGCATGCGCCAAGCACGTCAATGCAAGGAGAGCAGCCCGTATCAAGCGTGCGGTCATGCCAAAATCGTCCCTCGTCGCATGCAGCTGAAAGCTTCTGTCACCAGTACTCCAGAGATTGATGGCGTTTTTGGCAATTCCTCGCAATTTGGCTCCGCGGATCGCGGAATGCGGCTTTTGATATCAGCTCCACAGCCACAACAGAGCCACACTTGAATTGGGGTCTAAGGACTGGCCACCGAGCCGGGACGAAAGAATGACGCAAGGTATCTCGACAGCACAACCGGCGCCGCCTTTCGCGAGTTGGGCGGGCTTCATTGCCATGTGCATCGGGATGTTCATGGCCGTCCTCGACATTCAGATCGTCGCAACGTCGCTTCCCAATATCCAGGAGGCGCTCGCTATCCGGCCTGATCAGATGAGCTGGATTCAGACGAGCTATCTGATCGCCGAGGTCATCGTGATCCCGCTGACGGGCTGGCTGACACGTATGCTCTCGCTGCGCGGTCTCTTCGTGGTCGCCGCAAGTGCTTTTGTGATTGCGTCTGCTGCCTGCGCTTCGAGTACCGGCTTCACGTCGCTCGTCGGCGCGCGCATCGTTCAAGGCTTTGCCGGCGGGGCCATGATACCCATCGTGTTCTCTGCGGGCTTCGTGCTCTTTCCAGGGCGAGGCCAGGCGCTTGCAACCACCATTGCCGGCGTGCTGGCCGTTCTAGCTCCGACCGTGGGGCCCGTCGCCGGCGGATGGATCACCTCGACCTATAGTTGGCCGTGGCTCTTTCTGATCAACTTGGGGCCTGGCATTTTGGCGATTGGGATAGGCATCCTAGCACTGCCTCGTGCGGACATTCGGCTCGGCGAGGCGCGTCATCTGGACCTCTCCTCGCTGCTCCTCATTGCCGTAGCTTTGGCTGCGCTCTTAATCGGGCTGAAGGAAGCTCCAAAACAGGGTTGGATGTCCGGAGTCGTGCTTGGACTCTTCCTTCTGTCATCGGTTTGCGGCGCTGCGTTTGTCCGCCGGACCCTGTCGCGCTCGCCACCCATTGTCGATCTTCGTGCTTTGGCCGATCCCCAGCTCGCACTTGGGTGTGCACTGAGCTTCATCCTCGGCATCGGCCTTTACGGATCTGTCTATCTCATGCCTGTGTTTCTGGCCTACGTGCGCGGTCACGGTGCGCTGACGATTGGTGAGACCATGCTGGTCACGGGCGCCGCGCAGCTCATTTCGGCGCCGTTGGTGGTTTGGCTGGAGCGGTACGTGAGCGCGCGGCTTCTCACCTGTCTCGGGTTTTTCATGTTCGCGGTGGGGCTCGCTTTGAGCGCCTTCGAGACGCCGCGCTCGGATTACGACGAGATGTTTTGGCCGCAGGCCATACGCGGGTTTGCGATCATGTTCTGTCTACTGCCGCCGATACGTCTCGCGCTTGGCCATTTTCCCGTCAGACGCGTGCCGGATGCCAGCGCTCTCTTCAACCTGATGCGCAATCTAGGTGGGGCGATCGGACTGGCTTTGATCGACACAGTGATCTTCGGCCGGGCGGAAATGCATGGCCGCGCTTTAGCTGCAAAGCTCGCAAATGGAGACGCGGTGACGTTCGATTTTGTCGGGCTCCCAAGCTTGCCGATGCCCATGCAAATGCTGCCCGAAAAGATGCAGCTGGTTCGCCGCGCTGTCGAACGGGCGGCACTGACGACCGCCATCAACGAGGCATGGGCCATGATCGGCTTCCTGACCGCACTGGGCCTGGTCGTCGCATTGGCCACGCGCCAAAAGGCGCTTTGAACTTACAGCCCCGGACGAAAGGTTTGTGCGCGATCAGTGCGACTGTACGATCGCCCGATATCCGCCGTTTCTCTGCTTCGTGAAAAGCTCCGAGACCTGCGGGTGACGGAGCGGTGTGCGCGACGTGTCAGGCACCAAGTTCTGCTCGGAAACGTAGGCGACGTATTCGGTTTCTTCGTTCTCGGCCAGAAGATGATAGAAAGGCTGGTTTTTTCGCGGCCGGATCCGTGCCGGAATGGACTGCCACCATTCTTCCGACGAGTTGAAGATCGGATCGACGTCGAAGATGATGCCGCGAAACGGATAATGCCGATGACGGACGACTTGCCCAAGCCGGAATTTTGCCTTGCGAATCCCACGGCTGCGCGTACGCGGCGCAACGGCCTCGGGCTTGGCGATAGTTTCTGCCTTAGTGGCATGCTGTTGCTTCATGCCCCTAGATATCGCTGGTTATCAACGATGGTGTCAATGGATCAATAGATGGCCTTCGGCGTATGCGACTTCAGTCGAATATCATAGTCCATACAGCGCAGCGCGCTCTGGATCCTTCGCTGCGACCAATTGCGCAAGATCGACAATTACTTTCGCCTGCTTCCAGGTCGCATCGTCCTGAAATTTGCCGTCGACGATCGCTGCACCCGTGCCGTCGGGCATGGCTGCGACAATCTTGCGCGCGAAGGCAACCTCGGCTGGATCCGGGCTGAATACCGCTTTAGCGATACCGATTTGCGTGGGATGCAACGACCACGCGCCGAGACAGCCTTGCAGGAAGGCGTTGCGAAACTGTGCTTCGCACGCCGGGCCGTCCGAGAAATCACCGAAGGGCCCGTAAAAGGGCTTCAGGCCGTAAGTCATGCAAGCGTCGACCATCTTTTGCACGGTGTAGTGCCAGAGATCCTGCTGAAAAAATGGGCGCTCGCCACCAGCCGCGCCGGTATCGGCGAGCACGCCGTAACCGGGATGCCCGCCGCCGACGCGGGTCGTCTTCATGCCGCGCGATGCGGCGAGATCCGCAGGACCGAGACTCATGCCGTGCATGCGCGGAGAGGCGCCGGCAATGGCATCAACGTTCTGGACGCCTTCCGCCGTCTCGAGGATGGCGTGGATGAGAATGGGCCTTTTGATTGCGTGCCGGGCTTCGAGCTGAGCCAGGAGCTGGTCGAGATAGTGGATGTCCCAGGGGCCTTCGACCTTAGGGAGCATGACAACATCGAGCTTGGCTCCGACGGCGGGCACGATCTCGAGGATATCGTCGAGCGCCCACGGGGAGTTCAGGCAGTTGATGCGGGTCCACAGGCCGGTGTCGCCGAAGTCGTTGGCCTCGGCCATGGCGATAAAGCCGCGCCGCGCCGCCGACTTCTGGTCGGCCGGAATGGCGTCCTCCAGGTTGCCGAGCACGACGTCGACTTGGCTGATGATGTCGGGCACGCGGGAGCGGATCTTCTCCACGTGCGGGGGTACGAAATGGATCATGCGCTCGAGCTTCACGGGAATCTGCCGCAACGGAGCGGGCGCGCCGGTGGCAAGGGGAGCGTAGAACTTGGCGGGCGTACGGTTCATGGCGGTTCAAGCCTTCGCGATTGTTTGGGAGTTATTCGTGAGTATCGCGCACAAGGTCGCCCCAGCGGAGCTTCTTGGCTGCTTTGTAGTCGATC
>CADEFX010000298.1 GCA_902826715.1 uncultured Hyphomicrobiales bacterium | reverse complement strand
GGCACCGAGATCCAGGGCACCTTCCAGGACGTCGAGGACGGCCTGAAGGCTCGCGGCTAATCCCGACGGCTGCGCTTGCCGCAGCCGCATTCGGTATTTCATCGCCTGGCTTCTTCGGAAGCCGGGCGGTTTCTTTTTTATGGCGCGCCGGCGCGCCAGTTAACGCAAGCTTTAATTGCTCGGGCTTAAGTTGGCCTTGACGTGACGGCTTTGCGTGGCTCTCAGTGGGAGTTTTCCTCGTGACCCATTATGCGCTCCTGCTGACCTTTCCGGCGATCATGGCGTTCGCGGGCTCGATCGATTTGCTGACCATGACAATCCCGAACCGGGTTTCGCTGGCGTTACTCGCTGCGTTTCCAATAGCCGCGCTTCTCATTGGGATGGACTGGGCGGCATTGGCTAGCCACCTCGGCGCAGGCGCGCTTATGCTGGTTGTCGGCATTGCCATGTTCGCACGAGGCTGGCTCGGCGGCGGAGATGCGAAGCTGCTGGCGGCCGCAGCATTGTGGCTCGGCTTCGAGCATCTTGCCAGTTACCTGCTCCTTGTGGCTATCGCAGGGGGGGGGTTGGCCTTCGCCATCCTATTCTATCGGAACTGGGCGCCGCCGGCCTGGATGCTCGCTCAGCCCTGGGCGATGCGCCTGCATGATAAAAAGGTCGGCATTCCGTACGGGATTGCGCTCGCTGCGGCGGGCCTGTGGATTTATCCTACGACCTCCTGGTTCACGAGTTTTGCGGTCTGAAGCAGCGGATGCCCGGCCTCTCCTCCGGATGATGAGCTTTCCGGGCCACGACCATGTGACTGCGAAACGTTCATTAACTGCGTGTTGACAATTCTCACACACAGTCCATTCGCAATCGAAATTGCGTCGACATAGGTCGGAAGGGCTAGGGGCGATGAAGCGGGCACAGATTATCGGGATCGCCGTCGCGGGGGTGTGTGGCCTTGCCTCGTTCTTCTTGATGAAGAGCATTGTGAACAAGCCGCGCGAGCTACAGAGGGAAGTTCATACTTCCGCTGCAGAAGTGCTTGTCGCCCGCTCTGACATTTCTCTCGGCACCGTGACGACCGATGGCAGTTTCCGGTGGCAGGTCTGGCCGGAGGATGCAGTGCCCGCAGGGGCGATAACGCGCCGGGATGGCAGCAATGCCGCAAAGGATCTGGCTGGTGGTATTGCCCGGGCGCCGATTCTGGCCGGAGAGCCGATAACACGAATAAAACTGGTAAAGGCCGGTGAGGGCGGTGTACTCGCCTCCATCCTGCCGCAGGGCATGCGCGCCATCTCCACGAAGATCACCGACGATACGGCGGTCGGCAAGATGATCCTGCCGAACGATCATGTCGACGTCATCCTGACCCGCCGCCAGAAGGGCAAGACAGGTGACGAGCACGTCAGTGAAACGCTTTTCCGGAACGTCCGCGTGCTTGCGATCGGCCAGCAACTCGAGGCCAAGGAAGGCAAGAAGGGCGCCGATGGTACAACGGCGACGATAGAACTGGATCCCATGCAGGCCGAAAGCTTGGCACTGGCCAAGACCCAGGGTGAGATCAGTCTTGCACTGAGGAGCATCGCCGACTTCAGCCGGGATGGTGTCGGTGTGAACGAGCCGAAGCGCAAGGACACAGCGCGCACCGACGGCGTCAAGGTCATTAGATACGGAACGAAGTCGCGCGTTTACGGCGTGAACTGATTTTCGATTCCTTAGTGTGCCAGTGTTGCGTCTGCGTGCACCTGCATCGGTTGCTCGTTAGAAGGCTTCATTGCTCATGCGGAACTTTGCGACTATCGCCGGCATCGCGGTGCTTGCGACTCTGACATGCCTGGCCGGGAGCCCGATGTCCATGGCGGCCGATCCGGATGGTCCGGTCGGACGCACGGTCAAGCGCGGCGACGCGCGCTTTGACGCACCTGTTGCGTTTAATCCCGATCATCACTCGACCGTGCGGATCAGGGAGAGCGACGGACTGCCTGTCCACAAGGGCATCAAGCTCGGCCGCAACAAATCGACCCTCATCGAAATGCCGCGCGAGTTGCGCGATGTGATCGTGTCGAACCCCGAAATCATGGACGCCGTCGTTCAGAGCTCCAATCGGGTCTACCTGATCGGCAAGAAGGTGGGTCAATCGAATGCCTTCTTCTTCGATGCCAACGGGAAGCAGATCGCCACTCTCGAAGTCTCCATAGAGCACGATACGAGCGTTCTCGATGCGTTGTTTCAGCGTCTTATCCCTGGATCGAATATCAAAACGGAGATGCTGAACGAGACGGTCATTCTCAGCGGGACGGTGCGTTCACCTGCGGATGCCGCGCGAGCTTCGTCGATCGCCTCCAGATTTATCGTTACACCGAACCCTGAGGCCAACGAGCGGCACGCCGCCAAGGTGATCAATATGATCGCGGTGGAGGGCGAGGAGCAGGTGATGCTTCAGGTTGTCGTCGCCGAAATGCAGCGCTCGATCCTCAAGCAGTTCGGCATCAACATCGGCGCCGAGATCAACATTGGAAATTTCGCTACCGGACTAATGACCGCCAACGGCTTGCCGTTGACATCGGCGGCTGGCCTTACACGCATGGGGCAAGTTGGATCGGACGTGACAGCGCCGATGGGTCAAGGTTGTAGGGTGGTTTTGGACGAGCTTATGACCAATGTTGTGGGGAATTCTGGCCTCAACAATCATTGGAACACCGGCAACAATTGCTCGACCCAAGTGCTCAGGGCCCTTGAGCGCGACGGTCTGGTGCGTACGCTGGCGGAGCCCAACCTGACAGCAATCTCTGGCGAGACCGCCAGGTTCTTGGCCGGTGGCGAGTATCCGATCCCGGTTGTCGACAGCGTCGGCAAGCTTTCGGTTACCTTCAAGGAGTTCGGTATTGGCGTCACCTTCACACCGGTGGTGATGTCGGAAGGCCGCATCAATCTGAAGATCGAAACCGAGGTTTCGGAGCTGACGGACAGCGGCGCGGTTGTGCTGTCCGGAATCTCCATTCCCGCGCTCAAGAAGCGCAAGGCGAATTCGACGGTGGAGATGCCCTCGGGCGGAACACTGGCCATGGCCGGCCTGCTGTCTGACGACACGCGCAAGAACATCGACGGCTTTCCAGGACTAAAGGACGTGCCGATGCTCGGAACGCTGTTTCGCAGCCAGGACTACATTAAACGTGAGACCGAGCTTGTCGTGCTGGTGACGCCGTACATGGTTCGTCCCACAGCTAGAAAGCAGTTCGCGCGCCCCGATGATGGCTTTGCGCCGGCGTCCGATCTCAAAAGCAATCTGCTCGGACACATGAATCGTGTGTACGGCAAGGGTGGTCCGCTGCCGATCGACGGCGGTCTTAAGGGCGACGTCGGTTTCATCGTCGAATAGCGGGACAGCAGAGAAGCGCCATGACAGTGCAAGACAGCATGAAGATGAGTTTCCTCGCCCGGTTCAGGCCCACAACGGCCCGGCTCGCAGCCGTTTCGATGGTCGCACTCTCGGTCACGGCGTGCAGGTTGGGCGAGGAGCCCGGTGCTCACGTCGCGGGCTGGACTGCGGTCGATGCCCGGCAGCGGCACCCGATTATCGTGTCGGAGCAGCCGGCCAATCTGTCGGTGCGGGTTCCCCGCGGTTCGGCGGGTTTGACGCCGCAACAACGCGCGCAGGTTTCGGACTTCATCAATCGCTACAGCGCGCGAGATTCCGGCAATGGCCGCATCGTTGTCGCCGTTCCGAGCGGATCGGCCAACGAGATTGCCGCCATGCACGCGGTGGCCGACCTGCGCCATATCGTGCGGGATTTCGGGATTTCCGACGCCAACCTGGCGATCCAGCCCTATCGCGCTGGCGGCGATGCGCCAATTCGCGTCAGCTACGCGCGCTTCGTGGCCGAAGCACCCGAATGCGGCGACTGGTCAACCAACCTCGCCGATGATCCCCGCAATGTGCCGTATCCGAACTTCGGGTGCGCAACGCAGCGCAACCTGGCGGTGCAAGTTGCCAATCCCGCTGATCTTCTCGGTCCGCGCACCCAGCAGCCGGGTGCGGCTGAGCGCCGCGATGTGGTCTGGGACAAGTACGTGAAGGGCGACTCGACGGTGGCCAAGAAGGACGCCGACGAGAAGGTCCAAGTCCGCAACGTTCAGTGAGGCACCATGAATAAGCAAGCGCAGTCGCCTGCGGCGGTCACCCCGGACACCGGCCGGGACATCGCGCCAGCGGAAATGATGCCTGACGTCGAGGTCGAGCGCCGGCATGATCGCGCCCGTCCGATCCCGCGCATTTCGATCCAGGCTTTTTGCGAGCGTGGCGAGACGGCCGAGGCCCTGCAGGTTGCAGCGGAGGATCGGCGCTTGTCGAAAGCGCACGTCAGCATCCATATGGGCGGCGCGCAGGCTGCCGTCGCGCACTATCAGGCGAGCCCCACGCCCAACCTTATCATTATGGAA
>CADEFX010000297.1 GCA_902826715.1 uncultured Hyphomicrobiales bacterium | reverse complement strand
GGTGCGGGCTCCGCGAACGCGGAGCTGGCCGCTGTGGCCTGGGGCCTGGGGGCTTACCGATTCCGTCGATACAAGTCGGGCGAGGCGGAGCCGGTCGCGGCGCTGAAGGTGCCGAAGGGCGTGGATCTCGAGCGTGTGACGAATACGGTGGAGGCCGTGTGGCTCGGCCGCGATCTGATCAACACGCCCGCCAATGACATGGGGCCGGAGGACCTGGAGGCGGCAGCGCGCGCTTTGGCCAAGCGGCACGGCGCGAAAGTGACGGCCATTGTCGGCGACGATTTGCTGAAGAAGAATTTTCCCTTGATCCATGCGGTAGGGCGGGCCAGCCCGCGGGCACCACGGCTGATCGACGTGACGTGGGGACGGGCGGAGGCGCCCAAGGTGACAATCGTCGGCAAGGGCATCTGCTTCGACACCGGCGGCCTCGACATCAAGCCGTCGAGCGGCATGTTGCTGATGAAAAAGGACATGGGCGGCGCGGCGACAGCGCTGGCGCTGGCGCACATGGTGATGGGGCAGAAGCTCGACGTACGTCTGCGCGTGCTGATCGCCGCGGCGGAGGACAGCGTGGCGGGCAGCGCATTCCGGCCGGGCGACGTGATCCCGAGCCGGCTGGGCAAGACGGTGGAGATCGGCAACACGGACGCGGAAGGCCGGCTGGTGCTGGCCGACGCGCTGGCGCTGGCGGATGAGGAGACACCCGACTACCTGATGACGTTCGCGACGCTGACGGGCGCGGCGCGGGTGGCGTTGGGGCCCGAGCTGATGCCGTTCTACTGCCATGACGATGCGCTGGCGGGAACCATCGCGGCGGCCGGCGCGTCGGTCGGCGATCTGGTGTGGCGCATGCCGTTGGCGACGCCCTACGAGGGCTGGCTCGATAGCCAGGTGGCCGACATGAACAATGTGGCCGAGGGCGGGTTCGCGGGATCCATCGTCGGCGCCATTTTCCTGCAACGGTTCGTGAGCCGCGCCCGGCATTTCGCCCACTTCGACATGTATGGCTGGCGGCCGGCGGCTGGCCCGCTCGGCCCCAAGGGCGGCGAGCCCAACGCGGCCCGCGGTGTGCTCGAGGCGCTGCGCCGCGTGCTGGGCGCAGGCCGCTGACGTGATGCGACGAGACAGAGCCGATCGGGAATGACATCCACACTTGATCCGAGACTGAACGCTTATCGCCCGGACCTGGCGGACGAGCGGTTGAAGGGCAAGGTGGATGCGCCGCGCTACGTGGCGGGCGAGCGGCGCCAGGTGTCGCAGCCGGTTGCCGGCCTGAAGGCGAAGCCTGACGCCGCTGCGGGCCTGGAGAACGAGGTGCTGTTCGGCGAGACCGTGACCGCCTTCGATGAGGCGGACGGCTGGGCGTGGGTGCAGATCGCACGGGACGGCTATGTCGGCTACGTGCACGCCGCGGCGCTGAGCCGGCAGGTGCGCTCCACCACACATCGCGTCAGTTCGCTCGGCACGTTCGTGTACCCGGCGCCGGACATCAAATCGGCGCCGCGCATGCACCTCAGCATGAACAGCGAGCTGGCCGTCGACGGACAGCAGGAGCAATTCCTGCGGCTGGCAACGGGCGGCTGGGTGATCGCGCGTCACACGGTGGAAGCGACGCGGCATGCGCTCGACTTCGTTGCCATCGCGGAGCGCTTCATCGGCACGCCCTACCTGTGGGGCGGGCGCACGCGGCTTGGCCTTGATTGCTCGGGATTGCTGCAGGTCGCGCTGGAGGCGGCCGGCCAGGCATGCCCGCGCGACAGCGACATGCAGCAGCAAGCGGTCGGTGACGAGGTGTTCGTATCGTCGGAACTCGAGAGCATGGAGCGCGGCGATCTCGTGTTCTGGCCGCGTCACGTCGGCATCATGGTGGACGGCATCATGCTGATCCACGCCAACGCGCACCACATGGCGGTGGCGGTGGAGGCGCTGCCCGATGCGGTGCAGCGCATCGCCCGCGCGGGCAGCCCGGTGACGGTGGTGAAGCGGCTGGCCCTGAGGGTGGCGGCTCGCGGATAGATCGCGCATTAGCCTTCCAGGAGGCGTGGCGGAGCCGCGCTCCGCGCGGACGCGCAATCAGCCGGGGCCTTTCGCGCCAGCGAGGACAAAGAGGGCGCTCTGCATGGATCGACACGCGTGAAGATCCCGGCTCGCAGCGCACGCTCCGCATGCGCGGCGTCCGGGAACGCATCACGACGGGTGGTTCGATCCAAACCAGAAAGACCTTAGACGCGTTGAGGCGAATTCATTCCGCGACGATGGCGAGCGACGCCATGAGGCGGGTCAGCTCGGCCTGCCGGCTTGTGGCCGTTTTGGCGAAGACTTTGCGCAAATGGGTCTTCACCGTGTTGGGAGACAGACCGAGTTGCCGCGCAACCTGCGGGATCGGCAGCCCCGACCCTGCAGCCAGCGCCACTTTCGCCTCGGCGGAGGTCAAGCCGTAAGCATCCTTGATCCAAGCATCGGGCAGCCCATGCGTGTTGGCCGGATCGATGATGAAGACCAAGACAGCGGCGTCGCGCATGCCAAAATCGGCCAGCCGTTCGATGCTTCTTCCGCCGCGCAAGGGCGTAACGAGCAAGGTGAGCAGGTTGGACTCTGTCGTTTGCGGGAGGGCCATGGTTCCGGCCGGTACGCCGAGAAGCGCCCGGCGAACCAGTTCGCCGAGCCTTTGTGCATGCGGCTGGGAAGCGACCGATATTCCCGCCTGACGCAGACGCAAGGGACCGCCGTCCCGGCTTTGACTTCGAGCAGCGGCATTGGCGTACAGAACGCGCCGGTTGGCATCGAGAAGGACGACGCCCATGGCAAGGCGTTCGAGTACGGCGTATTCCGCTCTTTGCAATGCTCCGTACCCGTAAAACCGGAAGGCCAGGTGCATGGACCGAGCCATGTGGGGTGCAAGCTGCTCGATGAAGCGAACGCCGGCGTCGTCCATGGGACCTTGTCGCGCGCTTCGGCACATGTTGAAAGCCACCTGAAAGCCGTCCTTGGCGGCAAGCACCATCATCGTGTTGTGTGGCGCGTCTTGTGGTTTGAGCACGTCCTCGAAAAATAAAGTCTGCCGGAGCGCTTTAATCGGCACGACCGAGTCTGAGACGACAACTTGACCGACGGGACGAAACGCCATGGCCCTGTTCCATGGGTTATCCATGTGGCGCTCTTTGTACGCGCGATTGCAGTCCTCGCACAGCCTCCCATTGTAGTCGAAATAGACCTGGGATGACGTCTGTCCAAAGAGAACGCCGCCACGACTGTCGGTAGCATCGGCGATTTTCGTCAAGACGGATCGCCAGAGATCCGGTTCAAGAGCGGCGTCGTAAATGAGATCGAGCAGTTTTGGTGCAGCCGCGTTTGGGGCGCTCATGTTTTCGCCTCGCAGATTGCATGGGTCACCAACTGGCGACAACGTCTTGGTGCCAAAGAGCGCGAGATTATACCGAATGGATCGCCACACTCACCTCACCCGTTCGGGTGACGACGGTGATGGCAAACGCACCGTATGGTGTAGGTGCGGGGCTTGAGCGTGTTCGGATAGCGATCTGGCGATAGAGCGCGATCGGAACGGCCGGAATCACCACAGCGACGCTACGCGCAATGATTCAAACTCTCCGACGAAAGCAGACTTTTCTTTGTATTGACGCACCGGTGACGGCTGGTTGACGCCGGTCCGGCATTTTTTGCCTTTGTCTCGATGCGCCAAGGTCAGCCGCGATGTCCGCTTTCATGTCCGTTGCACGTTCTTGTCGCAATAATCCGGAGTCTTTCCATGGACCTCGTCGGATTGCTTGCCGCAGCGTGCGTTCTCGCCACTTTCTCCATGCAATCCATGATTGCATTGCGGGCCTTTGCCATTGCCAGCAACGTCCTGTTCATCATCTACGGCACCGGTGCGCGTCTGATGCCGATCGTGCTGCTGCACGCGATCCTTTTGCCGGTCAACGGCTGGTCGCTGGGGCGACAGTGGGGCGGGGCTTCGCTCGGGCTGAAGCTGGGTTTCGTCACGGCCTGCTGGTCCGGGCTGCTCATGGGGACGATGCTCAGGACCGATATCGCGCAGGCGGGAGACCGCCTGCTGGGCGCGGTGCGCGTTTGGTTTGCCTACTAGATGCCGCCAGGACGCCACGACGTGCGGTTGTTTGCGTGAGGCTCGGGTAGACCCATGACGCGAGCAGTCCGCGCCGGATCGTTGACGCTTGCGCTCGCAATCGCGGTGACGCTGGCGCCGCACGTGACCTCGTCTCATGTGCATCACGATCCAGACGGCACCACGGTCGATTGGTATCCCAAGGACTGCTGCTCGGACGGGGATTGCCGGCCCGCCAAAGAGGTTCGGCGTGATACCCGCGGCATCTGGATCACCACGATCGACGGCGAGACGGTTCTGATCGGGCCGCTGGATGCCCGATTGCCGTCTCGCGATGGCCGCTGGCACGTCTGCATCAACAAGG
>CADEFX010000296.1 GCA_902826715.1 uncultured Hyphomicrobiales bacterium | reverse complement strand
GACGTGGGCCTACGACGGCCGCATCGACAAGGCCTCCTTCGAGCGCGGCGGCAAGGTGTGGTACCGGGCGGGCTCGGACATCCCGCCGTCCGACTACGGTGCGCTGATCGATATGAGCTTCCTGGAAGCTGCCATCGCCAAGTACAAGTGACGCGGAGGGGCGACTACAGCCGATGAGCGCGACCGCAGGACAGGGCCGGCCTGCCGTTCCCGAAAGCGCGGCATCGCGGACGCGCATCTCCGTCGAAGGCCTCGATAAGCTTTTCAAGACGGCGGACGGCGAGCTGCTGGCGGTCGATAACGTGTCCTTCGAGGTGAAGCAGGGCGAGTTCGTCGCCTTGCTCGGACCGTCGGGCTGCGGCAAGAGCACGATCCTCAACATGGTCGCGGGCTTGCTGCCCAAGACCAAGGGCGCCATCCGCATCGACGGCGACGATGTCGTGCACGGCAAGATCAACCCGAAGGTCGGCTACGTCTTCCAGCGCGACACGGTCTTCCCCTGGCGCACGGTGGAGGCCAACATCGGCTACGGGCTGGAAATTGCGGGCATGGCCAAGGCCGAACGCGCGGCCAAGGTGAAGCGGGCGATCGAGCTCGCCGGCCTGGCGGGCTTCGACAAGAACTTTCCGCGCATGCTGTCAGGCGGCATGCGCCAGCGCGTGGCGCTGATGCGCACGCTCATCATGGAACCGGAAGTGCTGCTGATGGACGAGCCGTTCGGCGCGCTCGACACGCACACCAAGCTCGAGATGCACAAGACGCTGCTGGAGATCTGGGAGCGCGAGCGCCAGACGGTGCTGTTCGTGACGCACGACCTGGGCGAGGCGCTGACGCTGTCGAGCCGCATCATCCTGCTGTCGGCGCGGCCGGGGCGGCTGAAGGAGGACTTCGCGGTGACGTTTGCGCGCCCACGGGACGCCGTCTCGCTGCGCGAGACGGCCGAGTTCGGCGAACTCTATTCGCACATCTGGCATTCGCTCGGCGAGGAGTTCCGCCGGACCAAGGCGGAATAGATCGTGGTCGGCACCAAGGTGAAAATCCTGCTGTGGCAGCTCGTCATCCTGGCGACGGCTTTCTGCATCTGGGAATGGGGCTACGATTTGAGAAAAGTGGCGGCGCTGAAGCCGTTCGTGCCGAGCATTCTCGATCCCTACTTCATCTCCAAGCCGTCGGCGATCTGGACCAGCTTTCTGAAGCTCGGGTGCCTAAGCGATCCCGCGGGGTTCATCGCCTGCTTCGACAAGAACCCCAACAATTTGTGGCTCGCAACCGTCGTCACGTTGAAAAACATGTGGTGGGGTTTTGTCAGCGGCTCCGTATCGGGCGTGCTCGCAGGGCTGATCCTCGGCCGCTCGGACTATCTCGCCAAGATCTGCGAGCCCTACATCGTGGCAATGAATTCGATCCCGCGCATCGCGCTGGTACCGCTCATCATCCTGATGTTCGGGCTCGGCGACATGTCGAAGGTGGTGACTGCGTGGATCGTGGTGTTTTTCGTGGTGTTCTTCAACACGTTCGAGGGAACGCGCTCCGTCGATCGCGACCAGATCGCGGCCGCACGCCTGCTGGGCGCGAGCGAGCTGACGGTCTTGCGCACGGTTGTCATTCCCTCGGCCTTGGCGTGGGTGTTCGCGTCGCTGACGCCGGCCGTGTCGTTTGCGCTGATCGGCGTCATCGTGGGCGAGTTCATCGGGGCTGAGCGGGGGCTCGGCAAGCTCATCATCGAGGCGGAAGCGCGCGCCAATGCGGCCGAGATGATGGTGGCGATCTTCATCATGATGATCGTGGGCATCATGCTGGCGTTCGTGGTGCGGCGCGTGCAGGCCTATCTGCTGCGCTGGCAACCGCAGTTCGAGCGGCAGGTGTAGGAACGATCACGATTGATAGGCTGCAAGATGGCGGTAGCAGCACATTGCCCGATGTGAACGCGCCGGAAGCTAACCCTCGTCCGTCCCCATCAATGTCGCCATCAGCGACATTTATCTCTTGATGGGCGACATGCGAATCAGCCAATTATTTGCGCACTGAAGTTCGCCATGGGAGATAAGTCGGCACTCACAGGGGTCAGATCTGACCTCGCGGAAAGCGAAGCTTTCCAAAGTTTGGCCGCAGTAGGGCGCGTCTCCGCCCCGGCCCCGAGCGCGACGGCCGACCCGTCGCGCTCGAAAGGGTACGTGTAGAGTAAAGACGCTTCCCTCCCACGCCTGCACCATGCCGACAGGCTTGCACAATGGTGTGCTTGCCGGTGCAGCGGAGTGGCTCCGATGGAAACATCGAAGAACTTCAGACGGGAGCGTTTGCGGTCTAGGCGTGCGAAGTTCTGGCGCAAGCTGGGACGGGTCACGTTGAAGCTTCTGGTCATTGCGCCGTTGCTGACCAAGCTGGTCGAACTGGCGCTGGTGATCGTGAGGTGGCTTCGCGAATAGGTCGCGCCCTACACTTATCTTCTACTCGGGGGAACTATGCTCGCCAAAGCGCTACGTTCTATTCGCGTTTTTCACGACCTCAACCAGGGCGAGGCCGCACAACGTCTGGGGATCTCGCGCTCCTATCTCAGCGAAATTGAAAGCGGCGCCAAGGAACCGACGCTGCAGTTGATTCAGCGCTATGCTGAAACCTTTGGCGTGCCGGCATCATCCATCCTGTTCTTTTCGGAGAACGTCGGACGCCCCGGCGCCCACCAGGACGCACGCCGTTTCGTTGCTAGCAAGATTTTGGCCTTGATGCGGTTTCTCGAGACGCGGTCGACCGAGGATATCCATGCCGAATAAGGCGAAGTCCTATCCGCTCGAGAGCTCGCCACTCTATGGGATGCCAACACGGCGCAAATTGGCTGAACTCCTGCGGATCGACATGGCCCAGATGCGCCACATGACCGGGAGGCAGCATCTCTACTCGCATTTTCCCGTCCCCAAAAAGGACGGTAGCTTGCGGCTTGTCGATAACCCGCGAGACGAACTCAAGCGCGTGCAGCGTCGGATTGCGAAGTACCTTGGCCGCGTCACGCCGCTGGACATCCTGTACTGCCCCGTCAAAGGACGCTCCTATGTCGACAACGCCCGACGGCACCGCGGCCACCGGGTCATACACTCGCTCGACGTTCAAAAGTATTTCCCGAGCACGAAGTCCCGGCGCGTTTATTGGTTCTTTCATCGGGTGATGCTGTGCCCGACCGATGTGGCCGCCGTGTTGACCAAGATCGCCTGCTGCGATGACCGCCTTCCGACCGGCAGCCCCTTAAGCCCCATTATGGCTTATTTTGCGCACCTCGATGTCTGGGAGAAGGTTGCGGCCATTGCGAAGGCCAACGGATGCGTTGTGACCATCTGGATCGACGACATCACGATCTCTGGTCCCAGGGTTCCTACGACCGTGGTGTGGCAAATCAAGCAGGCCATTCATGCCGGTGGACTCCGCTATCACAAGGAAAAGCGCGCAGTTGATCGCCGAGCTGAGGTCACCGGCGTAGTTGTTCGTAACGGGCAGCTTCTGGTGCCGAACCGGCAGCGGGTCAAACTACAGAATTTGAAGCGCATCAAGGATCGGGAACGCCGACCGGAAGCTAACAAAAGTCTCGTTGGTAGGCTCGCCGGGTTAAATGGTCAGGTGGCACAGATCGCTACAGGAAATCTCCCAGAGTAAGTTGCCAAAATCGCCGCAGCTTGCGGTGCGTCATGGCGAGCATGTTTCAACTTTAGGCACAGTCGAGTTGGCCCAAACTGCAATTCGGCGCAGCTAGCGATCACGCGGCACGTCGCGGAGAAGCCAGGCCAGCGGCACGGCGGCGGCGGCGGTGAAGGCGAAGAAGTAGAACGCGTTGATGAAGCCGATCATGGCGGCCTGGCGCTGCATCTCGTCCGAGATCGCCATCAGGCCGGCGGGCGTCGACATGTTCCAGAGGCCCAGCACCTCGGGATAGGCGAGCACCTTGTTGAAGTGCGTCAGGAACTCTGTGAACGCCGAGTAGGTGGTCGAGGTCGAGCGCAGCAGCAGCACGACGGTGGCCGAGATGAAGAGACTGGAGCCGAAGCTGCGCACGAGATGGAAGATGCCCGTGCCTTCGGTCATGCGGGCGGACGGCAGCGTGGCGAAGGCCAGCACCGTCATGGGCGTGAAGGCGAGACCGAAGCCGAAGCCCTGCAGCACGTTCATCCAGAACACGTCGAAGCTCGACACGTTGATGTCGAGCTGGGCCATGGCGAAGCCTGAGATGGCCTGAAGTGCGAGACCGCACGCCACCGCGAGACGCGGGCTTCGCCTGGTGAAGGGCACGACGACGAGGAAGGACAGCCAGTTGCCGATGCCGCGCGCCGCCAGCAGCATGCCGACGAGGCTGTCGGGATAGCCGCGCAGGTCGTGCAGCAGGATCGGAAACAACACCATGGGCGTGAAGCTCAGCATGCCCATGACGAACGAGACCATGAGGCCGATGGAGAAGTTGCGGTCGAG
>CADEFX010000295.1 GCA_902826715.1 uncultured Hyphomicrobiales bacterium | reverse complement strand
GATGGTTAACGATGGCCTGGAGCAGCAGGGCTTCCCGGTAGGGAGCCTGCGTCTCGCCCGCCACCAGCCGGCTGGACCGCAGGCTGTCCGAGGAGGCCGGGTGCAGATGCGCGCCTGCCGGCTGGCCCCGGTTCCATGATTTGGCGGTCCGGTTGCCCCCGCGCGCGCCCGTTTGCCCGTTGAACCGCCCGCCGCTCGGATCGGGCCGCCGCTGCGACCCGTGCGCCCCGAAGCTTCTGCCGCCGGTCTGGTTCCAGGCCGAAAAAAGCCGCCCCCGGATATCGCGCTCGTAATGCGCTCGAACCCCGCCGTCGCCGATCTTGCCGATCAGAGCCGCCAACTGGCGCTCCAACTGGGCCCGCCGCTCCGGCGTCGTCCACTGGCCCGAGCCCCATTCCCGTTCCCAGAGAATGTCCGCCAACGGCCGGCTGCGCTCCAGCACGGCGTCCATGGCCTCGCTGCCCTGCTGGCGGACCAGGTCGTCGGGATCCACCCCGTCGGGCAGGAATGCGAATGCCACGCTGGTGCCGGGCTTGATGAGCGGAATGGCCGTGTCCACGGCGCGGAACGCTGCCTTGCGCCCGGCGCTGTCGCCATCGAAGCACAGGATCGGTTCCGGGCTCATGCGCCAGAGCAACTGCAGCTGCGTTTCCGTCAGCGCCGTCCCGAGCGGCGCCACCGCCTCGCCAAAGCCCGCCTCGTGCAGCGCCAGGACGTCCATGTAGCCTTCGACGGCGATAATGCGGCCCCGGTCGTGCGCCGCCTGCCGTGCCCGTAAAGCGTTGAATAGAACTGCACCCTTGTGAAACAGCGGCGTCTCTGGCGAGTTGAGGTACTTCGCTGGCGCATCCGGATCGAGCGCGCGCCCGCCGAACGCGATAACCCGGCCCTTGAGATCGGTGATCGGAAACATCACCCGGTTGCGGAAGCGGTCGTAAGGCACCGGGATGTCCTCGCCCGCGATCAGCATCCCCGACGTCGCCATCTCCGCCGGTGTGAAGCCTTGGCTCCCCAGATAGTCCTTCAGCGCCGACCGCCCCGCCGGGGCAAACCCGATGCGAAACTCCGCGATGGTCTCACGCCTCAAACCCCGCCGCTCGATGTACCGCCGCGCCTCCTGTCCCTCCGGCGCCTTCAGCCGCGCCTCGAACCACGCGGCCGAAGCTTCCAGCACCTGATGCAGCCGCACGCGCTCGTCGGCACGCTCCGCCTCGTGATGATCCTGATACGTGGGCTTGGGAAGTGCCAAGCCCGCCTCTCCCGCCAGCCGCTCGACGGCCTCGGGGAACGACAAGCCCTCCGTCTTCATCACGAACGCGAAGATGTCGCCATGCTCGCCCGACGCGAAGCAGTGATAGAAACCCTTCTGGTCGTTGACGAAGAACGACGGCGTCCTCTCGCTCTTGAACGGCGACAGGCCCCGGAACTCGCGACCCTGCTTCTTCAACGTTACCTTGCGTGCGACCACCTGGCTGACCGGCAGCCGGGCGCGGATCTCGTCCAGAAATTGTGGCGTCAGGCGCATCGGGCCGCCTCGGTTGCGGACCACCTGAGTCGCCTGATTCGGGTGCGCCGGCCTAATCCCTCACATAGTCATGACCGTTATCCACAGGCCGCCACCCGGCAGGCCCGTGGATGGCCGCCTCCGCGGCCATGACGGCTAGAGGTCAGGAATGACTTGTTTGGCCGTCCAATTTGGTCGTCCAAAGGAGTGCGACCCAGCAGCGCCGAACTATGTTTAGCCCTCTCCAATTCGTCATGGCCGCGCAGGCGGCCATCCACGACGACCATCTTTGGCCCGCGAGCGGCGTACAAAATCTAGGCAGTGGCCACGCCCGCCTGCCGCGGCGCCAGCTTGGCGAGGTCCGCCAGCACCTCGTCCAGGCTCATCACGTCGGCATATTTCTGATCCATGTCGAACAGGTTGGCCTCGTGCGGGCCCAGGGCACGATCGCCGGAGCATTCGCGTGGCACGATCGGGCGGAAGCCGTAGCCCATGGCATCCACGACCGTGGCGCGCACGCAGCCCGATGTGGTGGCGCCCGTGACGATGGCCGTATCGACGCCGCGTTTCGTCAGCCACGACGCCAGGTCCGTGCAGAAGAAGCCGGACGGATAGTGCTTGGAGATGATGCGTTCGCCAGGCCGCGGCGCGAGGTCGTCCACGATGGCCGTGGCGAACGTTCCCGGGCGCAGCAACGGCATGTTGCCGGCTTTCAGGTTGAACAGGCCGTCCTCGCTGCCATCCTCGGCATACACGTGGGTGGTGAAGACGATCGGCAGATCGAGGTGCCGCGCTGCGGCCAGCAGCTCCTTCGTCTTGGCGATGGCTTGGGGGATGTTGCCGCCGCCGAACTGTGTGGCATCGCCGAAGGCATTGTTGAAATCGATGATGATCAGCGCCGGGCTCTTGCCGAAGCCCATGCGCCTGCCGAACCCTTGCTGCTGGTAAACCTCAGTTCCGCTGGCCATGTCTGTTCCGTTAGCTCGTTGTTACCTTTGCCGTGCAGCGTCCTGCGAACGCGTTCCCAGGCCGCTGCGCCAGTACGTGTTGGTGCTGCGATGATCTGCGACGCAAGCCGTGCGATCCATCGCATAGCCCATGATGCTACCCGCAAATCCGAGCTTGGTGCTAGCCCAGCATCTCCTTCACCAGCGCGCTGGCCTTGCCAAAATCGAGCTGCCCGGCAAAGCGCTGCTTGAGCACGGCCATGGCCTTGCCCATGTCCTTGACGCTCGCCGCTCCCGTCTCCTCGATCGCCGCAGCCACCGCCGCGCGCGTTTCCGCCTCGCCGAGCTGCTTGGGCAGGAATTCCTCGATCAGAGTGATTTCGTCCTTCTCTTTCTGCGCCAGCTCCGGCCGTGCTGCCTTTTCATAGGCCTCGATCGAATCGCGCCGCTGCTTGATCATGCGCGCCAAAATCTGCGTGATCTCGGCATCGCCCGCGGGCTCGCCGGCCTTGCCGCCCACCGGCTTGATGCCCAGATCGTGGTCCTTGATCGCCGACAGGACGAGACGGATCGTCGTCAGGCGCGTCTGATCCTTCGCGCGCATGGCGTCCTTCATGGCTTGGGTCAGGCGTTCGCGCATGGCGGCTCTCCAGCTTGGGGTGTGTGCCTCATGTAGGGCAGGGGAGGGCGATGTCACAAGCGCCACGCTTGGGATACCCGTCCTTATTCCGGCTCGAATGTCCGCTTACAGCCCTTCGCAGCGGATTGGAAAGTTGCGGGGACATGGAATGCGGCATCTCTGGGTTGCGGGCGCCCTCGTGCTGGGAGTGGCGCTCGGCGCGGCATCCGGCGGGCACGTGCGCGCCGAAACGCTGCTGTTCCATGCCTCGTCCTCCGGCAAGCAGACCCTTGACGAGGGCGAGGGCGGCGGCAACCCGTTCGCGACCTCGCTCATCGAGGTGCTGGCCCAGCCGCGTGCCGAGCTGCGCGATCTTCCAGCAGCGTTGCAGCGCCTGACCGTGCAAAAGAGCGGCGGCTTCCAGACGCCCGACGTTCCGGCCGGCGTGACGCGTCCCGATTGGTCGCTCGTGCCCACTCCATCGGGCGAACGCCGTATCGCGCTCGTGCTGGTCGTCTCCGACTACAGGTCGGGTGGCGCGCCATCGCTACTCGGCGCCAAAAACGACGCCCGGCGCATCGGCACCGCTTTGCAGCGCGCGGGCTTCCACACCGACATCGCGCTCGATTTCGACCTCATGTCCATGCGCCAGACGCTCGCCGATTTTGCGTCGCGCTCGGCGCAGTACGACGCCGCGGCGATCTACGTCACCGGCCACGGCGTCGAGGTCGCCCGCACGGTCTACCTGCTGCCCGGCAGCTATCCCGTCGACTTGAAGAACGCCGCGCTTAACGACCAGGCGATTCGCCTCGCCGACATCGCCGGTGCCCCCCGCGCCCGCCACGTCAACCTCGTCTTCTACGGCGGCTGCCGCGATAACCCGTTCGAATAGCCCTTGGTACGTGTCCCGCCGTCAAGGGCGTGCGGCGTCCGGGACGCACGTGGAGATTTGGCCGAGTCTCAGCCTCCGCATTGACCCCGGGGCCCCGCGCCCCTAGGTTCCGCGCCAAATCGCGCCCAGCCAACGCCCGGCGCGCAACCCCACAGGCAGCGAGGCTCCGCCCATGTCCGCTCCGGGCACGTCCACCACGACCGCACCCTGGACCGAGGCGCCATCCACAGCGCGCCTCGTTCTGGCAGACGGCAGCGTCATCGCCGGCGAGGGTCTCGGCGCCACCGGCATCGCTGTTGGCGAGGTCTGCTTCAACACGGCCATGACCGGCTACCAGGAGATCCTGACCGACCCCTCCTACGCCGGGCAGATCATCACCTTCACGTTCCCGCACATCGGCAACGTCGGCACCAACATCGAGGACACCGAAACCTCCAACCTCGCTGCGCGCTCCGGCGTGCGCGGCTGCGTGCTCCGCGCTTCCATCACCGATCCGTCGAATTATCGCGCCGCCGATCACCTCGACC
>CADEFX010000294.1 GCA_902826715.1 uncultured Hyphomicrobiales bacterium | reverse complement strand
TCATGCCGATGCCGCCGTGGAGCTGAATCGCCTCCTGCCCGATGAAGCGCGCCGACAGCCCGATCTGCACCTTCGCCGCGGCGATGGCCTTCCGCCGCTCGCCCGCATCTGCCTCGCCCGCCATCATGGTCGCGTAGTAAGCCATGCTGCGCGCCTGCTCCAGATGCGTGAACATGTCGACGGAGCGATGCTGCAGCACCTGGAACGAGCCGATCGGCACGCCGAATTGCTTGCGCGTTTTCAGATACTCAACCGTCAACTCGTGCAGCGCCGCCATGGCCCCGACGGCCTCCGCCGCCAATGCCGCGAGGCCTTCGTGCACCACACGTTCCAGCACGGCAAAGCCCTTGCCCGGCGCACCGATCACGCCATCGCGCCCGACCTTGACGCTTGCCAGCGACACGTCCGCCGCGCGCTGCCCATCCTGCGTGGGATAGCCGCGCCGCGACACGCCCGGCGCCTTGGCATCGACGAGGAAAAGCCCGATGCCGTCCTGCGCGCGCCGGTCGCCCGAAACGCGCGCAGTCACGATCAGCCAGTCGGCGCTGTCGCCGTAGAGCACGACGCACTTCTCGCCTTCGAGGGTATAGCCGCCGTCACCGTCCGCCTTCGCGCTCGTCGCCACATCCGCCAGATCGAAGCGCGACTGTTTTTCCTGATACGCCAGCGCCAGCTTGGCCGTCCCGCCCACGATTGCCGGAATGAGCTTATCTTTCTGCGCCGCACTGCCCGCAAGCCGCAGCACGCCGCCGCCGAGCACGACGGTCGCAAAATACGGCTCCAGCGCCAGGTTGCGCCCGATGGCCTCCATGACCAGCGCCGTTTCCTCCGCGCCCTGGCCCAGCCCGCCGTCGCTGTCCGCAAACGGAATGCCGAGCAGCCCCAGCTCCGCATATTCCTTCCAGACGGCGCCGCTGTAGCCGCCCGGCTTCTGCATGTATCCGCTGCGCGTCTTGAGATCCGGATAGCGGTCGGCCGTCAGGCGGTCGACGCTGTCCTTGAGCATCTGCTGCTCTTCGGAAAGTTCAAAATCCATGGGCGTGCTCCCGTAACTTTTGCGGTCAGTTGCCCGACCGGATGCTCGCGGCCGCCACGCCCGCGCCGATCAGCAGGCTGCCGCCCACGCGATTAACGATGCCGATGGCACGCGCGCTCGACATCATGCCGCGCGCCCGCGAGGCCAGCAGCGCATAGGCGAAGACGTTGGTGAAGGCCAACACAATGAACGTCGCCTCGAACACCAGGACCTGCATCCAGAAGTCTGCGGCTGGGTCGAGAAACTGCGGCAGGAAGGCAACGAAGAACGTGATGCCTTTGGGATTGAGCGCAGTGACGATCCACGCGTGCGCCAGCATTTTCAGCGCCGACACCCGGTCCGTCCGCGGCGTAGCCTGCATGGCGCCGCCGGCGCGCCACAGCTTGATCCCGAGCCAGATCAGATACGCCGCACCGATCCACTTGAGGACGGTGAAGAGCGTTGCCGAGGCGACCAGCAGCGCCCCAACTCCAAGCATCGACAGCGTCATGGCGGTGAAGTCGCCGAGCGCAACACCGAAGGCCATCGGCAGCGCCGTGCGGAATCCCTGGCCCAGCGCATATGACACCACCAGCAGCACCGTCGGCCCCGGAATGACAAGCAACACGCTCGTCGCCGCAGCAAAAGCCAGCCAGGTCTCGATGGTCATTCAGAAACTCCATGAAGGCTTGAATCTCCTCTCCCCATTACTTCAATGGGGAGAGGGTTAGGGTGAGGGGCAGAAACTTGCTCGGAGTTTTTGGCTGCCCCTCATCCCAACCTTCTCCCCGTAAGGACGGGGAGAAGGAGAAAGAATCAAAATCCCAGCACCGCCTTGGCAATGATGTTGCGTTGGATCTCATTAGAGCCGCCATAGATCGAGACCTTGCGGTTGTTGAAATAGGATGGCGCCAGCGTCGCCGCCCATTCAGGCCGGATCGGCGCCTCGTTGTGGCCGAAATCGTCATCGTCGCCAAATGGCACGGCCAGCGGTCCCGCAACATCCAGCAGCAATTCCGTCGTCGATTGCTGGATCTCGCTGCCCTTGATTTTGAGGATCGACGACGCCGGATTGGGCTTGCCGCTCGTGTTGCCGCGCTCGGCCGAGAGCACACGCAACTGCGTCATCTCCAGCGCCTTCAGTTCCACCTCCACGGCTGCCACCTTCTCGCGGAAGCGTTCGTCGTCCATGAGCGACCCATCGCCCGCCGGCACCTGCGCCGCCAGCTCCTTGATCCGCTGTACGCGCATTTTCGACAGCCCGACGCGCGCGATCCCCGTGCGCTCGTTGCCAAGCAGGAACTTGGCGCAGTCCCAGCCGCGGTTTTCCTCGCCCACAAGATTCTCGACCGGCACCTTCACGTTATCGAAGAACACCTCGTTCACCTCGGCGCTGCCGTCCATGGTCTGGATGGGCCGCACCTCAATGCCCGGCGTCTTCATGTCGATCAGCAGATACGAGATGCCGAGCTGCTTCTTGGCGGTGGGATCGGTGCGCACGAGGCAGAAGATCCAGTCGGCGTGCTGCGCCAGCGTGGTCCAGATCTTCTGGCCATTGACGATGTAGTGGTCGCCCTCGCGCACCGCCGTGGTTTTAAGTGACGCGAGGTCCGAGCCTGAGTCGGGCTCGGAAAAGCCCTGGCACCACCAGTCGTCGAGCGCCGCCATGCGCGGCAGGAATTTCTTCTTCTGCGCCTCGGTGCCGAACTGGATCAGCACCGGCCCGTTCATGGACGCGTTGAAGGCGAGGGGAGGGGGCACGCCAGCCGCCTGCATCTCCTCCTGATACATATAAATCTGGATCGGGCTCCAGTCGCACCCGCCCCATTCCACCGGCCAGTTCGGCGTGGCCCAGCCGCGCTTGTGGAGCGTCTTGTGCGCGGTGACCATGTCCTGCTTGGTGAGACCACGGCCCTCGATCACCTTGCGGCGCACCTCCAGCGGCACCTCGGTCGTGAAGAACTTGCGAGCTTCGTCGCGAAAAGCGATCTCCTCGGGCGTGAAACGCAGGTCCATGGCATCCTCTGAGGCTTTAGGGCCGTGATTTGGCGCGTTGCCGTTGCTGGTCAACAAGCCCTTTTTTCGGCAGTTTGCCAACTGCTGTTTTTGGCAGCGCACTGTAGATGGCAAACGTGCGGCGGCTCGCGTGGTGCGCTCGTCCAGGAACCCGCACGTTTCTAGTGTGGACGCTCCATCGGGCAAGCTCCCACGCTTTCGTATGGAGGCCCGAGCCTCCGGCCGAGGCTTGGCAACGCGGGCGCGCTGGTCCAGCTTGTGCCCCAAGGTCAGCGACAGGGAGCGCGCACATGAAAAACCCGTTCGATCTGAAGGGCCAGGTCGCCGTCATCACCGGCTCGAGCAAGGGCATCGGCCGGTCCATTGCCGAAACCATGGCCGCCATGGGCGCCAAAGTCGTCGTGTCGAGCCGCAAGGCGGATGCGTGCGAGGAAGTTGCGGCCGGCATCCGCAGGGACGGCGGCGAGGCCACCGTTATTGCCTGTAACATCGGCCGCAAGCCCGAGGTCGAGGCTCTGGTCAACGGCACGCTCAACAAATACGGCCGCATCGATGCACTCGTGTGCAACGCCGCGGTCAACCCTTATTTCGGCCCGCTCGCCGGCATCGGCGATGACGCCTTCGACAAGATCATGGCGACCAACATCAAGAGCAACCTGTGGCTCGCCAACCTCGCCATTCCCGGCATGGCCGGGCGCGGCGGCGGCACCGTCACCATCGTCTCGTCCATCGGTGGCATTCGCGGTAGCTCGATGCTCGGTGCCTATGGCATTTCCAAAGCCGCGGATTTCTCGCTTGCGCGCAGCCTCGCCGTCGAATGGGGACCCAAGAACGTCCGCGTCAACTGCATCGCCCCGGGCCTCGTCAAAACCGATTTCGCCCGCGCCCTGTGGGAGGATCCGAAAAATCTGGAGCAGCGCACATCCGGCACGCCCTTGCGTCGCATCGGCGAGCCGCATGACATCGGCGGTGTCGCCGCCTTCCTGGCCTCGCCTGCCGCCGCCTTCATCACCGGCCAAGTCATCGTCGCCGACGGTGGCGTCACGATCGCCTAAATGCGGCTGGACAACCGGGTTCTGCGCTTGCACTCTGCGGGCAACAAAGGGCCGTCGTAGGCCACGGAATACAGTCGGGAGGACATGAATGGCCATCGCACGTCCGCTTCAGGTTATTGCAGCTGCCGCGCTCGGCCTCGGGCTGGCGGCCGCGACGGCCCTGGCGCAGAGCTACCCGGCCAAGCCGATCACCATGATCATTCCCTGGCCGGCGGGCGGCTCATCGGACCTGACGCTGCGCGCGATGGGGGATGCCGCCTCCAAACATCTCGGTCAGCCCTTCATCTATGACAACAAGCCCGGCGCATCCGGCACGCTTGGCCCCGCCACGATGGCGGCTGGCGCCAAGCCCGACGGCTACACCATCGCCCAGATGCCGATCACCGTCATGCGCCTGCCGCTGATGCAGAAGGTGTCGTGGAATGCCGAGAAGGACTTCAGCTACATCGTGC
>CADEFX010000293.1 GCA_902826715.1 uncultured Hyphomicrobiales bacterium | reverse complement strand
CAATCAGGAACGGCGCGATCTGGTCAGCTCAAAGGTCACGGGGCTGATGCCGACGCGCGAGGATCTGCGCCGCAGCATCGGCCCGATCCTGCGCGGCACCGGACTGGGTGCCTTTCTCGGCATTCTGCCGGGAGGCGGCGCGGTGCTCGCATCCTTCTCGTCCTACACCGTGGAGAAGCGGATCTCGAAAACGCCGGAGAAGTTCGGTACCGGCATGATCGAAGGCGTTGCCGGCCCCGAAAGCGCCAACAACGCCGCCGCCCAGACTTCCTTCATTCCTATGCTGACGCTCGGCATCCCCTCCAACGCCGTCATGGCCATGATGATCGGCGGCATGATGATCCACGGCATCATTCCGGGACCGCAGGTCATGGAGCAGAAGCCGGGCCTGTTCTGGGGTATGATTGTCAGCATGTGGCTCGGCAACCTGATGCTGGTCGTGCTCAATCTGCCGCTGATCGGCATCTGGGTGCGCATGCTGCTCGTGCCCTACCGGCTGCTGGCCATCGCCATCATGTTCTTCTGCTGTATCGGCGTTTACAGTCTCAACAACTCGGCCAACGAAGTGCTCTTCATCTGCTTCTTCGGTGTCGTCGGCTACATTCTGATGAAGCTCGACTGCGAGCCGGCGCCGCTGCTGCTCGGTTTCCTGCTCGGCCCCATGATGGAAGTCTACATGCGACGCGCGATGCTGTTGTCGCGCGGCGATCCATGGGTGTTCCTGCAGCGGCCGCTATCGCTGTCGTTCCTGATCATCGCCACGGTGTTGCTGATTTTCATCGTGCTGCCCAACGTGCGCAAGGTGCGCGAGGTGGCATTCCGCGAATGATCTGACGGCGTCATAATCGCGCACAGTTGGGCAAAACAATCTGGAGGGAGAAACCGTGATGGGATTGCGCACTATTCTACTTGGCATGGCCGCGGCCATCGTCACGACGGCCGCACCGCACCTGGCGCAGGCGCAGGCTTGGCCGGACAAGCCTGTCAAACTCATCCTTCCCTATGCACCGGGTGGCGCCACCGATCTCATCGGCCGTCCCTGGGCCGAGAAACTTCACCAGGCTTTCGGTCAGCAATTCATCATCGACAACCGCGGCGGCGCCGGCGGCATGATCGGCACCGAGGCGGCGGCCAAGGCTGCGCCCGACGGCTATACGTTTCTTCTCACGCCCGGCGCCACGCTTACGGTTCTGCCGAACCTGCGCAAGACGCCCTACGATCCCGTCAAGAGCTTTGCGCCCGTGGGCCGCGTGGGTGATCTCGTTTGCGGCTTCACCATCAACCCCGCCACCGGCATCAAGACATTTGCTGAGCTGATCGACTACGCGAAGAAGAATCCGGGCAAGCTCGCCTATGGGTCCGCCGGGCTCGGCACCTCCACGCACCTGCGCATCGAGATGCTGAAGTACCGCGCCGGCATCGACATCCTGCACGTGCCCTATCGCGGCAGCGCAGATGCGCTCAACGATCTGCTACCCAACACTGTGCAGATGATGAACGAGATTAACGTCATCCCGCACGTGAAGGCCGGCAAGCTCACGCTGCTCAATATCAATCACACCGAGCGCCACCCGGACTTTCCCGACGTCAAGACGCTGACCGAACTCGGCTATCCCGACTCCGACGTGCCGATCTGGTATTCGATCCAGGCTCCGGTGGGTACGCCGGCCGATATCATCAACAAGCTGAACGCCAAGATCGTCGAGATCGCGGGTACGGACGACATGAAGCAGCGCATGCGCGAGATCAACGTCATCGTGCCCCTGCAGTCGCCGGCCGACATGGCCAAGTATCTCGTCGACGACATCGCCCGCAATGCCGCCGTCATCAAAGCCGCCAACGTCAAGCTGGAGTAGGCGTTGCGCCGATGCGGCGCGGGCAACCCCGGGTGTCATCCTCGGGCTCGTCCCGAGGACTCATGGCTCCGCAAACTCAAGAGGCGACGAGCGTCGCACGCGGTAACAGCAGGCGATCTGTAACGAGCGACAGCGCCTGTCGATCGCTGGATCCTCGGACCAAGTCCGAGGATCATCTTGAGTTTGTAATCACCGCCGCAAGGAGACGCCCATGCCCGCGCCCGTCATCAAGGTCGACGTCACGGACCACATCGCCGTCGTCACCATGGACGCGCCACCGGTGAACGCACAGAACGCCGAGTTCGCCAACGAGATCACCCAGGCTTTCGACATCATCGGCGACAGCGACGACGTGCGCGTGGCGATCCTCACCGGAGCCGGCAAGGTCTTCTCCGCCGGTGCCGACATTCGCAGCCGCAAGGCCGTCGGCGACACCAGGGGCGGGCGCTATCAGCACATCCGCCGCGTTCGCGAAAGCTTCCATGCCATCCGCGAATGCGCCAAGCCCGTGATTGCGGCCATCAACGGCCCTGCGCTGGGAGCCGGCCTAGCGCTCGCCGCCTCGTGCGACATCCTCATCGCCGCCGAGGAAGCCTCACTGGGACTACCCGAGATCGACGTTGGTCTGCTCGGCGGCGGGCGCCACTCCATGCGCCCTTTCAGCCACTCGCGCCTGCGGCGCATGATGTTCACCGGCTATCGCGTGCCCGGCCTCGAACTCTACCGCCTCGGCGTCGTCGAGATGTGCGTGCCTCGCGCGGAGCTGATGGACGCCGCCATGAAGCTCGCCGTCGAGATCGCGAGCAAGAGCCCCGCGGCCATGCGCCTTGCCAAGCAATCCCTCAACACCATCGAGGAGCTGAGCCTGCGCGACGGCTACCGCTACGAGCAGAACATGACGCTGCAGCTCTCCGGCCATCCCGACTCCCAGGAGGCCATGGCGGCGTTCCTGGAGAAGCGCAAGCCGAAGTTCTCCGGCTC
Source organism: uncultured Hyphomicrobiales bacterium (assembly GCA_902826715.1). GTDB lineage: Bacteria > Pseudomonadota > Alphaproteobacteria > Rhizobiales > Hyphomicrobiaceae > CADEFX01. The sequence continues at coordinate 1,718 of CADEFX010000293.1, read as the reverse complement.
CTGACGAGCCCGGCCAATCCATTTCCCGTCCGGTTAACCCATTGCGCATGCGGGAGCAGAATATTATCCCCGCCCTTATTCTAATAAATAGAATATACCGGTCAGAATAAAACAATCGAATTTGGCGTGAAATATGCAAACCGCCACATATCGAATGTGAAACCGGGAATTTCGATTATGAATTTCGAAATTATCAATCCGCATCACGATACATTTCGCGTCAGCCGTAGCTGAGATCGCTGCGCAACCGGCAACCTCAAGAGCATCCTCCAATTCGCCATCGCCGTGGCGTTCGAAATCGAAACAACCGACCTGCGCAAGCCCACCCGAGGCCGCGCCGACACCGCCTTCGCCCGGCAGGTGGCAATGTACCTCGCCCACGTGGCCTACGGCCTGACCCTCAGCGACGTCGGCCGCGTTTTCCAGCGTGACCGCACAACCGTCGCCTACGCCTGCGGCGTGGTCGAGGACCGGCGCGACGACGCTGCCATCGATCGCACGCTCGATCTGCTGGAGACTGTGGTCGCCCGCCTGGCCCACATCACGCGATGCGGCTCTTGCCCGTCCGGCTGCCGTAACAGCGCGTGCGAGGCCTGAGGCCATGGGCAAGCCGGATCGGTCCGCGCGCCGCCGTCCCGCCGGCGTGGCTGATGTCAACGATAGTGAAAGCCCGCTCGCCTGGCTGCGCCGGCGCAAGGACAAGCAGGGCAATCCGCTCATCACCGCCGCGCAATTCGACGCCGGCGAGCGCCTGCGCTCGGATTTGCATTTCGCGCAGATGACGCCACGTACCACGTCGAGCTGGTCCGGCGCGCCGGTGGAACGCGGCATTCGGCGCTCCGCGCCCGGCGCCGGCATCGACCTCGCCGACAGCGTCGTCGCCGCCAAGCAGCGCGTGCATCTTGCCCTGTGCAGCGCCGGTGCCGACTTCGCCGGCATCCTCATCGACGTGTGCGGTCATCTGAAAGGCCTGGAGCAGCTCGAGCGCGGCGAAGGCTGGCCGCAGCGCTCGGCCAAGATATTCCTTGGCATGGCTCTCACGCGCCTCGCCCAGCATTACGGCCTGATCCGCCGCGAGGATGAGCACGAGATCATCGGCCGCCGTCTGCGCCACTGGGGCAGTGAGGACTACCGCCCGTCGCTGGATCGCTGGACGAAGTGAATGTGTGTGATGGGGATAGCCGCGACAACGCAGCGTACGCTCGGCCCCCCCTTGCATGCCGCCAATCCGTGTATTATATGCTGAACCATATGGTTCAGTTTTCAAAATCCCGCCTCGATGCCTCGTTCGCCGCGCTCTCGGATGCCACCCGACGGGGCGTTCTGGAACAACTCGGACGTGCAGACGCTTCGATCACAGACCTTGCCGAGAAGTTCCGCATGACCCTCACGGGCATGAAGAAGCATGTCAGCGTCTTGGAGCAGGCGGGGCTCGTCACCACGAAGAAGGTTGGGCGCGTGCGGACCTGCAAGCTCGGCGCGCGCCGACTGGCGGAAGAGACGGCATGGATCGAGGCGTATCGCCAGCTCTGGGCCTCACGCTTCGACGAGCTGGACAAGGTCATCGAAGAACAGAAACAGAAGCAGATGGTCGATAGACGCAAGAAGAGAGAGTGAACCCGCCCCATGAAGAACCGCACGACAACGGAACGGAAGTCCGATCGCGAGTTGGTCGTCACGCGCACCTTCAATGCTCCGGCGCGCATCGTGTTCGAGGC
>CADEFX010000292.1:3018-4574 GCA_902826715.1 uncultured Hyphomicrobiales bacterium | reverse complement strand
CAAATACCCAGTGCCGGCGATGGCGATGAAGAGCTGGTAGCCCCAGACGACGAACCAGGGCGACCAACGTCCCGCCAAGCGCGCGCGACAGGTCCGCTGCACCACGTAGAGGGAAGTGGCAATGAGAACATTGCCGCCAAAAGCAAAGATGACGGCGGAGGTGTGGAGCGGCCGAAGGCGTCCGAAGCTGGTCCAGGGCAGGTCAAAATTGAGCGCCGGGATTGCGAGCTGCCAAGCAATCAGATCGCCGACGATGAAACCGGCCAGTCCCCAAATGATTGCTGCAATGGTGGCGACCTTGATCGGACCATCCATGTAGCCAGCATCGGAGGGTGGGTTCCGGTCGAAGGATATGCTGAGGACAACCCCGGCCGCGACGAGAGCCGAAACCAGCAGGAGCGCGCCATGCAGCACCATGCCGGGATGGTCGGCACCTGCGACAATGAATAGGCCCAGTGCGGCACTTAGAAAGCACCCCAAACACGCGAGACTGTCCAAGAACGCAATCCGCTCGGCCTCGTTCGCGCGTATCATGTGTCGTTCCCATCCGCTGTGCCCAAGGCCCTATCGCACTTGCGATGGGTCACGGCGTTGATCCAGGTCAATGAGGGGAAGGCCGGCGCTAAACCGCGACACGGCAGAGAAGCTCAACGTACGGCCTTGCGGCCGTACATTATTGGGACTCTAAGCGGGGGTCTTGATCTCAATTTTCCGCATTGCCTTTCCGGCATTCGGTTTCTTCGTCGCCGTCACCTTCAAGACGCCGATGTCGAACTTCGCCTCGATCCTGGACTGGTCGATCGATTCAGGCAGCCGTAAGGTGCGCTCAAAGGTGCCGTAGGTCCGCTCAGCGAGGAAATAGTTCTCAAAGTTCTCCTCCTTTCTCTGCTTCTTCTCGCCTCGGATGGTCAGGTTGCCATTCGCGACCGTCACGTACACATCCTTCTCCGCTACGCCGGGCAGATCCGCCTCGATGACGATGGCGTTGTCTCCTTCGCGAACATCCAGGTTGGGCACCAGCGAGCCACTGGCCCGGGCCCAGAGGCTGGGAAGATTTGGAAAATGATGCTCGAAGCGCTCGAACAGAGGATCCATCTCATTGCGCATCGTCGAGAAGGCATCGCGCGGGCGCGGCGTTGAAACGTCCAAATTCGCGATTTCGGTCTTCATCATGGGGAAGCTCCCGTGTGCAATCAGAGGGCACCCTGCGTGCCCGTTTGGAACGGCAATCTTTTGCGCGCCGGCACTGAAGTGACTTTGATTTGGCGCAAAGTCGCTTGCTTCTCAGGGCTCGCGATATACGAGCACGGGAATGGTGGTGTGCGTGACAATCTTCATTGTTTCACTGCCGACCAAAGCGCCGCCAAGGCCACGATCGGGGTGCGGGCCGGCAACGATGAGATCGCAACCGTTCTCGACCGCAACATCGATGATGGCCTGGTAAGGGTTGCGGTGGCGGGGGTGAACGGTGACGGCAGATTTTCCGGCGGACTGCGCTTGGATTGAGACCCGCTGCGTCACGTGAGTCTCCACCGCCTCGCGCTTTTGCTCATACC
>CADEFX010000292.1:0-3008 GCA_902826715.1 uncultured Hyphomicrobiales bacterium | reverse complement strand
ACCGCTAGCTCCCTTGAGAAATAGGTGTCCCAAGGCAACGACACCGTCACGATCGTCACTTTGGCGCCCAAGCGTTGCGCCAGCGCCATGCCCTGATCGGCAGCTTTTTGAGCCGTTTCTGAACCGTCGACCGCGAGCAGGATGTTCTTGAACATGACCGACCTCGGACCCTAGCCAAACCTCTCACTCGTTCTGGAAGCTAAGGGATCCGACGTTCGACGGATTTGATCCGGATCAATGGGCGACGCCGCTAAGATCCAAGAAAGAGAAAATCCGCAACCAGCAAAGCAAGGCACGATATCGCTCCCGCATAGGGCACCCAAGCCGGCGCAGTGTACGAACCAGCTTTTACACGGCCGTCGCGTCTCCTGATGCGCGCGAGCGACAGATTGACTGCCGTGAACACCAGCAGGGTGAGGCGGGAGGTTAACTCCGCAAGGTCGTGCAACGGAAAGGCGAGAGCGAAGGCGAGGATTAAGGCAGTCGTGAATGCCGTGGCGAAGACCGGGGTGTGTGTGGAGGTGCTGACGGCCGCAAACCGGGCGGGCAGGCCGCCCTGCTGCGCCACGCCGTAGAGAACGCGCGATGACATAATGGTTTGGACCACGATGCCGTTCAGCGTGGCCACGCTGGCGACGATACTCATGGTTTGAGGGGAGACCCCCGTCAATCGTTCGAAGACCAGCGCCAGCGGCGCTTGCGAATGAGCCAGTTCGGTGCGATCAACGCTTGCCAGGGATATCCATGCGACCAGCACGTAAAGAATCGTCGACACAAAGAGCGTAAGAAAAATGGCGCGAGGTAACGCGCGCGCGGGGTCGCGGACTTCCTCCGCGATGTTGGAGATACCCTCAAAGCCCACAAAGGCAAAAACTGCGATTAGGGTGGCGCTCATCAGGCCGGCGACCATCGCCACATTCGGTTCACGCGGAACGATTTCGGGAAGAGAGGTGAAAACCTTTGGTTCCAGCAGCAGCCCCGCAAGCACCACGATGATCAGCCCGCCGATCTCAATCAGGGTTATCGCGGCTGCAAAGCCAATCGATTCTTTCACGTTTAAGGCGGCAACTCCTCCCATGGACAGAACAATAAGCACAATCAGGACCGGCTGCGGCAGCGGGACGAACACGCCCACGTACCCTGCACTGCCGACGCTTACGGCTGCTGCAGACACAACAGCAATAGCCACTACGAGCAATCCGACAGTTGTTGCGAGAACGTTAGACCCAAATGCTCTCCGCACGTATGCGGCCTCCCCGGCTGCCACCGGAAATCGAGCTGCGAGCTCAGCAAAGGAGGCAGCGGTCAATCCCATCAGGATGGCGGCAAGAGCAAAGGCAATGGGCGTTTGCGGACCCGCCCGCGCGACGGTGGTGCCAACAAGGACGTAGATGCCTGCGCCGATCGTGACGCCAAGCCCGTACAAGGTAGCCTGAGTTACCGAGATTGATCTGCGGAGGCCTGGTTGGCTTGAAAGCGGCGCTGCAGGCGATGTCATGGTCGGCGTCCCCCGCTGAAGCTTTTCGCGCACCGTATTCACCTCATCCGGGCCAAAAGTGGTTTGACGTGGATCAAGGAGGTTTTGTGACCCATCGCTAGACCATTCCCATCGCCAGTAAGGGAATCTTGCCATGGATTGGAAAACGATCGTCGTCCACTGCAATGATCCGCGTCGCGTCTACACGCTGCTGACGCCCGCCGTGGCAATAGCCGAGCGGTACAATTCACGTCTTATCGGCCTGTCCGTTGTCCCGCCGGTGCTGATCGCGTCGGCTGGTTCGGTCGAGGCACCTTCGGTTCTCATCGACGCGCACTGTGAGCAGTACCGGGAGCAGGTACCGCAGTTGCGCCAGGCGTTCGAGGAAATGACGCGCGGGAAGTCATTCACTACGGAATGGCGGGATGGCGATGCCGGCGCCTTCAACGTCGCTGATGTTGTGCTGGGCCACGGTCGCGCGGCGGATCTTATTGTCGCTAGTCACGATGATCCGGAATGGACAGGCAGCGAGACACTCGACGTGGCGGAGCGTTTGACCATGGAAAGCGGACGTCCGGTGCTTGTCGTGCCGAACGGACACGCCGAATCGCGCATCGGCACGCGGATCCTGGTCGCCTGGAGCGGCCAGCGCGAATCCGCCCGAGCAGTGTTTGACGCATTGCCCATCCTCAAAACAAGCGAGGCGGTGAGGATCGTCCGCGTCGCACAGGACTCGTCTGAGGATGTCTTAGCACGCACCAGCGATATCGCAGGCACGCTGTCTCGCCATGGCGTCAACTGCGACAGGACCCATGTCATCGCCTTGGAGACGGGCGTGGGCGAGACGCTTGAGGCAGCGGCCAGCGACTTTGGCGCGGACCTTGTGGTCATGGGCTGTTACGGCCATTCGCGGTTCCGCGAATTCATCATGGGCGGCGCAAGCCGCTACTTCCTGGGCGAGGCGGAAATCCCCGTTCTGATGTCCCACTGAGCGGCAACGGCAAACTCAACGTCATCAAGGAGTATCCAACATGTCCTATAAGACCATTCTTGTGCATTTAAGCGATAGCCGACGCGCGGAAAAAATTCTCGCTCCGGCCATGCGCTTGGCCGACCGATACACGTCACATCTCATCGGTCTTCATGCTCACGCCATCGTTCATGCGCCGCCATTTCCGATGCCTTACGCGTCGGGAGCGGTGGGACAGCTTGCTGGGCAGGTTCGGGTCAATGCCGAAGGCATCGCCGAAACCTTTATGCGCATGTGCAAGGACCAGTCGTTTGTCAGCGAATGGCAACTCCACAGTGTACCAATGACTGAACTGGCGGCCGACGTCATGAGCATGGGACGTACGGCGGATCTCATTGTCGCCGGGCAGACCGATGGTGCGTGGGACCTTTCACCCCTGTTCGACTTCCCTGAGCGACTCGCGCTCGAGAGTGGCAGGCCTGTGCTGGTCATCCCCCACACCGGCTCCCATGTGAACATTGGCCGGAACGTGGTCGTCGCCTGGAAGCCGGGACGTGAATC
>CADEFX010000291.1 GCA_902826715.1 uncultured Hyphomicrobiales bacterium | reverse complement strand
CAGCACCGGTCACGTCGCCGGGCGCCCTTACCGTGACGCCGATTGAAACGAGCGATGTCACGCAAGTCCGTTTTTCCAACCAGGTTTGCGACGCTTGGCGGCTTCAGGCTCGGCTGGGTAACGACCTGTCGCGGACGCTGTGGCGAAATAACTGCCGCGGCAACGACGACGTCGACCTAGGGCGGCGTTGGCGAAGGCAGTGCGTAGAGTGGAGCCGATTTGCGGACAGACGCCGGCATTCCAACTACAGACTGTACCGCGACCACTGCCACGGTCGCGACTATCGATAGCTACTTGAAGTCCGATTCCGCCGAGCTCCGTGAGGCTCGGCGGAGCGTTTGCATGCCCGGAGGAAATCTATGGCCGCGACGCCACGTCTAATGAGCGCGATTCTGGCGGCCGTCGCTGCTTCCTCGCAGGTCCAGGCGGCGCCGATTAGCAGGGGCAATATGGCCGCGTACTGCCGCGGCGAGGTGGCGGGCATGTACGGGACAAGGCCGCGTTATGTGAAGACCCGCCAGATTGTGAAGGCTAAGGGCGGGGGCCTTTCCATCGAAGGAACGGTTGACAAGGGCGCGGAGGGCATCAAGCGCTTCAAGTGTCGCTTCGACGGGGCCCGCAATTTTATCGACGTCATGGCGATGACGAGTGATGGGGAGTGACCCGTCACACATTGAGGAATGAGGGCATGTTCTCGACGGGTACTGTGCAAAGCCGCGCAAGTCAGGCGTCGCCGAGCACAATCGGTTGGCTGGAGCGTCCGAACGACGACTTTCCCTACTATGTGGGACGGCCGGTAGAAATAACCGGTGGGCAGTGGTGGATCGTGATTTCGGCCGTGGCGATTGGCTTTGCCGCGTTGATACTTCCGCCACCATTCCTGCGAGGGCCCGTCACCCAGATCATCCCGGCGATCCTGTTCTTCGCGATCCCACTTGCTGCTCTCGCATGGGTGGCGCCGTCGGGATGGACGGCGATCTTCCGCCGTCTCAGGGGCCGAGATTTCCTGCTCATGCCCCTGTTCGCAGCGCTCAACGCAGTTGTCACCATCGGCATCGGCAGCGTGGTGATGAAGATGCTGACGCCCACCAGCAACGCCGCCATGACCGGGTTGGCGACCCAGACGGTGCAGGAGAGGGCGTTGCTATTCCTCAAGGCGGTGCCGCAGCTCTTCGGCGAAGAGCTCCTGTCAATTCTGCCGTTCCTGGCGATCCTCTACTGGCTGGTGTCGAAGCGGGGGATGTCGCGGACGGGCGCGGTCGTGCTGAGCACGCTATTGATCGGCGTCCTTTTCGCGGCGGTGCACCTGCCAAGCTACGGCTGGAACGTGCTGCAGGTCCTCGGCGGAGTCGGGATCGCCAGGATCGTGCTGACCATCCCCTACATCATCACCAAGAACATCTGGGTGTGCACCGGTGCCCACATCCTGAACGACTGGGCGTTCTTCGGGTTTGCGTTGGTGATGGCTGGCTTTGCCCACCCCTAAGTCGGTAATCGTCAATTCCCAATGGGTCGTTTCGAACCAGGAGACGCCCAATGGCTTTGTCGGTATGATCCGTTTAGTGAACGCGCTCCATTTCAAGATTGGACGGCAGGAAAGCCATGGGATCTGTTTTAGCGCGCTTTATGCCTTGTTGCGTTCTGGTGATGATTTTGGTCGCCCAGGCTCACGCAGACACACGCGTAGACGCGGAGACGCTGCGCCGGGCGGCACCCGGCACGGTACTCCGGGTTTGGCCTTTGGAAGGGGGCATTCGCGAAGGAGTTAAAGGCTACAAAGTCCTCTATCGCTCGACGGGCCTTCGTGACGAGCCGGTGGCCGTGACTGGCGCGGTAATTTTCTCGGCTACCCGCGTGGGAACTGGAGTGCGACCCGTGATAGCCTGGGCCCATCCGACCACGGGGGTCGCCCGTCACTGCGCACCGACACTGCTGCCGGGCCTCGGAGGATCGATACAGGGCCTCGACTACATGATCGACAAGGACTACGTCGTTGTCGCAACCGATTACGTAGGTTTGGGCACGGACGACCACCATCCTTATCTGGTGGGCGTGAGCGCGGGACGTGCCATTCTAGATTCCGTGCGCGCCGCTCGGCACTTGCGAGACACTTTCGCCGGTCACCGATTTGCTGTGTGGGGACATTCCCAGGGGGGCCATGCGGCACTATTCTCCGCACAGATGACTGCCAACTACGCACCGGAATTGGAATTGATGGGCGTGGCTGCGGCGGCTCCGGCAACGCACTTGGCGCAGCTTTTCGAAGCCGATCGCGATACCCCAAGTGGTCGAAGTCTCACCTCGATGGCTCTCCTCTCCTGGTCGAAGGTGTTCGATTTTCGCCTTGAGGATTATGTCGAAGAGCGTGCACGGATCCACTTCAGCACGCTTGCAAGCGACTGTATTCAGTCCATCGCCGACTTCTTCAAGGAGGAGGCGGACGAACGCGCGCTCGAGCGGAACTTCCTCAAGGTCAATCCCAGCGATCATCCAGTTCTTCGATCTATTATGGACGAGAACAGTCCTGGCACCTTGCCAGATGGAACGCGGGTATTCCTTGCGCAAGGCACCGACGATAACGTCGTTAGGCCGCAAGTCACCCGCAAGTACATGGATCAAATCTGTCAATCGGGCGCGATCGTTCGACTTCACGTGATCGACGGAGGCGGTCATATGTTTGCGGGCCGAGACAGCTCCTATGAAGCTGTCACTTGGATGGCCGCCCTATTTGAGGGTGGCGTGCTGAGTAACGATTGTTAGCGTCGGTCGATAGCTTCAACGGAGCCTATCGACACGACGCCTTTGTGCACCAAAGACGATCACCGCAAGCATTTTGGGCTTCGAGAACGGGAGCTGAGCACGCAAAGGTCTTCGGCGGACCTTCCATCGCAAGCAACGGCGATTCGCACGTGAGTTTGATTGAGGGGAAATTGTTGAGGATCCGCACATTCCAGCTTGGAGCCCGCTTACATCAAGCCCAAGAAGACGCTGACGCCGGCGAACGGCTACATTCGTTTGCCGGGCACGCTGACGCCCAAGCAGCGCATCGACATGCTGATGGCCGAGCAGACAGGACTTTATTGATTTCGGGCAAGTAAGCCGCGGCAACGCCCCTCGATTTTATGAGTTCACGACCTAGGGTCGTGAACCCATAAAATCGGGAGCCACTGCAGTGAGTTGAATGACGCCGACGTGTGGGTAACCAGCCCCCACCGCGCAGACAGTGCGAAGTCGGCAAAGCCCCCAACAGCGGACGCAATCGCTGCACCGCAAAAGTCGACCGTTCTGTGCCACAAGCGGACATGTGCCCGTGTGGCCGGGTTGTCGCAGGGCGGGCACATAAACAAGCGGCATTCAATGTCGCTAGATGTGCGATTACTGAGGAGGTGGAGTATCCCGGCCCACCATGATGCGCTGAGTAAGTAGCGTCCCATCCGATTGCCTGTTGGCTACAGGCACAAAGATGACTGCACCTGGCACAAGCTCCGCGCGCTGACCTGGCAGATAGGTAACCACCACGGTGTCGGGCGCGATGAAGATGCTTTGCTGGCCGCCGTCGTATTTTAGCGTTACAGAATGACCGTCGATGACGCTGACGACGTCATTGACCACGGCGTTGGTCATGCTGCTCTTTGGCAGCAAGTCCCAAGGGCGGTGACCTTCATTTGTGCCTCGCATCGAGTCATGGAAAATGTGTGCCTCGATTGCACGCAGCACCCCATCAGCTTGCGGCACCGCGGCTATGCCAATATAGGAGCCGGGCTTGATATCAGAAATAGTCGACTTGACGCTTGATGCCACCCCGGCGTCGCTCGTGAGTGCCAGTCTGACGTTGCCACCGTCTCGCGTCTGCACGACGTAGGCCTCACCGTCGATCCGCTCTATGGTGCCGCGTACTCGAACGGCCTCCTGGGCCAATACCTGCGCCATCGACACAATCGAAGCCAACGCCGCTATTCCTGTGCCAATGTACCGTTGCATGAATCTCTCCCGTCCCTTGCTATTACTGTCATGAATCTAAGCTGATCCACATTCTTGGAATTGGAAGCGTCAGGCGTTTGTCATCGCACCGTTATTTTTCGCTGCGGGGAAATCGACTATTGCGAAACGTCCTCCAGTGCCGAATACAGGTGAACTTGACCAATGCTAAGGGTCTAGGGGGCTGCTGTAGCGCGGAGCTCACCTCACCTAGGAAGGACCAGACGGAACGATCGTGAGAATACTTTGGTTCGCGCGTTTGTAGACGGCGATGATCAGAACCGAGGCACAACAGGCCGCGTTGAAGGCACTGATCAAGGCGAGCGGTATGTCGGCCAGCTTGATCCAGGCATACAGCCCGGTGCTGCCGTTGGCTCCGATCCAGATCGACCAGCACGAAAACGAGATGGCCGATGCGCCATTCTGATCGCGCGCGACGGCGACGATCTGCGGAAAATACGAGATGAGGCGGAGGATGTTGAAAAAGCCGAAGGTCAGGCCCAAGACATCCACGTTCGTCAACCATGTCATCACAGACCGCCTGTCCTATCGGCTTTTCTTGTACGCACTTCATTTCGCGTCCGGCATCAGGAGCAGGTTG
>CADEFX010000290.1 GCA_902826715.1 uncultured Hyphomicrobiales bacterium | reverse complement strand
CCGTGCTCGTCGTCATCAGCCAGAACGGCGGCTGGACCGGCGATCCCGAGAAGAGCAAGCCGGGCCGCGATCTGGGCTATCCCCGGTATGACAAGTTCGCCGAATGCTTCGGCGGCCATGGCGAATATGTCGAGAAGCCCGAGGATATCCGCCCTGCGCTCGAGCGTGCTAAGAAGGCGGTCGCTGGCGGCAAGTCGGCCATCGTCACGGTCGTGACCGACTGGAAGGCTCGCGCCACCACGACGGCTTTCACGCGCTATTCAACGTAGCGGCGAGAGGGCTCGCAGATCTACCCGGCGAAATGGTCCGAGGGCGGCGCATATTCTGCCGCCTTCCGGCAAACGTTGCTTTGACCGGGTAAAGCCCGGAATGCTACGTTCGTCGTAGCGAGGTGCCGCAAATGGCGGACTTCGTGTCAAAAATTCGCTACGTGGGAGAAAAACGTCATGAAGTTGAGAAGTTGGCTCGCTGCCAGTGCGGCGGCCGGGCTTGTTGCGGCTACAGTATCTGCGCCCGCCAGCGCGCAAAACACCAAGCTGCGCTTCCAGGCGAGCTTTCCGGCGTCCAGCTACAACTTCAAGAATTTCGAGTTCTGGGCCAACCGCGTGAAGGTCATGTCCGGAGGCCGTCTCGAAATCGAGGTGGCGCCCGCGGGCACGCTGGTGCCGGCCTTCGAGGTGCTCGACGCCGTGCACAAGCAGGTCATCGACGGGGGTCATACGGCGGCGGCCTACTGGGTGGGCAAGCATCGCGCTGCAGCCTTGTTCGGCCCGTCGCCCGGCGGTCCTTTCGGCATGGATATCGTCGACCTCATGGGCTGGATGTATGAGGGCGGCGGCCTTGAGATGTGGAAGGAGCTCTATCAGGTCGAGTTGAAGCGCAACGTCGTGCCGATTCCGCTCACCGCCGTCAACAACCAGGTGCTCGGCTGGTTCGCCAAGCCGGTCAAGAGCTGGGAAGATCTGAAGGGCCGCAAGTGCCGCCAGACCGGCCTCACCGCTGAAGTGTACGCCAAGGCCGGCCTGTCGCCGGTCAACATGGCCGGTGGTGAAATCGTACCCGCCGCCGAGCGCGGCGTTATCGAATGCGGTGAGTGGGTTGGCCCGGCCGAGGACATGAGTGTCGGCTTCCACACGGTTTGGAAGTACTTCTACATGCCCTCCACGCACGAGCCCTCAACCGTGCTCGAATTGCTTATCAACGGCGACACCTACAACAAGCTCGGTCCGGATTTGAAGCAGATCATCGATTCAGCGGCAGTCGAGGCGACCTACCGGCACTTCGCGCTTCTCAACAAGCTCAACGCTGACGCGCTGAAGGAGATGAAGGAGGTGCACAAGGTCAACGTTGAGCGCACGCCGAACGACATCCTTTTGAAGACGCTGGAAGCCTGGGACCAAATCGCCAAAGAGGAAGAGGCCAAGAACCCGTTCTTCAAGAAGGTCTATGCCAGCCAGCGCGAGTACGCCTCCAAGGTCGTGCCGACGCGCCGATCCGTGCAGCCCAACTACGACTTCGCCGCCAACTACTATTGGCCGGAGAAGAAGTAGCGGTCGCTGAAAGGCAAATGTGAACGACAGAAGGGGGAGCTCAAAGCTCTCCCTTTTTTCATGCCAGAAGCGATTGGAACGCGACCTACTTCGCCGGGCCGTAGCTTGGCCATAACAATGATTTGATATCTCGCCTTGGAGCGACGGCAACGGCATCATGGCGGCAGCGACGCCCCGAAGGGCCACCAAGAAGGAGATGATCGTGAGCAGCACGGATGTATACGTCCCGCCGAAGGTCTGGATCTGGGACAAGGAGAACGGCGGACGCTTTGCCAACATCAATCGTCCTGTTGCCGGAGCGACGAGCGACAAGGATCTTCCGGTCGGCAAGCACCCGCTCCAGCTCTATTCACAGGGCACGCCGAACGGCGTGAAAGTTACGGTGATGCTCGAGGAGCTGCTCGCGCTTGGCCACAAGGGCGCGGAATACGACGCCTGGCTCATTCGCATCGGCAATGGCGATCAATTCGGATCGGGCTTCGTCGGCATCAATCCCAATTCCAAGATCCCGGCGCTGGTCGATCGCTCAAAACCCAAAAAGCCGCGGCGCGTCTTCGAGTCGGGCGCGATCCTGCTTTACCTCGCCGAGAAGTTCAAAGCGTTCCTGCCAAAGGACGCCGACAAGCGCACGGAGGCCTTGAACTGGCTGTTCTGGCAGATGGGCAGTGCGCCGTACCTGGGAGGCGGCTTCGGGCACTTCTATGCCTACGCGCCGGCCAAGTGGGAGTATCCGATCAATCGCTTCGCCATGGAGGTGAAGCGCCAGCTCGATGTCCTCGACCGCCATCTCGCCGGCAATGCCTACATGGCAGGCGATGAGTACACCATTGCGGATATGGCGATCTGGCCGTGGTATGGGGCGCTCTCCAAGGGGTTGCTGTACGGCGCGGGCGAGTTCCTGGACGGCGCGAGCTACAAGCATGTCGTTCGCTGGACGGAGGAGATCGGGCAGCGTCCCGCCGTCAAGCGCGGGCGCATGGTCAATCGCATCCAGGGCGATCCGTCGAGCCAGCTTCACGAGCGCCATGACGCGGACGATTTTGCCACCAAGACGCAGGATAAAATGGGGACGTGAGCTGGCGGGCGCGGGCAATGAAATCTTGCGCCAGATTTGCATTAGGCGTTAGAATGAATGCGTTCCAGGGGGGCCGGCATGGAAGCTGGCTGAGATGGCGCTGAGACCGCGCTGCCACCCTTAGAACCTGATCCGGGTCATGCCGGCGAAGGGACGGACGCTTTAATCTCCCTGAACCGCACGCCCGCATCAGCCGTGACATAGCTTTCCGCCGGCGTGCGTCCGGCGATGCCCATAGGGAGATGACCAATGAACAAGATCACGCGGGCCAAAGACCTGATGATTCCCGAAGTGACGACCGGACCCATCACGGGCTCGGCGAAGGTCTATGCCGCACCCGAAGGCCACGCCGACGTGCGCGTGCCGTTCCGCGAGATCACGCTGACGAAGGAAGCCGGCGAGCCGCCGTTCAGCGTCTACGATTCCTCCGGTCCCTACACCGACCGCGATTTCAAGGTCGACGTCGAGAAGGGCCTGCCGCGCCATCGCGAAGCCTGGGTGAAGGAGCGCGGCGGCGTCGAGCATTACCAGGGCCGCGATATCAAGCCGGAGGACAACGGCAACGTCACGGGCAAGCACTTGGCGCGGGATTTTCCCAATAAGCCGGCGCCCTTGCGCGGCGTAGCCAGCAATCCCGTCACGCAATTCGAGTTCGCCCGCGCCGGCATCATCACCAAGGAGATGATCTACGTCGCGCATCGCGAGAACCTGGGCCGCGCCAAAGCGCTCGCCCGCGCCAAGGCAGCGCTCGCCGACGGCGAGAGCTTCGGCGCCTCCGTCCCCGAGCACATCACGCCCGAGGTCGTGCGCGACGAGATCGCCCGCGGCCGCGCCATCATCCCGTGCAACATCAACCACGCCGAGCTCGAGCCGATGATCATCGGCCGCAACTTCCTCGTGAAGGTCAACGCCAACATCGGCAACTCGGCCGTCACATCCTCCGTGGAGGAGGAGGTCGAGAAGATGGTGTGGTCGATCCGCTGGGGCGCGGACACGGTCATGGACCTCTCCACGGGCCGCAACATCCACAACACGCGCGAGTGGATCCTGCGCAACTCGCCCGTGCCGATCGGCACCGTGCCGATCTACCAGGCGCTGGAGAAGTGCGGCGGCGATCCCGTCAAGCTGACGTGGGAGATGTATCGCGACACGCTCGTCGAGCAGTGCGAGCAGGGCGTGGACTACTTCACCATCCACGCCGGCGTGCGGCTCGGCTACGTGCACCTCACCGCCAACCGCGTGACCGGCATCGTGTCGCGCGGCGGCTCGATCATGGCCAAGTGGTGCCTCGCGCATCACAAGGAGAGCTTCCTCTACGAGCACTTCGACGAGATCTGCGATCTCATGCGCAAGTACGACGTGTCGTTCTCGCTCGGCGACGGCCTGCGTCCGGGCTCGATCGCGGATGCCAACGACCGCGCGCAGTTCGCGGAGCTGGAGACGCTGGGCGAGCTCACCAAGATCGCCTGGGACAAGGGCTGCCAGGTCATGATCGAAGGCCCCGGCCACGTGCCGATGCACAAGATCAAGATCAACATGGACAAGCAGCTCAAGGAGTGCGGCGAGGCGCCGTTCTACACGCTCGGGCCGCTCACCACCGACATCGCGCCGGGCTACGACCACATCACGTCCGGCATCGGCGCCGCCATGATCGGCTGGTTCGGCTGCGCCATGCTCTGCTACGTGACGCCGAAGGAGCACCTGGGGCTACCCAACCGCGACGACGTCAAGTACGGCGTCATCACCTACAAGATCGCCGCGCACGCGGCCGACCTCGCCAAGGGGCATCCGGCGGCGCAACTGCGCGACGATGCGCTGTCGCGCGCGCGCTTCGACTTCCGCTGGGAGGATCAGTTCAACCTCGGCCTCGATCCCGACACGGCGCGCACGATGCACGATGCGACGCTGCCGAAGGACGCGCACAAGGTCGCGCACTTCTGTTCGATGTGCGGGCCGAAGTTCTGCTCGATGAAGATCACGCAGGACGTGCGCGACTACGCGGCCAAGACCAACG
>CADEFX010000289.1 GCA_902826715.1 uncultured Hyphomicrobiales bacterium | reverse complement strand
ATCTCAAGGCGGATCTATCGTCGACCACTCAGCGGTCTCGAGCTGTGTCGCTCACGACTTGACAACCGGTAGTTTCCAGCCCAGTGCGGCTACCGCGATTACGGCTTCCGTGCGATTGGTGACCTTTAGCGCCTTGAGCACCGCCGTGACGTGGTTTTTCACGGTCGCCTCGGCGAGAGCAAGCTCCCGGCAAATAGCCTTGTTGCTCTTTCCATGCATCATCAGTGCAAGCACATCGATCTGCCGATCGGTCAGACTGAGATCAGATGGCGCCGCCGCTTTGGCGGCAATCGGGCTCGCCGGTGGCGCGGCTTGGTCTCGGTGCAATATTTCTGACGGCACGTAGATACCACCGGCGAACACGAGCTGCAGTGCACTCATCATAACTGCGCGCGTTGCCGATTTCGGGATGAAGCCGAGCGCGCCGAGATCAAGCGACCGGGTGACGCTATCGCGGTCCTTGGTGGCTGAGAGCACGACTATGGCGACGGCTGGATAGCGAGCACGCAAGTCGGCAAGAACTTCAAAGCCATCGCCGTCCGGCAGACCCAGATCAAGCAGAATGAGTTCGAGCTCGGCGGCACTAGCCATGGCAAGCCGCATCGCCTCGCTGCAGTCCGGCGCTTCGAGAATGGCGGCGTCGGGCCGCAGTTCTCTCAGCACGCCGCGCAGCGCTTCACGGATTAGTGCGTGGTCGTCGACTAAAAGTATTTTCATGCCCAGGGGTCTCGTCAGTGAGGGGCCGATACTTTAGTCCTGGGACCAGGCCGAGCCGAAGCCAAGACGGCCATGAGCCGAACAGGCCGCAAGGATCTGGCTGCGGTTGACCGTTTTCCACTTATGCATTGTCAGGTACGTAACGCCACCGGATGAGCCTACTCAATGATGCGGTCCGCCCGCAGCAGCAGTACCTCCGGCACTTTGATGCCGAGTGACTTCGCCGTATTCATGTTGATTGATAGGAGCAGCAATGTCGGCAGCTCGATAGGTAGATTTCCCGCCTTCTCGCCGCGCAGCAGGCGATCGACATAGCCGGCGGCTCTTCGGACAAGGCCTTCGACATCAGGGCCGTATGACATAAGGCCACCCGCGGCCACAAAATCGTGCCAGCCATAGAGAACGGGCAACCTGTATTTCCCAGCGAGCGCCATGATTCGCTCGGCATTAATGACGGCAAAACCGTGGGTCAGCACGACCATGGTGTCCGCACCCGCGCCGACTGCCGATGCAAATGCCTCTTCGAGCTGATCGGGCTTGTCGACTGGCGCCGAAACAATCGTCACGCCGAGCGCCGAAGCCACCGTGCCCATTCTCTCGATCTCAAAAGTCGTGGCAGGCTCGTTGACGCTGAATAGAACGGCCACACGTTTCGATGCGGAAAAGTATTCACTGATCAGCTCGAGGCGTTTCTCAGCCAGGTCGGTCGACATGTATGAAAAGCCAGTGATGTTCCCACCCGGTTTGGCCAAGTTACTTGCGATGTTCTGCGCGATGGGATCGCCACTGAAGGCGATGACGATCGGTATGGTCGTCGTTGCCCTTTTTGCCGCCCAGACGGCAGGGCCCAATGCGATGATCACATCGGTCTTGTCGGAAGCAAGCTGCGCCGCAAGATCGGGCAAGGCCTCCGCCTTTCCATCGGCCCACTTGTGCGTGAGCTTGATATTGTCGTCCTCGCGATAACCGAGAATGCGCAGGGCATCGCGAAATTGGTGGACGCGAAGATCGTTGGGTCCGGCAAAGTTCAGTATTCCGACATGGGGCAGCGGCTTGCGATCCTGTCCCTTAGCCTCACCGACGCAGAAGGTCAGGCCAAGCGCTATGAGAACACGGATCATCCCGAGAGAAATGCAATGCACGGCTTGTCTCCGGCCAGTAGACGGCGAGCGTCGAAGGCATGTTCTCGCCGTCTAGAGTGCATGTTCTCGCCGTCTAGAGTGAACGGCAAGAGGGGCAGTCCGAGAAACGCGCTTCTTGCGGGCCGCTGATATTAATTTTGGGCATCCCACGCATTTGAACACCGATGGTCGCGAGCACCAGTCCGAAAGTGGCAATACGCCTGGGTGATATGATTGCTTGTCTCTTTTCAACAAACTAGCGGCCTCGTTCTTGAACAGGGAGAGATCGCTATGACCTTACAAAGGATACAGTGTTCGTGTCTTTTAGTTGCCTTGCTCCTGCCGTTCGCGCCTGCGAGCGACGCAGCCGAATTGAAGGTGCTGTCGCCTGTCGCAATGCGAGGCGCAATGACCGAGATAGCCAGACAATTCGAGAAAGCCTCAGGGAACAAGCTCATAGTCGACTTCGCCACTGCCGGAGCCGTGACGATGCGGATAGAAGGCGGGGAGCCTGCCGAAGTAGCGATTTCGTCAAAGGCCCAAGTCGAAGGCCTCGAAAATAAGGGAAAGTTGGTATCTGGAACACGCGCCAGTGTTGCGCGCGTTGGCCTCGCTCTCTTTGTCAAAACCGGCGCGCCGAAACCTGTGATCGACACTGTTGACGACTTCAAGAAAGCTATGAACGCAGCGCGGAGCATCGGCTACGGCGATCCCTCAGCCGGTGGTGTCAGCGGCGTCCACATGGCGCGTGTGATCGATCGATTGGCATTGGGAGAACTTCGGAGCAAAATCGCTCTTTTCCCGGACAGCCAAGCAGTCATGAGCGCCGTTGCGAAGGGCAACACTGAGATTGGATTCGGGCTGACGAGCGACGCATCGCTCGTACCTGGCGTGGAGGTGGCGGCGCCGCTTCCCGCCGACATCCAAAATTTCACGGAATACGCAGCCGCGGTGGTGCTGGGCGCAAAGGAGGACACTGGGGCGCGTGACTTCGTGAAATACCTATCATCGCCTGCCGCGCAGGAGACGTGGAAAGCAAGTGGGTTCCAGCCTCGCTGAGCTAGGCAGTCGAGCGACACGTCGCGTCGCACAAGGCAGCTGCCACATTGGGACGTTTATCTTCGAATGTCCCAACCGTCGATTTGACCCACGCGCCGCGCGTTTTGTCCGCAAAGTTGGATTTGTCTGAAGTCTGCTTCTGGCACTCAACGCCCGTTAGCGGTCTTGCACACGTTCGTCCGCTTTCGAGGGAAAACTTGAAACATGGGCTAGCTGACGCGCAGGCGTGCCGTTGACCCACAAAAGACATCGCCAGAACAACCAAATTGTGACTTGCGGCACGCTCCAAACATGTGCGAGCGCTCAGAGTACAACGGCTGTGTCGCGCTTGGGAGCAGTGCAATGTCTGCATCTGACAGGGTTTTTGCCGGCTCGATCCCGCAGTTTTACGACGATTACATGGTGCCGCTCATTTTTGCCGGATTCGCTGAAGATCTCGCGCAGAGGGCTGCGGCTCTCTCGCCGGCGGCCGTTCTCGAGACGGCGGCGGGCACCGGCGTCGTAACGCGCGCTCTCGCTGCCAAGCTTCATGCGGGCGCTCGCTACGTGGTGACGGACCTCAACCAACCGATGCTTGATCATGCCGCACAGCGACAGGGACAGGATGGCCGCCTTACTTGGCAGCAGGCGGACGCGCTGGCTTTGCCGTTTCCCGATGCGCAGTTCGACGTTGTCTGCTGTCAATTCGGAGCAATGTTTTTCCCAGATCGCACGAAGGGATATCGAGAAGCCCATCGAGTTCTGAAGCCAGGCGGACATTTCGTCTTCAATGTTTGGGATCGGATCGAGGACAACGTGTTTGCAAATGACATTACGACTGCTCTCGGCGAAATCTTTCCAGATGATCCACCACGATTTCTTGCACGCGTTCCACACGGCTATTGCGATGAGACGCTGATCGAGCACGATTTGAGGGCCGCTGGATTTTCTCGCATTAATATCGAGAAGAGGAGCGAGACTAGTCGCGCGCCATCGCCGCACTACGTCGCGATGGCCTACTGTCAGGGAACACCGCTCAGAAATGAGATCGAGGCGCGAGGCGCCGACAGGCTCCAGTCCGCTACGGAGCATGCAGCGGCCGCGATTGCGGAACGACACGGGGAGAGCGAGGTGAGTGCCAAAATTCAAGGGCTTGTCGTCGTGGCCACAAAATAGATTGCCGGTTCATTCGTGACCCTTGCCGCTGCCGAACTCGCTCCTGGGCCGTCGCGGCAGGTATTGCGGTCAAAGCAGACCTGATCAGAATTCGCATCCAAGGCGGAGTCTGACCCATAGCGTCATAATACGCGAGAGGATCATCAATGGACCACTCCATCCGTTATCGACGAGAGCGGTCGTCATGTCCGGGCCGCACCTCTTCCACGATGGCTCGAATAAATGATGAGATTGCTGAGCGTGATCTCAAGTGATGCACTCGTTTCGATACGCCAGCATCGGCTACAAGCTGGCGATATTTCGGCGTCAAAAGGCGATGACACCGCCCGATGACCCGGTAGCCGTCCCATGTGCTTTCCCAGATAGGACTGTTCTCAGGCCACCCCTTCGGATTTTTGAACAAGCCGGCGGCGCAACGCGTTGTGACGCCCCAGTAATGAGCTATGATCGGCAAGTCGACGTAGATCAGCGTGTCCGCCGCGGCAAACCGCTCCCATGCAAATGCCTGGCTATCAAATCCGTCGATAATCCACTGATCGCGGCTGAGAAGCTCGGCGTGGATCTCACGGTAAGCAGCAGTGGAGATCTTGCCGCCACGCGCTTCCTTCGGCTGATACCTCCCGTCCCTGTATTGAATGTTGTCGATGCCATACAACGGCAAGCCC
>CADEFX010000288.1 GCA_902826715.1 uncultured Hyphomicrobiales bacterium | reverse complement strand
CTGTCAGGCAGACGATCCACTCACCCTACCGTCCGAAATTGTGGAGCCAGCTCATTTAGAACCAGCGCCCGCGCCCGTAAAAGCCGCCGCCACCGATGAGAAGAAGAACTACGAGAATGATGAGCAATGTGTTGGTGTCCAAGGTAGCCTCCATAGCGTCACAAAAATTGCGCGAGTAACACGTCCTGCTGCCGATCGCGGACGTTCAGCTTTTCTTACCGGTCACTTCGTCCCACTTCTCGCCAAGTTCTTTCTTGATGGTTTCCACCTTCGTCCACGCCTCCTCCTTCAAAGTGACGAAGGCTGCGCGCGCCGCGGCGTAGTCGCTGTTGGAGAGATCAAAAGTAGTCATGAAGGGGCAACCGCCTGCGCTGATCTGGGCGGCCGCATAACGAACACGTGTCGTTCCATCAGATGCGCCCGGTCCCACGCGTGCGATAGTTGCGTCCTTGTCCATCCTGCAGCTCCCGCCTTGCGGAATATGCTTCATGTCGATGGCAACATATTTTCCGCCTTCGTTGATGAGCGTAACGGTCATCGTATGAGGAATGAACGCTAACTCGACGCCAGGATCAGCGGTCTGTGCGCTGACCGGGAACGCAAAGACTAGCAGCGCAAATGCGCCTAACGAGCCGCGAAAAGGCGATTTCATGAGCATGTTCCTCGGATGGACTTGTTGCGTGCGACAAACAGATGGGTCTGCGCTTGGTTCCCACCAGGATCGAGGTTTTGCCGTATCGACGAATGGCAGGTTTGATTATGCGCGTCTTGGTGACCGGCAACGCTAATCCAAGTTAGAGAACGCGGGGTCGCTTTGATGAATTTTGCCTGACTGGTATCGAGCGCGTCGCGGATGCTGCGGTGCGAATCGTGGCGAGCGCCAGCTCGTTAGAGGGCACAGCCGGATGAAAAAAAATTCGGTACACTGATCTGGATCAGGGCGAGCGCGCCCCTTCCAATATTTACTGCCGTCATCGCGTCCCGTCCTGCATCCGCCTCCCCCGTTGATGCGACGGCGTGGAGAGCTATGCACCTCCGCGAGCCTTACGCGTAGTTCCCTCGCAGGAACGGAGGCGCTTGTCCCGTAACAAGCGCCTCTTCCTGGTCGATCCAGAGAAGCCAGCGCGACAGGACAGCCGGTCCGTTGACTCCATAAGTGGCTCACAGGCCCGATTGGCGGGCAGAAAGAGACGACATGCCTTCCTTTCTTCACATAGCGTCAATCACGAGCCTATTGCTCGTCACAGCATCCATCAGTGCCCAGGCAATAAATATTGGAAACGTCGAGGGCACGACCGCTCTTCACCTCGCGCAGTTGGAAAGGGGCGGCGTTAGCGGCAAAGCTGCACCCAACCAAGCACCTGCCCAAAAAAACCTCCGACAGGGTAGCCCCGCGAAGCGAAGCGCACCCGCGATACGACAAGGCCGCTCGGTCCGTGACGGAGGCACATCCGCTCGCCGACGCTCAGGGCGCGAAGGAGTGACTGTCCGTCGCCCAGGTGGCCAAGTTGGCGGATCACCTCGAGCGTATCGCCAGACAGACCGAGGCAGTCGCAAAGGAGTTCGTTTCTATTGGGGACCGGGTGCTGAGTTCTATTTCTATGATGGCTACTATCATGGTGACTGCGCTTGGCTAAGGCGCAAAGCGCGCGCCACAGGAAGCCAATATTGGCGGATACGCTACCGTCAATGCCGCGCACTCTAACCGCCCTGCAACTGCCGGTCCCAAAAGCCGGCAGTCGTATGAAGACCGCAGTTGCGGTCGTCATCAAAGTAGCCAGGAAGCGGCCGTGCTGCCGGGCCTTGAGGTGTCCGGTGTCCAACTGCTGTCCGTCATGCGGGAGCGGAGCGATGAACGGGCCATCGGTTCGCAGGGTTGCTGGATGGGCGCTTTTTTGGGGCATGGCTGAGCGGACGCGCGTCAATCCGATTAATCCGCTTAGACCTAATATAGATTAGGTCCAGCGCCCCAATTCTGTGATCTGTTCCACAACTGACCTTAGTGCGTGGCGTAGCGAGTGGGGTGGTCAATGGAAGCTCATGCGGTCATCGAGCGTGCGATAGAGCCGGGCGCAATATACGAACCCGAGCAATTGAAGATCCTCAGCGACGCATTTGAAAGGGCGTGGATGATGATTGAGCCCAACCATGTCGGCACTGGCCTGGGCCTCATTCATGCTCGCACCAAGCTTGCGCAGGCCGTTCTTTCGGTAGCCAAGCAAAGGGATGCTGGAACGCTGGAGGCTATGGCCAAGAAGGCCATTAGAATAATGTGACAGCTTGCGCTTTCGCTGCGAGCCAAGACGGCATGTGCCCGCGACCCCACCAAGTGTTGCCGGTCTGGGGACCGCGATATTTGACCTGGATAGCGGGTTGCGGCGCTTTCTTTGATTGTTTTCTCGGGGTCCGCCAAAAATGGGGCTGCAAGTTGAAATCCCTAGGTGTTCTAGGTCATGACAAAGTCGTTCTTCATGCGTTGAGAGGTTTCCAATGGCCCAGCAGTCTCCAGACCCGCGTTCCCCGTGGGATGTTAGAGGATGGAGCATCACGAAGATTCTCCTGGCTTTGGTCGTGGCGGCGGCCTTCATCACTATGCTCACATGGGATCGGGGGCATTTTTCCGGCGAGCGGCCCACGCCGACCCAGCAGACGAAATAACCAGGGCGCCCCTGTTGCGCGACCGTGGCTCACGCCATCATCTCACGCGGTGCTGCAAACCTGGAGGCGACAATGGATGATGGTCCGAAAAACCTAGAGGCTCGTTTGCGGGCCATTGAGTTTTTAGTCGCCAATCTTTACGGGATCGAGAACCGGCGCCGTGGCTGGGATGCTGCTCGTGTAGCGCAAGAACATCGAGAACTGCTGGACCGAATGCGGCAAGGCGAGACGGGCGTTCGGCAAGCACATGACCCCGCTCCGCGTGATGTGCATGAGGCCATAGAGCGTCTGCTGTCCGACATTCGTGCGCTCTCATAGGCATTGCGCCGAAGAGCATTTCCGGGCGCCGATTGCTCGGGGTTTCGGTGTGTGCTGGCTGCGATATTCACGAATCACGGCGGTGAAATCAGCACGTCACAAGGCGCTTCCGCCAGCATGCGCTGGGCAAGCGCACCGATCTCCAAGCCTGTCAGCCAAGGCGCCTTGCTGTGCGTGCCCATAACCAACAAATCGGTGGCGTCACTCGCGTGGCGAAGAGCCACATAAGCTGACGTTTCCACGATGTCGATGGTTACGTTGGGCGCATTGCTGCCGAACGTCCCCTGCGTACTGCGGAATGCGCTCTCGAACTCACTCCGTGTCCTGTCGTGGATATCGCGCTCGCCCAGCTCCGTCGCCGTGGGGACAATGGGAACAGGCGGCTTCGCGTAGATGATGCCAAATTCCGCGTTTGGCGACAGGGCAATGGCGGTCTTCAACGCGCGGACAGCCGCAGGTGAGCCATCGAGCGCGACTGTTATGCGCTGGTACGATCCGGTTCCTCGACGCTTGACCATGAGTACGGGTCGGTCTGTGAGGCGCGCCACGCATTCGGCCGTTGTGCCAACGAACAGTTGCGCCCGCCGCAGCAGCGCTGGCTCTCCCATAACGATGAGCTGCGCCCGCCGCGAGACGGCCTCGCTCACTATTGTGGTGAAGGGATGCCCTGCGGCGACCAGCGCCTGAACCGTATTTGAGCCACTTCCCGCCGAGTACAGCGCGTGGTCGGCGAGATAACCATCGATCAGCGTATGCAATTGCACGCTCAACGAATTGGGCAATCCTGCGCGCAGCACGTGCAGAAGCGTAATGTTGCAGTCACGGCAGATTGCAAGGGTTCGCTCTAGCGCCATATCGGAGCAGTCGGTAAGATCAGTGGCGACCAGCACGTGCTGCATCGTCATTCCGGTCGTCCCTTCCAATTTTTTCTATGCGGCACGAGGCAAATCCGAGACTGGCACGGCGTGGATGACGGACAAGACCGTGCCACTCGGGCCACTCGCGAGTTCGACACTTGCATCGAGCTGTTGCGCCAACGCATTGACAATGCTGGTGCCGAGACCGGTTTTGGTGGCAGCCGGTCCTCCCGTCGGCTTGCCGACGCCGTTGTCGGCAATCGACAGCTTCCAGTCCGAACCCGTCTCTGCGTAACTGACGACGATATGACTGTCTTCTTTGGCCTCCGGAAATGCATGCTTCAGGGCGTTGATCACGCCTTCGGTGACAATCAGACCGATGCTGACGGCTTTGCTCGACGAGACTGTTGCGCCTTCGGCACTCACTTGCACCGTTATTGGACGGCTTTCGCCGATCATGGAGTCGGCCAGCGACTCGCACAGTTTGGATAGGTAGGAAGTGACGGAAATCGGTTCGCCGAGGCTGGTCCCCTTCAAGTGTTTTTGCACCGCCGCGACCGATATGACGCGCTTATGGGCTTCCCGGAGGTGCTGCCGCGTCTCTTCCGATTGGACGGTGCTCGCCTTCAGTAGAAGGATGCTGGCGATGATCTGGAGCGAGTTGGCGATCCGATGCTGCATCTCTTCAAGGAGCAACTCCTTCTGATGCAAAAGCTGCTGCATCTCTCGTTCCGCCGCTCGGCGCGCCGTAACGTCCTCAATGGCGAGCAGGATGGTCGTATGGTTGTTGCCCTCGTAGTAGACCTTACGCGCGTTCAGAAGCATGGTGCGCAGACCGATGACGGGAAACGCGTGCTCGACTTCGTAGTCTTCCATGACGCCGTGCTCAGGCGCGAGTTTCTC
>CADEFX010000287.1 GCA_902826715.1 uncultured Hyphomicrobiales bacterium | reverse complement strand
GGCGTCGCACACCCGATACGTGTTGCCGTATTTCGCCAGCAGCCAGCGCACGTCGTAGGTCGTGCCGTCCTTGAGCGTGATGCGGCTGTCCACCATCGTGCCGTTGGCGCCCTGCACGCTCGGCGAGATGATTTCGTATTTGGCCACAGGATATTTTGGCGCCTCGTTGGCCGCGTAGCGGCCCAGGAATTTGATGATCCCCGTATGGTAAAGTTGCCGGTCGTTGGCCGCGAGTTGCGCGCGATAATTTCCAAGCGAATAGCTGCCGATGTAATTCACGTCGCCGTAGCGCTGGATCACGTTGGAAATGAGCTGCGACTGCTTCGCTCGGGCTGCGACATGCAACTCGTTGGCCATGCGCTGCATGAACAGGACCGCGGGATCGGCCGCCGCCGGAGTTGCCAGAGCCAACACCGCCACCAGCAGGGCGCTGAGGCGCAGGCCCAAGACCTTGCGATGCACGCGACCCGCCTCACCCCTCGACATGTCGAACCTCATACAAGCCCCTCATCCGCCATTCGGCCCACCCCGCGGACCGTTCATCCACCAGTGCGAACCATGCGCCAGGAATGGAGCACGGGGCGCCGCGTCTCGTCAAAGGTGTAACCCGTGGCCGGTAAATCTGCTGTTGCTTCAAGGCAGCGCTATGGCAAATGTTGACCCGATCACACCGTCATTTGCCTGCACTCTGCCCCAATCGGGCTGCGATCAGAGGGGAAACGTACGTCATGCCGCACGCGAGATCCCAAAGCGCCAACATCTTCTTTGAGGAAACGGGGCAGGGGACGCCCATTCTGTTCCTGCACGAGTATGCCGGCGATCATCGGAGCTGGACCGACCAGGTGCGCTACTTCAGCCGCAGCTACCGCTGCATCAGCGTGGCGGCCCGTGGCTATCCGCCGTCCGATGTTCCCGCCACCGATGCCGAGTACGGGCAAGACATCGCCAATCGTGACGCCATCGCCGTCCTCGATCACCTGAAGATCGACCGCGCTCATGTCGTGGGCCTGAGCATGGGCGGTTACACCGCGCTGCAGCTCACGATCCATTTCCCCGATCGTCTGCGATCGGCTGTGCCCGCCGGCGCCGGCTCGGGCTCGCATCCGTCGCAGCGCGCGACGTTCCTCCAGGAGGCCGAAGTCAACTCGCGCGTCATGGAAAAGGCGGCAAAGCTCGATGCCGAGCAGATGGGCGTCGGCCCCACGCGCGTCCAGCTTCAGAACAAGGACCCGCAAGGGTGGCGCGCATTCGTCGACCATCTGGCCGAGCATCCGCCTGCCGGCTCCGCGCGTGTGTTGCGCAACGTACAGGGCAAGCGCCCCTCGCTCTACGAGTTGGAGCGGGAACTGCGCGCCGTGAAAGTGCCGGTCCTGCTGGTCGTCGGCGACGAGGACGAAACCTGCCTCGACACGAACCTCTTCATGAAGCGCATCATGCCGGTGGCCCAACTCGCGGTTCTGCCGGGCTCCGGACACGTCCTCAACTATGAGGAGCCGGCACTGTTCAATCACCTGATCGAGCGCTTCCTGTCGGCCGTCGATCGCGGCAGCTGGCGCCCGCGCGACCCGCGTGCAGCCGTCGATGCTGGCACCGCCTTCGGCGCCATCACCAAGGAGAGATAGCCCGTTCCGCTCAACCGCGCGCGATCGCCGGCATCGTGACCAGCGCGTCATCGGGAACTGGCGCGGTACGGCTGCGCTCGGTAGCGTAAAGGTCGCGCGCTGCAATCTCCGGCAAGTTGAGAAGGGACGCCGTGCCCGTCAGCAGGCTCTGCGGCATTGCCGGTGCCGCTGCCAGCAGCACGTGCCGGCGCGGATCGGGATGCACCAGGATCATCTCGTGCCGCACGCCCGACAGGCTCGTGCGCACGCAATGGGCAACCCCGCGATAGGAGCCAAGCGGCTCAGCCCAGGACGTGCTGCGCAAGGGACCGCGGTCCGTCACCCGCACCGAGCCCGCGGTAATGTCCACCACCCGCGCCGTCCCGGCACGGGCCAGCACCACGCGCAGCGGCCACACGAACAGGGCGCACCAGAGCATCAGTCCGAGCCCGATCTGCAGGGCCACCACAGGGTGCTCGGCGAGCATCGTGAATGAAGCCGGTTCGGCCATGGCATGGGCGCCGAGGAGGGCCAGTGGCACAGCCACGGCAACCAGCGCCGGCATCAGCAGCAGGGCCTTGAGCACCACCGACGCGTGCGAGGTCGATTGCTCAAGGAGAATCGGCAGCTTTTCAAGCGCCGACGCGGGCGTAACCCGGTCAAAACCAACGTGAACCATGAAGAAGTGCCCCGCCGCCCTCGAATGGCTTGACCATATTGAACGTTGCTTACCTGGACCTTAACAATCCGCGCCCAGGCTCGACATTTGGGCAACGCTCTTATGGCCTTCTAGACGCATCGCACGCACAAACGGTTCATTTCCGAGCCTCAAATTTTAACAAAGTCGGCATTTAGATGTGGCGTCTGCAACACATGGCATGACCGCACCGTGAAACGACCGCCTGCGTATTGGGGCTCTTGACACATAAAGATATATTTATATGTTCTGTTCCTCCGTTGGAGCATGACCATGCACGCCGTTCTCGACCCGGGCTCAGTGGTGTCGCTGCTCAAGGCCGCGGCCGAGCCGACGCGCCTGCGTATCCTCATGCTGCTCGCGGGCGCCGAGCTCAACGTCAAGGACCTCACCCGCATTCTTGGTCAGAGCCAGCCGCGCCTCAGCCGCCATCTCAAGCTTCTCGCTGAAGCCGGCCTGATCCGCCGGTTGCGGGACGGGAGCTGGGTCTACTTCCAGACCGTCGACGAGGGTGTGCGCGGCGCGCTGCTGCATCGCCTTCTGAACGCGACGGACGCTGGCGACAGCCAGCTCGTGCGCGACCGTCAGCGCTGGGACGCCGTCAAGCGTGAGCGGGAGGCGGCTGCCCAAGCCTTCTTCCAGTCCCACGCCGCCGACTGGGATCGCATCCGTGCCATGCATGTTGACGAAGGTGTCGTCGAGGCCGCCATGCGCGAGGCTCTTGGTACCGGGCCGTTCGGCCTGTTCGTCGACCTGGGCACCGGCACGGGCCGCTCCCTGGAGCTGTTCGCAAAGACTTACCAGCGCGGCCTAGGGCTCGATATCAATCACACGATGCTGGCCTATGCCCGCGGCAAGCTCGACGCCGCCGATCTGGCGCGGGCGCAGGTGCGCCACGGCGATCTCTATCACTTGGGCCTTGCCGATGGGGCGGCCGACGCCGTCGTCATGCACCAGGTGCTGCACTTCCTGTCGGAGCCGGCGCAGGCCGTGCGTGAGGCCGCGCGCATCCTCGCGCCTGGCGGCCGCCTGCTGATCGTCGACTTTGCGCCGCATGAGCTTGAGTTTCTGCGCCAGTCCTACGCGCATGAGCGGCTCGGCTTTCCCGCGTCGGCTGTCGCCGAATGGCTGACCGACTGCGGTCTCGACGCGCCTATCGTGCAGGAGCTGAAACCGCCTGCCGGCGCTGCTGGCGACAAGCTCACCGTCACGCTTTGGATCGCGCAGCGCTCCGGCGCACGGCCGCGCGCAAGCCAAGGCGCGCACTCCAGCATGGAGGTCATCGGCTGATGGCAGAAGTTGCGGAGCGTTCTAGCCGTCGCCTGGACGGCAGCGACATCAACGTTTCCTTCGAGTTCTTCCCGCCGAAGAACGAGAAGATGGAAGAGACCTTGTGGACGTCTATGCGACGGCTGGAGCCGATGCGGCCCGACTTCGTGTCGGTGACTTATGGCGCGGGCGGGTCAACGCGCGAGCGTACGCACGCGACCGTCTCGCGCATCGTGCGCGAGACGATGGTCATCCCTGCCGCGCATCTCACCTGCGTTCAAGCCACGCGCGGCGAGGTGGATGAGGTCGCGCGCGGCTACTGGCAGGCTGGCGTTCGCCACATCGTCGCCTTGCGCGGCGACGCCATTGCCGGTCCCGGCACGACATTTGTGCCCCATCCCCAAGGCTATCAGAACGCCGCCGATCTGGTCGGCGGCCTGAAGCGTCTCGCCAAGTTCGAGATCTCCGTCGCGGCCTATCCCGAGAAGCACCCTGACAGCCCCTCGGTCGAGGCCGACATCGACAATCTCAAGGCCAAGATCGATGCCGGCGCGACGCGTGCCATCACGCAGTTCTTCTTCGACAATGACCTCTATCGCGCCTACGTCGATCGCGTGCGCGCCAGAGGCATCACCGTGCCCATCGTGCCGGGCATCGTGCCGATCCACAATTTCAAGCAGGTCGCGAGCTTCGCTGCGCGCACCGGCGCCACCATTCCCGATTGGATGGCGCGCCGCTTCGACGGCCTCGACAACGACCCGCAGACCTCGCACCTCGTTGCCGCCGCCGTCGCCGCCGAGCAGGTCATGGATCTCGTCGACCACGGCGCCCGGCAGTTTCACTTCTATACCTTGAACCGGGCCGATCTCGTCTACGCCGTCTGCCACCTGCTCGGCCTGCGCCCCGAGCCGATGCCTGCGAAGAATGGAGCCGCCGCCTGATGACTCGCGCCGAGCACGATCGCCGCACTGCGCTGCTGAAGGATGCCGTTGCCGAGCGCATCCTCATTATCGACGGCGCCATGGGGACGATGATCCAGCGCTACAAGCTGAAGGAGGCTGACTACCGCGGCGTACGCTTTGCCGACTACACCCGCGACGTGACCGGCAACAACGATTTGCTTGTCCTGACGCAGCCGCAGATCATCGGCCAGATCCACAACGACTATCTGGCCGCCGGCGCCGA
>CADEFX010000286.1 GCA_902826715.1 uncultured Hyphomicrobiales bacterium | reverse complement strand
AGGAGAAGGTTCGCTTTGCCATCCGCGAGGGCGGCCGCACCGTCGGCGCCGGCGTTGTCACCAAAATCATCGAGTAGAGAGGGAATACGATCGAAATTTGTGCGGGCCTGGAATCGAGACCGCTGTCAAGAAAAAACGGCGGTTTCGGGCTTGTGCAGGTGCGGTAACGCCTTTATAAGGTTGCTTCGAAACAGCAAGCAGACACCGCAGATCGGCAGCGCGGCACACGGGAAATGGTCCCGAGGCACGCGAGGCTGTCTGCGCTTTGCAGTGGAAAATGGGCGGGAGAGCGGCGTGAAGCATCAAAAAAATGGCTATCAGACAGAGGGTTAAGTGAGCAGAGGGGTGTAGCTCAATTGGTAGAGCGTCGGTCTCCAAAACCGAAGGCTGGGGGTTCGAGACCCTCCACCCCTGCCAATTGTGGTGCTCTAATGGTCTTTCGTTCCGGCGGTGCCGGATGATGAGGTGAGGGCGGCGATCCCTCAGGACAAGTGTTAATGGCCAAACTGAACCCCGTAGAATTTATTCAAGAGCTGCGCCAGGAAGTCTCCAAAGTCACGTGGCCAACATGGAAAGAGGTGTGGATCACCACTGCCATGGTGCTCGTGATGGTGACGCTGGCGTCTCTTTTCTTCCTGCTCGCTGACCAGACGATCGGCTGGCTGATGCAACTGATCCTCGGATTGGGTCGATAAACGCGACGGCGGGCAATCGCAAGCCCAAGGGATACTGAGAGAGGCCTATGGCGAAGCGCTGGTACATTGTGCACGCCTATTCCAATTTCGAGAAGAAGGTCGCGGAGGCGATCAAGGAACGCGCCAAGGCAGCGGGCCTGGATCACTTGTTTGACGAGGTTCTGGTGCCGGCAGAGGAGGTCGTGGAAGTGCGCCGCGGCCGCAAGATCCATGCAGAGCGCAAGCTTTTTCCAAGCTACGTGATGGTCAAAATGGAGATGACCGATCCTGGCTATCTCCTTATCAAGAACACGCCCAAGGTTACGGGGTTCCTGGGGTCGGAAAACAAGGCGGTCCCGATTTCCGACGACGAGGCCATGCGCATTCTGCACCAGGTCAAGGAGGGCGTGGAACGGCCCAAGCCGTCGGTCACGTTCGAGATCGGCGAGAAAGTGCGGGTTTCCGATGGTCCTTTCGCCTCGTTCGAGGGCCATGTGGAGGAAGTCGACGAGCTGCGCGCACGCGTCAAGGTCGGCGTATCGATCTTCGGGCGACCGACACCGGTCGAACTCGAGTTTGGACAGGTGGAGAAGACAGCCTGAACGGGCCTCGCAGAGTGCCGGCAACCAGTTAGATCAGCAGACAGATCGGGAAAAGCAGGGCTTTCCCGGCTTGCAGTCAGGGACGTGAGATGGCGAAAAAGATCGACGGATATATCAACCTCCAGGTGAAAGCCGGGCAGGCCAACCCAGCACCGCCTATCGGACCTGCTCTAGGCCAGCGCGGCGTCAACATTATGGAGTTCTGCAAGACCTTCAACGCCCGTACCAAAGATATGGAGCCGGGCACGCCGATCCCGGTGAAAATCACGGTCTTCACCGACCGTTCCTTCACGTTCGAGATGAAGACTCCGCCAGCGTCGCATTTTCTCAAGAAGGCGGCCAACGTCACGAGCGGCTCCAAGGAGACCGGGCGCGTCAGTGCCGGCACGGTGACGATGGCGCAGGTTCGCGAGATCGCGAAAGTGAAGATGAAGGATCTCAATACCGATGACGTCGAAGCTGCGGCCCGCACCATTGCGGGATCGGCGCGTTCGATGGGTCTGCAGGTGACGGAGTAGATCAAATGGCAGCCAACGTAACCGCAGAAAAGATCAAAGCCACCCGCGTTGCCGGCGGCAAGAGGACGTTCGCCGTCCGCGAGGGTATCGATCGCAACAAGGCTTATGCAGTCGATGAGGCGGTCAAAACCATCAAGTCGCGAGCTAAAGCCAAGTTCGACGAGACGATCGAGGTGGCGATGAATTTGGGCGTCGATCCCAAGCACGCCGACCAGATGGTCCGCGGCGTCTGCAACCTGCCCAACGGGTCGGGGCGGACGCAGCGCGTGGCCGTGTTCGCTCGCGGCGCCAAGGCGGATGAGGCCAAGGCCGCGGGGGCCGACGTCGTGGGCGCGGAAGACCTCGTCGACACCGTGTCGAAAGGCACGATCAACTTCGACCGCTGTATCGCCACGCCTGACATGATGGGCCTGGTGGGACGCCTGGGCAAGGTGCTCGGGCCTCGCGGCCTGATGCCCAACCCGCGCGTCGGGACGGTGACGATGGACGTGACCCAGGCCGTGAAGGATGCCAAAGGCGGTGCCGTTGAATTCCGCGTGGAAAAGGCCGGCATTGTCCAGGGCGGCGTCGGCAAGGCAAGCTTCACGGAAGCGGCGCTGGTCGAGAACATCCGCGCCTTCGTAGATGCCGTCGTCAAGGCACGGCCGGCGGGCGCCAAGGGCACCTACGTCAAGAAGGTGTCGGTTGCGTCCTCGCAGGGGCCTGGCGTGAAGGTAGATCAGGCAACGGTGCTGAGCGGCCCGGTGCAGAACTGAATTCCGGGTCTCTGACCCGGATCAGGAGCGTGAGGTCACGATCTCATGCTCCGAGCCTGTCCAAGATTGTGGGTGCCGGTCCGATGTGCCGGCTTAAGCCTGAAGCTTCAGGGCCCGCATGAGACGGGAGACGAACAAGGCCAGGCTTCACGGCTTCGCCGGGTTCGAACCTCGATGGGAAGCGCCGTGCCGTCGCAAGACGACGCGGGCGGACAGGTAACCGCAGCGTCGCCGGAGCCGGGCAGGCCCGACATCGGCGGCAAGGTGCAACCCGCAGGAGCAGCCATATCGGGGCTGTAACTGCAAACGGAGTGAGCAGGTGGATAGAGCTGCCAAGCAAGAGCTCGTAACGACGCTCCACGACGTGTTCAAGGACACGGGCGTGATCGTCGTTGCCCACTATGCCGGGATGACCGTCGCTCAGATGACCGACTTCCGCCAGCGCATCAAAGAGGCTGGCGGATCGGTGAAGGTGGCGAAAAACCGGCTGGCCATGCTCGCGCTGAAGGATACGGACTCCGCGCCGATCGCCAATCTCTTCAAAGGGCCGACTTGCGTCGCCTACTCGAAGGATCCGATCGCTGCGGCACGCATTGCCGTCAAGTACTCCAGGGAAAACGAGAAGCTCGTGATCCTTGGCGGTGCGATGGGCAAGACCGTCCTTGATCCCAATAGCGTGAAGGCGTTGGCCGACTTGCCGTCGCTCGACGAGCTCAGGGCAAAGCTGCTGGGTCTCCTCATGGCCCCGGCAGAGAAGTTGGTGCGCACGATAAACGAGCCTGCAGCGCAGCTCGTCCGTGTCATGCAGGCGCGTGTCGACAAGGAAGAAAAGGCCGCTTGAGGCCGAGACATCCAGATACGCAACCGCCGCCGAAACAGGTTCGAACCGATACAGACAAACAGGTGAAGTAACATGGCTGATCTTTCCAAAATTGCCGACGACCTTTCGCAGCTGACTATTCTGGAAGCCGCGGAGTTGATCAAGACGCTCGAAGAGAAGTGGGGCGTTTCGGCGGCGGCTGCCGTCGCCGTCGCCGCCGCTCCTGCTGCCGGTGCCGCTGCGGCCGTCGAGGAGCAGACGGAGTTCACTGTCATTCTAAAGGCTGGTGGCGAGAAGAAGATCAACGTCATCAAGGAAGTTCGCACGATCACGGGACTTGGCCTCAAAGAGGCGAAGGATCTGGTCGAAGCCGGCGGCAAGGCCGTCAAGGAAGGCGTGTCCAAGGACGAGGCTGCCAAGCTGAGGAAGCAGCTTGAGGACCAGGGCGCAACAGTCGAAGTGAAGTGAGGCATCGGTATGGACGGCCCGGCTCAGCCGAGCCGTCCATCTCAAGACGACGACGCAGTGCATCGATTAGCGTCGTGTGAGACCAGCCGGTTACGCGGCAACCGCGACACCCGGAAAAGAGAGGGCCTGACGAACGGCCCGGACGAGAGATGACTTATAGGCGGGGATTTGCCCCGCCCATGCCCTCAAGTGGCAAGAGGAGCGGAAATGGCTGAGCGGTTTACCGGCCGGAAGCGTATCAGAAGGAAATTCGGTTCGATCGCCGAAGTGGCGGAGATGCCGAACCTGATCGAGGTGCAGAAGAGCTCCTACGACGACTTCCTGATGGTCAAGGAGCCTGAAGGCGGTCGCGCGGACACCGGCTTGCAGTCGGTGTTCAAGTCGGTTTTCCCGATCTCTGATTTCTCGGGCAAGGCGACGCTCGAGTTCGTGCGCTACGATTTCGATGCGCCGAAGTTCGACGTCGACGAGTGCCAGCAGCGCGACATGACCTTCGCCGCTCCGCTGCGCGTGAAGCTGCGCCTGATCGTGTTCGATATCAACGAAGAGACCGGCTCGCGCTCGATCAAGGGCGTCAAGGAGCAGGACGTCTACATGGGTGACATGCCGTTCATGACCCAGAACGGTACCTTCGTCATCAACGGCACCGAGCGCGTGATCGTTTCGCAGATGCACCGCTCGCCGGGCGTCTTCTTCGATCACGATCGCGGCCGCACGCACGCGTCCGGCAAGCTGCTGTTCGCAGCGCGCATCATTCCCTATCGCGGCTCCTGGCTCGACTTCGAATTCGACGCCAAGGACGTGGTGTTCGTGCGCATCGATCGGCGGCGCAAGCTGCCGGTGACGACGCTGCTGTATGCGCTCGGCCTCAACGACGAGCAGATTCTCGGCACGTTCTACGGCTCGATCCTCATTCGCCACACCAAGAAGGGATGGAC
>CADEFX010000285.1 GCA_902826715.1 uncultured Hyphomicrobiales bacterium | reverse complement strand
TGGCCAAACGGGCGCCGAAGTAGAGCCGGCTCCGCCTACTCGCGCACCCGCAATTCGAGCGCGGCGTCGGGCTCATAGATGCCGCCCAGCCGCAGTGCCGCGACGCGCGCCAGACGTAATGTCACAGCCTTGCGCCGGGCGCCTGCCAGCCGGTGCTCGGGTGCGGGCCGGACAAGCTCGCCGCCGAAGCGGTCGGCGACGATGAGGCCGGTATCGGGCGGCAGGATGTCGACAGGAAAGCCGGGCCCCACGGCAAACAACAGGCGGTCGCAGAACTCCCGGTATTCAGGCCACTTCTGGTCGACGCGGAAGTCCTCGATCGAAGACTTGATTTCCACGATCCAGATGTCTCCATTCGCGGAAATGGCGGCGATATCGGCGCGGCGGCCGCTGGCCAGCGACAGCTCGTAAACGCAGGCAAATCCATGCTGCGCCAGCAGACGGCAGACTCCGCGCCCGATCTCGGCGGCCGGCTCGGAATGGCGGCCGTCGACGGGTATGATCCGGGTGCTACAGGTTCCCGCTGTCATGAATCTGCCCATACTACTGTCTAGTGCACGTGATCCCAGCATGAAGTAATGAGAGGCTAGGGCGTTGACGTCCCGCTGCCGGCTGTCCCGTGCGCCAGGCGATCAGGCTAGAAGGTGAGACGTATGTTTTTCAAGCGTTCGCAGCAAGAGGCGGCCGACCGGACCGAGACGACGACAACGAACTCGGCTCCAACTCCCCCCCGCCCCTTAGTGGCGTCCGAACTGCGCCGGCTGGTGGATCCCGCGACGCTGGGCTTCAAGAGCACTGCCGAACTCGAGCCGATCCTGGGCCTGATCGGACAAGAGCGCGCGCTCAAGGCCATCCAATTCGGCACGAGCATCAAGAGCCACGACTTCAACGTGTTCGTGCTTGGGCCCGCCGCATCAGGCAAAACGACGGCCGTGCGCCAATATCTCGAGCGCACGGCCAAAACCAAGGAGACGCCGCCGGACTGGGTGTACGTCAACAATTTCGACACGCCCAACAGGCCGCGCGCGCTGAAGCTGCTCCCCGGACGGGCGCGCTCGCTCGCCAAGGGCATGATTGCCGCCATCGACGAGCTCAGGAACACGCTGCCGGCCATGTTTGAAGGCGAGGACTATCAGGCCCGGCGCCGCGTCATCGATGAGGAATTCCGCTCCGGGCAGGAGGAGGCGCTGGAGGCGCTGAACAAGCGGGCGCAGGCGCAGAATATCGCGATGCTGAGAACCCCGCAGGGCTTCGCGATGGCGCCGATGCACGAGGGCAAGATCGTCAAGCCCGATGTGTTCAATACGCTGCCCGAGACGATGCGCAAGGAAGTCGAACAGAAGATCGCGGGGCTGCAGAAGGAGCTCGAGACGATCCTGGAGCGCGTGCCCAAATCCGATAAGCAGCGGCGGCAACGCACCAGCGAACTTAACGAGGAGGTGGCGCAGGTCGCCGTGCGCGAGGCGCTGGACGATCTGGCTGGGATGTTCGGCGATCATTCGGAAGTGGTCGACTTCCTCAACGCGGCGGGCCGGGATCTCATCCGCAACGTGGGACTGTTCCTCGCACCATCGGGAGAAGAGAGCGAGATCGTCAAGCAGTCCGTGGACACCGCCCGCGATGCGCGTTTCCGTCGATACCTCGTCAACGTCATCGTCGGCGGTGACGACAAGAGCAGCGGCGGGGCACCGCTCATCGAGGAGCTGAACCCCACCTACGGCAACGTCATCGGCCGCGTCGAGCATCTGGCGCAGATGGGCGCGCTGGTCACGGATTTCCTTTTGATCAAGCCCGGCGCCCTGCACAAGGCCAACGGCGGCTACCTGCTGATCGACGCGCGCAAGCTCTTGCTGTCGCCGTTCGCCTGGGAAGCCTTGAAGCGCAGCATCAAGGCCCGCGAAGTCCGCATCGAGCAGCCGTCGGAGATTTCAGGCGTGGTGGCCACGCAGACGCTGGACCCCGAGCCCATTCCGCTCGATGTGAAGGTCGTGCTGTTCGGCGATCGCGAGTTGTACTACCTGCTGGCACAGGCGGATCCGGATTTTTCGCGGCTGTTCAAAGTGCAGGCGGATTTCGACGACTCGATTGCCCGGTCGGCCGAGAACGATCAGGCCTATGCGCGGCTGATCACGTCCATCGTCAAAGAACATAATCTGAAGCCGGTGGACGTGAAGGCGGTCGCCCGCATGATCGAAGAAGGGGCGCGGCTGGCGGACGATCGCGAAAAGCTGTCGATCGAGATCGGACGGATTGCGGACCTGGTACGGGAAGCCGATTACTGGGCCAGCGAAGCTGGGCACGACATGATCAGCCGCGAGGATGTCGTGCGCGCGATCGAGGAGAGCATCCAGCGCGCCGATCGCCTGCGCGACCGAGCGCAGGAGAGCATTAACCGCGAGATCGTGCTGCTGGACACGGCCGGCGCCAAAGTCGGGCAGATCAACGGGCTGTCGGTGCTTCAACTCGGATCGTTTTCCTTCGGACGGCCGAGCCGCATCACGGCGCGCGTGCGCATCGGCGCAGGGCGCGTCACCGACATCGAGCGCGAGGTCAACCTCGGTGGCCCGCTGCATTCCAAGGGCGTCATGATCTTGTGGGGATTCCTGGCCGGCCGCTATGCCCAGGATGTGCCCCTGGCGCTGGCCGCTTCGCTGGTGTTCGAGCAGTCCTACGGCGGCGTCGACGGTGACAGCGCCTCGTCGGCTGAACTGTATGCACTGCTGTCAGCACTCTCGGACGTGCCCATTCAGCAGTCGTTTGCGGTGACCGGCTCCGTCAATCAATGGGGCGAAGTGCAGGCCATCGGCGGCGTCAACGAGAAGATCGAGGGGTTCTTCGACGTGTGCCGCGCGCGCGGGCTGACCGGCTCGCAGGGCGTGCTGATCCCCGCATCGAACGTGCAGCATCTGATGTTGCGCGAAGACGTGGTCGAGGCCGTGGGAAGAAAGCAGTTTTCCATCTATGGGGTGCGCACGATCGACGAAGGCATCGAGATCCTTACGGGCGTCACGGCCGGCGAGCGCAGCGCCGACGGCCGCTTCCCAGCGGCCACCATCAACCGGATGGTGGAGGACACGCTCAAGTCGTTCGCCGAACGCGGGCGCGCATTCTCCAACACGCATGGAGCGCCGCTGGAAAACGGGAAGGCCTAAGCCATGATCATGCACGTCGCAGAAGCCGGCGAGCAGCGAGGCCGGGTCGTTCTGCAGCTCAGGTCGGGACAGCCGCACGACATTGCACTCGCGGCCGCGTTCCGGATTGCGCACGCCTTCAAGTCGGAAATCGAAAGCGTGTTCGTCGAGGACGAGCAGCTTCTGGAACTCGCCGGGTTTCCGTTCGCGCGAGAGATTTCGCTGTCAGGCCGGCGCACGCGGACACTGTCGCGCGAGGATATGGCGCGCGAACTGCGGCTGATGGCGCGCGCCATCAGCCGTCAGGTGGAACAGCGCGCGAAGGCGGCGGAAATTTCCATGCGTCGCCGCATCGTCTGCGACGATCCGGTCGCGGCGCTGGCGACGGCCTGCGCGGAGAACGGTCCTTGGAACGTCGTGGCGCTCGCCGATGCCTTCGCGCCGGGCGACTGCGAAGCTTTGCGCGTCATCTTCGACAGCGTCACCGCCACGACGGGACTGGTGATCGTCGGGCCTCAGGCCAAGCGCTCAGAAGGTCCCGTCGTGGCGGTGATCGAGGATATGGCGCAACTCGAGCCGATGGTCCGGTCGGCGCTGCGACTGCTGCGTGACGAGAGCGAAGAGATCACGGTGCTGCTGATCGCCGAGGACGAATACAAAGGGCATTGGATGGAAGGCCAGGCCCGGCTGGCTTTGGGCGATATGCAGTCCTTACGCATCCGACTGGGCTCCGACCCGCGCGGCTCAGGCGCCGTGATCGCCGAGGATCTGCGGCGGCTGGATCCGGGGTTCGTGATCGCGCAGTTCGGCGGCATGCTGATCCCCAAGGAAGGGGATTTGAAGCACCTTGCGGCCGCGCTCGAATGCCCGCTCTTCCTGATGCGGTGAGCCTGGCCGTCACGCGGCGTAAAAAAACTCCGGGCCCGAGCCGACGATTTTGCTGTCCGGCTTGCCGATCACCTTCTTGTCCTTGCCGTCATAGTCCAGCGTGGAAAGCATCACGCGCAGGACTTGGAGGCGCGTGCGGCGTTTGTCGTTGGCGCGGATAACGGTCCAAGGTGTGGCGGGGGTGTGGGTAAAGCGGAACACCTCTTCCTTGGCCTTGGTGTAGTCGTCCCATTTGCTGATCGCGACGCGATCGATATCGCCGATCTTCCATTGCTTCAGGGGATCGTGCCGGCGCTGGTGGAAGCGCTTGAGCTGCATCTCGCGGCCGATCTCCAGATAGAACTTGAAGAAGTGGATCCCGTCGTGCACCAGCATGCCCTCGAACTGGGGCGCCTCACGCAGGAAGTCCGCAAGCTGGTCGCTGGTGCAGAAGCCCATGACGCGCTCCACACCGCCGCGGTTGTACCAGGACCGATCGAAGAGGACGATCTCGCCGGCGGTCGGCAACTGGGCCGCGTAGCGCTGGAAATACCATTGCCCGGCCTCGGTTTCGGTGGGCTTGGACAACGCCACCACGCGGGTGCGGCGCGGATTGAGGTTT
Organism: uncultured Hyphomicrobiales bacterium; assembly: GCA_902826715.1. GTDB lineage: Bacteria > Pseudomonadota > Alphaproteobacteria > Rhizobiales > Hyphomicrobiaceae > CADEFX01. Next base: position 175 of record CADEFX010000285.1, on the reverse strand, counting down.
TCGGCAATGCGTTTGATGGTGCCGCCCTTGCCGGCAGCATCTCGCCCCTCGAACAGCGCCATCAAACGCTCGCCGCGCTGCTGCAGGCAGGTGTGAAGCTTGGCCAGCTCGATCTGCAAGGCGACGAGCTCTTCCTCGTAAACCTTCTGCTTCAGCTTTTCGTCATAGGGGTAGC
>CADEFX010000284.1 GCA_902826715.1 uncultured Hyphomicrobiales bacterium | reverse complement strand
CGTAATTTCGACGCGCTGTTTAGACCTCAGTCGGTTGCGTTGATTGGTGCCAGCATCAAGCTTGGCAGCGTCGGCTACATCCTGGGGCGCAATCTGCGGAGCGCCGGCTTTGGCGGTCCCGTTTGGCTCGTCAACCCCAAGTACGGAGATATTGAAGGCCATCCTTGCCATCCGACAGTCGCGGATCTGCCATCCGCTCCCGACCTCGCGATTATCGCAACCCCTCCTGAAACCATTCCAGAATTGATCAGCCAGCTAGGCGCGCGGGGAACGCGCGCGGTGGTCGTGATAACGGCGGGGGTGAGGGGTGAATTCAAGAACATGATGCTTGAGGCGTCACGCCCAACACTTCTTCGGATTCAGGGGCCCAACTGCGTAGGGTTGCTCCTTCCGCATATTGGTCTCAACGCTAGCTTCTCGCCACAGCCGTTGACTGGCGACATCGCTTTCGTGTCGCAGTCCGGCGCCCTCATCACCGGCATCATCGACTGGGCCAAGGCGCGTAACGTGGGCTTTTCCCATGTCATTTCGCTCGGAGATATGGCTGACGTTGAGTTTGGCGATCTGCTGGATCATTTGGGCGCGGATACGAAGTGTCGCGCGATCCTCCTCTACATGGAATCCTTAACCCATGCGCCGAAGTTCATGTCCGCCGCGCGCCGGGCGGCACGGTCAAAGCCGGTGATTGTCGTAAAGTCTGGACGAAGCGCGACAGGCGCCAGGGCGGCGCACTCTCACACAGGCGCGTTGGCCGGTGCGGATGCCGCATACGAGGCGGCGTTCCGCCGCGCGGGACTGCTCAGGGTCCGAGAACTGGGCGACCTCTTCAGCGCAGCTGAAATCCTTGCGCGCCATCCAACCTTCACGGGCGAGAGGCTCGCCATTCTGACCAACGGGGGAGGCGCTGCCGTTATGGCGACGGACCACCTCACACATTCTGGCGGACGCCTTGCCGAGCTGTCCAAGGGCACAATCGCCGCGCTCGAAGAGGTTCTGCCTCCAACATGGTCAAAAGGAAATCCCGTCGACATTATCGGGGACGCCGACGCTGAGCGATACCATCGGTCGTTGGACATACTACTCAAAGCCGACGACATAGACGCCGTTCTGGTGATGAATTGCCCGACGTCGCTGACCTCCAACATAGTCATCGCAGAACACGTCGTAGAGACTGTTGAGGCGCATCGCCGAACAAATGCCCTTACGAAGACGGTCATAACGGTTTGGCTTGGCGAAGCGGCAAGCCAAGATGCGCGCGCGCTCTTTGCCGGCAACGACATCGCGGCCTTCGAAACGCCCGAGGATGGTGCGGACGCTTTTATGCACTTGGTCAACCGGGCGAGGGTGAGGGAGCAATTGCTGCATACCCCACCGTCCGTGCCGGAGTTCACGTTCGACCGGGGCAAGGCCGATGAAATCCTAGGCGGAGCTTTGGCGTCCGGACGGTCCGCGCTTACGGAGGTTGAGGCCAAGCTCCTGCTTACGGCTTACGGCATACCGGTGGTGCCCACCGACATCGCCTCCAAACCCCAGGATGTGGAGCGTCTTGCCACGGCCATCCTTGCTGACCACGCGTCTTGCGTCATCAAGATCCTTTCCGACGACATCAGCCACAAGTCCGATGTGGGTGGAGTGCGGCTCGCGCTCGAAAGCGCCCAGGAGGCAAGGGCCGCAGCAGAGAGCATGCTGCGGCGCGTTGCTGAACTGAGACCCCACGCGATAATTCAAGGTTTTACCGTTCAACCAATGGTCACACGCCGCAACGCCCATGAGTTGATATTGGGCATGTCGGTGGACCCGACATTTGGGCCGCTCATGATGTTTGGAGCGGGTGGGATCGCCGTGGAGGTGATGCGCGACACGGCCCATGCCCTTCCGCCCCTGGATTTCAATCTCGCGCGTGAGCTGATGCAGCGCACTCGGATCTGGAGCTTGTTGCAAGGCTATCGAGGCCATCCTGCCGCAGACATCGAACGTATCGCGGAATGTCTGGTGCGCCTAAGCTATCTAGTGGCTCACCACCCGCAAGTTCGTGAGCTGGATATCAATCCCCTGCTGGCAGCCGCCCATGGTTTGGTAGCGTTGGATGCCCGAGTAAAAGTGGTCGATCCAACGATTGAACCCCGGGTGCGGATGGCCATCAGGGCTTATCCTTCGGAATGGATAAGCGACATAGAAGTGGGTTGCGTGGGGAGAGTCCGTCTACGGCCGATACGCCCGGAAGACAAAGCTCTGTATCAAACGTTCTTCTGCAACGTCACCGCCGAAGACCGCAGACTTCGTTTCTTCGGGGCCGGTCAGAAGCTCGAAGGGTCCTTCTTCGCACAACTGACGCAGATAGACTACGCTCGGGAAATGGCGTTCGTCGCGATTTCTCGAGACAGTGGCGCGCTGTTGGGTGTTGTTCGCCTCGTCGTGGATTCCTCATATGAGCGAGGAGAATTTGCCATCCTTGTTCGCTCCGACCTCAAAGGGCGCGGACTCGGCTGGTGCCTTATGGAGCACGTGATCAAGTATGCAAGGTCGGAAAAACTGCACGAGGTGCAGGGCTTGGCCCTCGCTGGTAACACCAGGATCCTGCAAATGAGCCGCGAACTCGGATTCTCGGTGAGTATCGATCCAGGCGATGTCGCAATCCACCGGATGACGCTCGACCTCAAAAGCAGCGCGCTTTAGACGCTACAGCGAGGTCCTTATTGCAGACGGTCCACTTCGACCCCACCGGCACTGGTGCTTGAGGGCTCGGCCACAACATCGCGAGCGGAGAGTAGGTCGACATCGACCGCTCGCTTAGCACGTTGGGATGGTCAGTCGGGAATGTCCACCTGGCGCCCGAATGCCAAGCAGGTCATCAGCTCTATCGCAAACGGCGCATGGACAGTTGCGATCTTGCCTCGCCATATGTGGTGGGATTCTCGCCCTTCGACCTGAGGAGGCTTAGTTCGAGCGTCTTGCTAGCGACGACCCATAATCCATCGCAGTCTATTCGATTGCAGAAGCTGCACCGTACTCGATCGCGTGCCCTCAACTGTCTGGATGCGTATCTGTTCAGGCAAGGGCTGATCCGCGATCTCCAAACTTGGAATTCAATTGCACGGAGGAAAAGCCCGCCTTGAGTCGGCTCTCTGGTCGCCGGTCACTTCGCAAGAATCTGAGCTGCCGGCATACGCGAGAGGGTCTTCGAGGCTAAGAATGACGGACGCGAAGAGTTTCCTTGGCATGGATTGTCTCAATCGATTGTGTCCAGTCTTTGCTGGATCATCGGCAGATGAGAACGGGCACCGTGCTTAAAGTCACAACCTTTGCCGCTTGACTGCCGAGCAGCAACCGGCCAATGCCACGCCGTCCATGCGAGGCCATAACAATCAAATCGCAGTTACCTGCGCTCGCAGTGTCAGTTATTGCCTCGGCCGGAAACTCTTTTGCATGCACGGTCGCGCATTCGACCCCAAGATCGTCAGCCTCCTTCTTGACATTTTTCAGAATCCGGTCGGCTGCAGCGGCTGCGTTTCTTTCGTATTCATCCAACGGAAAAACAAGAGCGGGGCCATCCCCGCCGACCATGGCCGCGTAAGGTTCGGTCGCAGTGAGGCATGTTGCACGCGCACCGACCGTGGCAGCTAGCTGCAAGCCTGCCGTCACAGCTTTAGCAGCCAGCTCGGATCCATCGGTTGCGATAAGAATGTGCTTGTACATTGTTGCACCTCATATGGGCCCGACTACAAAGGTTGGCCACGCGCGGCGAAGATTTGAGCTTGCGCCCGCAGTTGAGAATTTTCTTTGATTTAGATCAGCGCCGAATGCCGTAGCCGCCCGATTTTTGAAATGCGCAATTGAGGGCATTGCAGGGCGTGCCCAGCGATCTGAGGTCCGGCCGAGCTACGCCAACTTCGTGTCAGCGCACGACCAATACGGGGACGGACGAGTGCGTGAGCACCTTTTGCGTCTGGCTCCCCAGTAGGAAACCTGAAACTCCACGCCGGGCCTGCGAGGCCATGACGATTAGGTCGCACGCCTTGTCTTTAGCGGTATCAATAATCGCTTCCCAGGGATGGTCGCTGCTCTTACGCACTAGCTCCGCCTGCACGCCTGCCGCATCGGCAAGCTTTTCTATAAGGGAAAGCTTCTCGTTCGCCATCTTGGCAATCTCGGCTTGAATAGTGCCCATGAGCGTCTTGGGAACGAGACTGAGTGGCACCGCGCTATGCACGGGCTGAGTTACGGTGACGCCGACAACGGTAGCTTGGAAAATCTTGGCCAAATCGATCCCATTCTAAGGGCGCGTTCGCAGAACTCAGTGCCGTCCGTCGGAATGAGAATGCGCTTATACATGGCGTGCCCCGATCCACTGCTATCACGGCATACCATTTAGCATGGCCGGCATGCAGCGCCATTGCAAGCGTTGCCTGACAATACTGCTGGTGCGGCCGATCTGCGAAAGAACGGGCTCGGCTGCTACGGCTTTACATATCGCTGTTCGCGGAGAGCAAAGCTATCGATATACGCTAACAGCGCGTGCATCTCGGTCTCAGACAAGTCAAATGCTGGCATTTCATCATGTCCGGAGATGACGCCGCTCTCCCTTGCCTCGATGAGCATCGGGATGGGATAACGCTCGGGAAAGTCCCTAAATGGCAAAACAATGTCATGCGGTCGCGCGTCATGACGACCAATAGCGTGGCAAGGCGAGCGTTTTTGCGTGGCAATCGCTTGTCCGCGCACGAGGAGCTGACCGTCAGCCACCGCGCTATAGGTGTTCAGTGCGAGTGCAAGGAAGGCTGCAACAACTGAGGTGGTCCCGTTTGTTCGGACAGATATTCCGCTTGGGTAAGTGGATCGTCTG
>CADEFX010000283.1 GCA_902826715.1 uncultured Hyphomicrobiales bacterium | reverse complement strand
GCTCGATGATTGGGCTCAATTCGGCACCCGCTTTCTTGGCATGCAAGCTGTCGACCACTCGTCCAAACGCCTGGCGCTGCGCATGGATGACCGCAAGCAGCGCGTCATTATTGAGGACGCCGGCCGCAATGGCCTCGGCTTTCTCGGCTGGGAAACCGCCGATCAATCACACCTCGACGAGCTAGCCGCCCAGCTAGAGCTCAAGGGCGTCGCGGTGACGCGTGGAGACCGGGCCCTTGCCGAGGAACGCAAGGTCAAGGATCTGATCCGTTTCGCCGATCCATTGGGCAATCAGCTCGAAGCATTTTGGGGCGCCGAGACGGCTACGGAGGCGTTCAAGCCCGGACGTTCCATCTCCGGATTCAGAACCGGACCGCTCGGCATGGGCCACGCCGTGCTGCACGTCGAGAACGTCGACGCGCTGGTGCCGTTCTATCGCGACGTGCTCGGCTTCCATACCAGCGACTGGATGGTGAAGCCGTTCCGGGCCCATTTCTTTCACGTCAATCCGCGCCAGCATAGCCTGGCTCTGATCGAGACCGGCAGGAAGGGTTTCCATCATTTCATGGTCGAGCTTTTCAGCCTCGACGACGTCGGACAGGGGTTTGATATCGCCAGCAATATGGACGACCGGCTGCTGAGCACGATGGGCCGCCACACCAACGACCACATGACGTCGTTCTACACCAAGACGCCGTCCGATTTCGGTGTCGAGTACGGTTGGGGCGGGCGCGTGCTCGATGTGCCCAATCATGTGCCGGAGGAAATGACCAAGGGGGGAAGCCTGTGGGGCCACGATTTTGTCGGAGCGGATTCCGAGCTTCGCGCGAAACGGCGCCAAGCCCGCATGGAGGCAGCCGAATCGGGACTGCGGCAGCCGGTGCATGTGATCGAAGGAAACTACCAATTGGCGCCCGGCGTTTGCCCGTGGTGGGATCTGGCGGCAGGCCGCGACAGATAAGTGCTATGTCATCGTCCACCGCGAGATTGCAGTCGATGCGCGCTCGGTTGGCGAGCCGATGGCATCGTGATGAGGCTCCATCCCGGTGGACTTTGGTGAGACGCTTGCCCAAGTCGTGTCAGCGCGCGTGCGGAAAGAGCCGCTCCATTCGCGCGGCGGCACAGTCGAGGCCTTCCTGCTGTTGCCAGGCGGCGTGCTGATCCTTGTCTTCAGTGTAGGCTGAGGCGATCATCCCTGCAAAAAAGCAGAGCTCGGGCTTGTTCTCCAGTTTCAATGCCACGCGGTATTGCCTGACAGCATCGCCCGCCTCTTCTTCATATGCGGAGCGCAGGATAAGGGCTGCTCGTGTCGCAGCAGGCGGGGCGGCAAGGCTCGCCCAATAGGCCAGCCCTGCCAACGTTACGAACCCGAAAAGGGCGAGACCGATTTTCAACATCTCGTGCTCGGCAAGAGCGATATCTGCCACCGACGTGGCGCCTAACTCGGGCTTGACGGCCAGCACCGTAAAGAGGATGTGTGAAGGCGAGTTTAACCCCAGGATCGGTGGGATTGTTGCGGTCTGCATGTTGTCGCGCCACACCGGTCCGTTTCCCAGAGACGCGCCCGCGTCACGTCTATCGCAGAGCGCTCGCTGAAATTTTCAGTGAAATGCGACAACAGACGCGCGGCTCCGCCACAACGTACCGCCGATCGCCTTCAGGCAACCCGCAGCTCACCGGCGCGGCGATCGGATCTCCTGCATACTAAGTCTTCTCAGTCCGCTCCAGGATGGGCGTGAACGTCTCGGTGGCAGTCTTCAGTTCCTTGGCCGCATCGGCGCCGGGTGACAGCAGGTTGGTGAGCGCCACGCCGAACACGTCGCGGAATTCATTGGCGGCCACGATGTCGGGCAATACCGGATAGGCGAGATCACCCGATTGAATGACAACGTCGAGCCACTCGCGAGAGAGCTTCGCCTCTGATGACGACTTGGCCGCCTCGTTGGCGGACTGGCGTCCGCCTGCGCCATAACCGCCCGCGAGCTGCCGCGCCTGGTTGGCTTTGCCGGTTGCCCACTGCACGTAGTACCAGGCCGCTCCCTGCTTGGTGCTGGCTGCCGCGACGGCCATGCCCGAGGGGAAGACCGGTGCGCGGTGCACCTTCGGCCCTTTCGGCATGGCGATGAAGCCAACCTTGTCCGCAATTTTGGATTTGGTTGGATCGGCGGCGGTTGCGCCGACCGTCGATGTGTCTATCCACATGGCGGCGCGCCCTTGCATGAACATCGCCTGGCACTCGTACCAGTTGAAGCCGGCAACACCTGGCGGGCCGCAGTCCCGCACCAGCTTCTGGTAGAGCTGCGCGGCGGCTACGGCCTCGGGCCCATCCGTTTGCAGCTTGCCATCGGATGTGACGGGATCGATGCCATGCCCAAGCAGGAAGCTGGTCCAGATGGGCGTATTGGCGTTCTTGAGGCCGCGCGCGACAAAACCGCTGATGCCGTTCGCCTGATCGTTGAGCTTCTGCGCGGCTTCGGCCAATTCCTCAAAGCTGGTGGGCGGGCGCACGCCCTTCTTGTCCAACAGCTCCTTGTTGTACATCAGGATGTTGTAGTGGAACGTCAGCGGCAGCGTATCCACCCGGCCGTCCGGCTGCGTGCAGGCCTGAATCGACGCCTTGGTAAAATCGGCGAAGTCGAAGTCGGTTGGTGTCATGGCCGCATCGGCGATCAGCGGCTTGAGATCGGACAGCCATTTGCCTTTGCCGAAGAGGCGCTTCTGCGTCGCTTGTGCGACGTAGCAGGCGTCGAAGCTCGGCTTGCCCGATGCAAACTCGATGGCCAGCTTTTGGCGGTACTGCTGTTCGGGGATCTGCTCCGACCCGATCTGGATGCCGGTCAGCGCGGTGAACTCCGGTTCGAACTTCTGCAGCACATCCTGGTAAGGGCCGCGCTGCAGCAGCACTTCGAGCTTGGTGCCCTTGAATTTCTGCCAGTCGAACGCGCCTTGCGCCTGAGCCCGGCCATTTGCGAATGCACCAATCGTGCTCGCGCCGGCTGCGCCAAGTGCCGATTGCATCAGTCTACGCCGCGTGAGTCCCGTCATGGTCCACCTTTGCCGTTCCACCCGTTATGCCGCAGTTGCCGCGGCTTTCTTTGTTCATTCGACTGTCAGCCACCCTTCACGCCGCCGGCAGTCAAGCCGGCAACGATCTCCTTTTGCGCCGCAATGGTCAAGACAAGCACCGGAAGCGTGACGATCAACGCCGATGCCGCAAGCGGCCCCCAGGCGATCTGCTCGAAGCTCAGGCTGTTGTAGACCGCGACCGGCAGGGTGCGTGTCTCACGATTGGTCAGCACGACGCCAAACACGAAATTATTCCAGGAAAAAATGAAGCTCAGGATTGATGCGACCGTAATGCCGGCGCGCGACAGAGGCAGCGCGATATGCCAGAAGGCGCGCCATGTGTTGCAGCCGTCGATCAAGGCCGCCTCCTCCAGATCGGGCGGCAGCGTCTCGAAGAAGCCGACCATGACCCAAATCACGATCGGCAAAGTGATCACCATGTGGATGATGATCATCGGCCACAGGGTGCCAATGAGATCGAGGTAGCGGAAAAGAATGAACATCGGGATCAGGTAGCTGAGCCCGGGCGTGATGCGTGAAACGAGAACGAAGGCCGCCAGCCCGTTCGCGCGGGCGCGCGCAATGCCGTATCCGGCCGGGACACCGACGACGAGCGCAGCCAGAGTCGAGACGCCCGACACGATCACGCTGTTCCACAGGTATTGCAGGAAGCGGCCGCGCTCCAGCACACTTGTGAAGTTCTCCAGCGTGACGCGGCTCGGAAGGAAGACCGGCGGATAGGCCGAGTTCTCAAGCTCGCTCTTGAACGCGAGCGACAGCATCCACAGGAACACGAGGATTGCCGGCGAGACGACGACGAACACGGCAAAAGCCAAGCCCGCATCGTCGAGCCAACGGCGCCACCTGAATGTGCGGCTCATGTCCATTTCACCTTCTGCCGCAGATAGAGGAGGAACAGCGCGGTGGCGACGATGATCACGAAAAACACGACGACCAGCGCCGATGCGTAACCCACGTTGGAAAAGGCAAATGCCTGCATGTAGAGATGAATGCTGATGGTCTCCGATGCGACGCCCGGCCCACCCTGTGTGATCACGAAGATGGTGTCGAAGGTCTTGAGCGCATCGATCGTGCGGATAATGGCGGCGACCACGATGAAGGGCAGAATGAGCGGCAACGTGATGAAACGGAACGTCTGCCAGCGCGAGGCGCCGTCGATCATGGCGGCTTCATAAGGCTCCACCGGCAGGGCCGCGAGCCCGCCGAGCACGATAAGCGCCACGAGAGGCGTCCAGTGCCACACTTCCACCAGGACGAGGCTCGGGATGACGGTGTTTGCCGAGTAGACCCAGAGCTGCGGCGGTATGCCGACCAAACCCAACAGGTAGTTGAGCACGCCGAGCTGGGGGTGGAACATCATGGTCCACACCAGAGCGATCGCCACCGGCGTCGCCATCATCGGCAAGATGAAGATGCCTCGCATCAAACCCCGAAGCGGGAATTTGCGGTGGAACACGACCGCCGAGAAGGTACCGAAGATGATCGGCAGAACGACCGAAAGAAATGTGAAATAGAGCGTGCGTGCCGTGGAATCGATGAAGCGGGAGCTGGTGAACAGCTCGACATAGTTCCGCAAACCGACATAGGCCGGCGGCGCGCCCGGATTCCATTCCTGCACGCTCATCCAGATCGTGAATACCCAGGGAAACAGGACGATCGAGAGGATCACCAGCAGCGCCGGCGCGATGAAGAGCCAGTATTTGCTGACGCGGCCGATGCGCGACTTGATGGCCCGACGACGGCGGTCCGCGCGGGGAAATGTTCCGGCGCGCAGCGTTGCTGCGCTGGAGCTTGCCGGCTCCTGCAACCCCATGCGGACGTCCTCCCAAGG
>CADEFX010000282.1 GCA_902826715.1 uncultured Hyphomicrobiales bacterium | reverse complement strand
ATGGCCGAATTGCCGGAGCGGCGTGTACGGCACCGTAGCGGAGGCTGATGTGGGACTGTGGATCGGGCTCCTTTTTCTCGCCTTGGCAGGCGTCGCCCTGATGCTCCGCCATGACCAAGGCGACGTCTTCGGTCTCGAGTTGTATCAGTTTGCCGCCCTCACTACCGGCATCGCCCTCTTCGTCTTTCTTGCCTCGTCGTTACTGGGCTCCTACCGGGGCCGGATCGCACAGGCGGTCAAGGACATAACGGCGTGGGCGGCAATCGCCCTGGCGCTGGTCGGCGTCTACAGTTTCAAGGATGAATTGACCAATGTGGCTTATCGGCTGGCGGGAGAGCTGTCGCCCCCAGGCAGCGCCATCGCCGTGGAATCGGCGCCCGCCGGCGAGCGCGCCGTGCGTATCCGCCGGCGCATGGATGGCCATTTCGGCGCCAATGTCACCATCGACGGCACCAGCATCAGCATGCTGGTGGACACGGGTGCCTCGACGGTTGTCCTGAGGCAGGCGGATGCCAAAAAGCTTGGGATCGACATTGCCGGCCTCGCCTACAGCGTTCCCGTGCAAACCGCGAACGGCATGGCCTATGCCGCGCCGGTGCGACTGCGCAACCTGGCCGTCGGTCCGATCGTCATTCCCCAGGTGGAGGCCTTGGTGGCTCAGACCGGCACTTTGAAGGAAAGCCTCCTGGGTATGACTTTCTTAAGCCGGTTGCGCTCATATGAATTCTCCGGAGATTTCCTGACGCTTCGCAGCTAGTAGCTCGACCGTGGCAGGCGTCGGTCTGCGGCGGGATGCGTCATGGCTTACTCAACGGGTGCCCGGAACGGGTTGAAACTCGCAGCCGTCTGGGCAGGCATGCTCGGAGCGATGGCGCTCACCTTTCTGCATTTCGGCGAGTTGCGCGGAGCCCTGGGCCTGAAGCTCGATCAGGGCGACTTCGGAACCTTGGCCGATGCCTCCACCAAAAATCCGCCCGACGCTGGGTCATCCAGGCCATCGGACCGAACCGTCGAAATTCGTGCCGCCAGCAACGGCCACTTTCACACCACCGCCTATGTCAATGGCCAGCCGGTCGACGTCATGGTCGACACGGGCGCGACCCTCGTCGCCCTGACGTGGGAAGACGCGCAGCGGGCCGGCCTGTTCCTCAAGGATCAGGACTTCCGTCACAAGGTCTCGACAGCCAACGGCACGGCAAGAGTTGCGGCCGTAACGCTCGACCGGGTTTCGATCGGCGATATTACTGTGCGCAATGTCCAGGCCGCGGTCGCCGAACCGGGCAAGCTGCAAACCACCTTGCTCGGCATGACATTTCTGGGGGAACTCAGCCGCACGGAGATGACGCGCGGCACACTCGTTCTGCAACAATAACCCGTTACCGAGGCGCGCTGCTATGAAGCGGCCGGGTCGTCTCTTTCATTCTCAATCGGCGTTGGCGTGCAAGCAGCCATCCGCTAGTTTGCGGCCGGCATAGTGCGAGAGAAGGTTTGATCATGTTTCCGAAACCCCGCGCGGATTTGAAGCCCAACACGGCCGACTTTGAACGCTTTCCCCTCGTCAAACCTACCGGCTTTCGTGAGTACGACGCCCGCTGGCTGTTTCCCGAAGACATCAATCTCATGGGCCTCAACGCCATCGGGCTCGGGCTTGCGACGCTCGTGCATCAGCGCGGACGCCCCTGCCGCTTCGTCGTCGGCCACGACTTCCGCTCCTACTCGGCATCGGTCAAGCAGGCGCTCGTCACCGGCTTGCTGGCCGGCGGTGCCGAGGTATACGACATCGGCCTCGCCCTCTCGCCCATGGCCTACTTCGCCCAGTTCGCGCTCGACGTCGAATGCGTCGCCATGGTTACGGCCAGCCACAACGACAACGGCTGGACCGGCATCAAGATGGGCATGGCGCGGCCGCTGACGTTCGGCCCCGACGAGATGACCGCGCTCAAGGACATCGTTCTCAACGGCAAGATGGAGGCGCGTGGCGGCGGCAAGTACACGTTCGTCAGCGACATGGCCGAGCGCTACATCAAAACCTTTTCCGACCGCGAGCCCCTCAAGCGCCGCCTCAAGGTGGTCGCCGCCTGCGGCAACGGCACCGCGGGTGCCTTCGCGCCGCAAATTCTTCGCTCGATCGGCTGCGACGTCGTCGAGCTCGACTGCACGCTCGACTACACTTTCCCGCGCTACAATCCCAATCCCGAAGACATGGAGATGCTACACGCCATCAGCGAGGCCGTCGTCAAGAACAAGGCCGATGTCGGCCTCGGCTTCGACGGCGACGGCGACCGCTGCGGCGTCGTCGACAACGAGGGTCATGAGATTTTCGCCGACAAGGTCGGCGTCATGCTGGCCCGCGACATCTCGAGCAATCATGCCAACTCGGTCTTCGTCGCCGACGTGAAATCGACCGGCCTTTTCGTCACCGACCCCGTGCTGCAGAAGAACGGCGCCAAGACGCTCTACTGGAAGACCGGCCACTCCTACATGAAGCGCTACACGCACGAGCAGAAGGCCCTCGTCGGCTTCGAGAAGTCGGGACATTTCTTTTTCCAGCCGCCGCTCGGGCGCGGCTATGACGACGGGCTCGTCGCGGCACTCGCCGTTTGCGACATGCTTGACCGCAACCCCGGCAAGTCGATGGCCGACCTCAAGAACGATCTGCCCAAGACGTGGCAATCGCCCACCATGTCGCCGCACTGCGCCGACGAGAAGAAGTACGGCATCGTCGACAAGATCGTCGCGCAATATGAGGGCGCCGCGAAAAAGGGCGAGCGCATCGCCGGCCAGGGCATCCGCGATCTGGTCACCGTCAACGGTGTCCGCGTGACGCTCGACGACGGCACCTGGGGTCTCGTCAGAGCCTCTTCCAACAAGCCGGAGCTCGTGGTCGTCGTGGAAAGCCCAGTGTCGGAGGCCAACATGCGCGCCATCTTCGCCGACATCGACGCACGGCTGCGGCAATTCCCCGAGGTCGGCGCCTACAATCAGAAGATCTGAGGCAAAGACAGCCTCCGCCCCACTTCGCAGGGCGGAGGCTTCTGGTGTTAAGCCGCAAGCAGCTCCAGCCCCGAGCGCCGCGCAAACAGCCGTGCCAGCGGACTCTCCGGCTTCGCGTGAATGCGCTCAGCCGACAGCGCACGTGCCAGCTCGAGTTGACCGGACCGGAATGCGGCTTCGACCAGCGTCAGGTCGAACACGTCGCGCTGGGCATGGCTACCGCCGAACCGGGCCGCGATGCCACGCACCGGCCGGATCAGCTGCACAGCTTCGGCGTAGTCCCCCTTGCCGAACGCCTTGATGCTCTTGGTCAACGGCTGCCCCACCTCGCGCGTGAAGGTGGCGTTGTCGCCCGGCTGCCGCATCGCCGCCGCCTGCGCGTCGAGCACGTGCTGCATCAGGTCGCCCCGCCCCGCGCCGACGAATGCCATCATCGCGTGCGCGTCGTTGAAGGCATAGAGACCGGCACCCGCGACCGGTGCCCACGCGTCGGCGACGTGCCGCCAGCGATCGCCGACATCGACGCCGCGCAGATGGAGCCGCCACAGCAGTGCCGAAGCGTCGATCATTTCCATGATCACCTGCGAGCGCGCTCCGTAGATCGGCCCGTCAAAGAGCTTCAGCACCTCGTCGGTCTCGCCCAGTTCGAGGTGATAGAGCGCCAGATGCCACCAATTGTGAACCGCGAAAAAGCTCTCATTCGACCACGCCTGCGGATTGGCCGTCATCCAACCGATGCCCTCGTGCTGCCGTCCCTGCATCTCCAGAACGTGCGCCACGGCATGCTGAGCCCATGAGTCTTGTGCGTCATGCTCGACGGCCGCGCGACCACTCGCTTCGGCTAGCGCGTACTGCCCCATTTCCTCCAGACCAAACGCATGCATGCCGAGCACGTTGTGATAGCCGGGAATGGCCTTGGACCACGCCGGCAGAGCCCGGCTCACGCGATCACGCAGCATGCGCGCGTTGCCGGTGAAAAAGTCGATCTGATGCCCGACCTGCAGTGCCAGCAGATCATGCGGGTGAGCGATCGTCACATCTTCGAGCGTACGCGAGGCGGCGTGCCATCCGCCATTCGCCAGCTCACCGATGGCGGCGAGGTGCCCGTGCTCCTGCAACGTTGCCGGCAGATCGATCGCCGCATCCAGCGCTGCCTTGGCCACGGGCAAACCCAAGGGTTCGGTGCCGAGCAAATGCAGCCAAGCTCGCATGGCGTGCGCCATGACGAAATCCGGGCTTTCCGCCAGCGCCGCGTCGATCGTCGCAACCGGATCGCCTTGGTACAAGTTGAGTTGCCGCAACGCCGTCCCGTAGATTTCGGCCGAGGTTTCATTGGCGCCGCTCAACACGTGGCCGCGCACATCCTTCACAGTCATCGTTCCAATCCCTTCGCATGTTCCCTGAAGGAGTGCGCGTATCGCCATCGCAACCTGATGGCTGTTACTTGGGAAACAACTGAAACACGTCACGCCGATCCAAGGCGATTGTGAGCCGGCGACATCTCGGCGCAGTCGCAGGCTTACGGCCGCGACGCCGAAATCATCATCACAGGAGGGTGATCAGGAACCTCAGCCCGACGGTCGAAAGAAGGGCGGCAAAGGCCAGCTCCAGCGTCCGCCGCGAGATACCGTGTGCCACGCGAACGCCGTAGGGCGCCGCCAACACGCTGCTCGGGATCATGAGCGCAGCCCCAATCAGGCTGACGTAGCCGAGCGAGAATGGCGGCAATCCCGCCGCACCCCACCCCGCCCACATGAGCCCGAGTGCGCCCGGCAACGCGATCAGCGTGCCGATACCCGCCGAGGTACCGACCGCGCGCTGGATGGAGTGCCCATAGAGCGTCAGCATCGTCGTAACGAAGGCCCCGCCGCCAATCGACAGCAGCGTCGAGACGACCCCGACGAATGCGCCGAACACCTCAACGAGCCGGCTTTTGGGCAGATGGTTTC
>CADEFX010000281.1 GCA_902826715.1 uncultured Hyphomicrobiales bacterium | reverse complement strand
GGGTCATATCGACCCAGAAGTTGCCGAGCGTCTGCACCGAGCTGCGCGCGAAGGCGCGGGTGACGGCAATGGCGAGCGCGATGCCCGTGGCAGCAGACAGGAAATTCTGCACCGCGAGGCCGGACATCTGCACGAGATGGCTCATGGTTGTCTCACCACCATAGGCCTGCCAGTTGGTGTTAGTCGTGAAGCTCATCGCCGTGTTGAAGGCGAGGTCGGGCGCGACGCCGGCGAAGCCCTGGGGATTGAGCGGCAGGACGACCTGCAAGCGCATCAACGCGTAGAGCAGGAGGAACCCAAATGCGTTGAAGGTGAGCATCGCCAGCGAGTAGTCGAGCCAGGATTGCTCCTTCTCGGAGCGAATCCCGGCGGCGTTGTAGACAATGCGTTCGACCGGCAGCAACCCCTGCGATAGCAGCGTTCTCTCACCCTGGCACACGCGGCTCATGTAAAGCCCGAGCGGCCAAGCGCAGATAAGAACCGCGCCGAGTACCAGCGCGATCTGCAGCCAACCAATCAATGTCATAGGTTTGCCTTCCGGGGTCAGAGCTTTTCGGGCCGAAGCAGGGTGTAGACGAGATAGGCGCCGAGCCCGATGGCGACCAGCAGACCGACGATGGGATCGCTCATGACAGCCTCACAGCCGGTCACAGAGCGCGGCGTAGGCGCCCATCAAGGCAAAGCCGCCCAGACCGAGAGCGAGGAAAACAAGGTCGAGCATTATGGTCCTCCATTGCGAGATGGAGGAGAGATGACGCGACCGTCATAAGTTATCGATTGGGAATCTGGCGCGGAGGTATAAGGGAGAAATAAGGACGGGCTCGGCCTACTTTTACATCCTGTCCCAGTTGAGATACGGAACTCTAGCGAACATCTATGATCGGTCAGTCAGGGTCAGAAGCTGACATTTGCGCTGGCCGCGACAAGGTCATAAATGCCACCGTGAGCGGACATCCAGGCTGGCTCGCTCGCCTCGCTGTCGATGTGAAGAATATCGGCTGTTAGAAGCAAGAAGCGCCGCTCTACCGTTTGTCGCAGATAGAGCCGATGAGCACTCGGCCTGAGGTCACTGCAATTTCGGTGGGTTTGTCATTGAGCAACTTGAGCGCGTGATCCTTCGATAAGGAGTGAGCAAGGCCATCAATCTCGACGCGTGCCATTTCGACAGGCGCGTAAACGACATTCCGACCCGCCTCGCCCGTTACCACCGTGCCGGCGTCGACAACGTGGAGGTTGATATCGAAACGCGCCCGGTGTGCGATCAGGTTCACGACCTCCACCGGCCCCTCCTCTAGTCGCGTGCGGATCGGCAAACCGCCATCGTAACGTCGGGGATGCATGGGATGGCGTAGGTCGATCTCGTGATCGGGGGCAATGAGAACCAGACCCGCACCCCTAATCACCACCTGGAGACGCTCATAGTGCGTATAGTCCGAGAATGGGCCTTCCTCAACGATCGCGGTGCGTCCGAAATGCCATGCCACGCTCATCGATGAACAGCATACGTCCTCGCTATCGCAGAGGGTCAGTTCTAGAGCGCGCCTCAGCTTTAGACAAAGGCTTGGATTAGGTCCCCTAGTCGGGTCTTACCCTCCGTAGCCAGCAAACCTCGTCAATCGCCACGCCATATCCATAGGCCGCTAATACCAGCGGTTGCGCAAATTTAGGGGACGTAACGATGCGCGCCTCGCCGGGCCGGACAGATCTCGTTGACGCGGGCTTCCAGAACGACCTAGCCAACGTCACACGGCAAAGGCTTTGATGCAGTTTATTTCGGCGCTTGGTTCGCCGAAACGATTGAGGACGCCGGCCTACCGGACGACTGCGTTCTGCACGGTTTGAGGAAGACTGCTGCCCGCAAGCTGGCAGATGCTGGCTGCAGTGCAGACGAGATCAAATCGATCACCGGGCACAGCACTAGTCAGATGGTGGGACACGACACCAAAGCAGTGGACAAAAAGAAACGTGCAACCGCCGCAATTTTCAAACTCGAGAACGCGAAGCGAACTTGTTTGCCAAACACAATGTCTCGACTGTCGCCAAACGCCCAGCTCACATTTTTTTCTTTAGAACCCTGGCGCTCCCTACGGGAGTCGAACCCGTCTTTTCAGATTGAAAAGCAGAAAATGTGTGTCGTCACCAGCCGCGCCCAACCGCCAGTAGACTGAATTTGCTGCCCTTTTTATGCCACACCTACCCGCCACTTTGCCTTGAAATCAGTCAATGTGGTGGCTAATTGGTGGCTAACTCCAAGCGTGTCAAAGTGCATTTGGAAAATCGTGTCCGTGCACGAACGATCACCCAAAAAATCGTTGAGGGCCTTAGCCCAGGGCAGCGCGTGTGGGACGACCGCGTGCGCGGCTTTTGCGTCCGCTGCCAAGGGCAGGCCAAGGCCTTTGGCCTGCAATTGCGCATCCACGGCAAGCAGCGCTGGTTGACGCTGGGCTCCTGGGGTGTCCTAACCGTTGACGAGGCGCGCCAGCAAGCGCGCATGCTCGCCGGCCGCGTCGCCGCGGGCGAGGACGTTGCCGTGCAACGCCAGCGCGCCAAGGCGCTGCCGACCGTTGATGATGTTGCCGACCTGTTCATCACACAACACGTGCGCCCGAAACTAAAGCCGCGGACCGCGGCCGAATACGAGCGGTTGCTCGAGTGTTGCATCAAATCTTCCACGCAAAAGCAACGTGTCGAGACGCGCGGCCGGCCCAGCCGAAAGCGGAAGTCACGGTCGCGGCTCGGGCAAATCCGCATCGATGCGGTAACCGGCGCCGATGTTGTCCGCTTCCACGCCGGCTTGAGCGAGGTACCCTACGAGGCCAACCGTGCGCTCGCCGTCCTGTCAAAGCTGATGGCGTTCGCGGAGGACTTGGGGGTACGCCCGCGGGGCTCCAACCCATGCGTCCGCGTCAAACGCTACAGGGAGCAGGCGCGCGAGCGCTACCTCACGCTGGAGGAATTCGCTCATCTCTCTGAGGTGCTCGAGGCCGTCGAGCGCTCGGACAAGGTGTCGCCGTTGGCGATAGCCGCCATTCGCCTGCTCATCTTGACGGGCGCGCGGCGAGATGAGATCCGCACGTTGCAGTGGTCCTATATCGACCAGGAGCGGGGCATGGCTTTCCTCCCCGACAGCAAGACGGGCCGCAAGATCATTCACTTGTCCGGGCCAGCCCTTGACCTTTTGGTTCGCCTGCCACGCATCGAGGGCAATCCGTTCGTTTTTACCGGCGCTCGTCCAGCGGGAACCATTGAGCATTTGCCTGGGAGACCCATTCGCGACCTGCAAGGTCCTTGGGAGAGTATTCGGGCGCTCGCTGGTTTCCCGGAGTTGCGGATGCATGACCTGCGTCACTCCTATGCCTCGCTGCTCGCCGCGAGCGGCACACCCTTACTCGTCATTGGCAAACTTCTTGGCCACAAGCACCTCGCGACAACGGCCCGCTACGCACACTTGAGCGAAAACTCGGGCCGGTTGGCAAATGCGCGTTTGGGTCTTCATTTTGCCGCCGCCTTCGGCGACAGCTTCTTAAAAGATCGGGCCGAACGGCGGTCGGCTGCGCCTGCCGACCCAGGTGACAACGGGCGACTTTGTCACGATGGCAGCGTCTCATAATGACGTCAGCGCAACTCCGGCAAATGATCGCGTCACTGCCGATGATGCACGATAGCGTTGGCAAAAGGATAGTCGCATGAAGCGACCCAAGGCTCGTTTCAGGAAACTTGAGAACGTCTTGGCACGCCAGCGTGGCATGCGGATGCTGGCGGAGAGCCAGCTCCAGCTCCTTTGCGCTTCGTCGTTATACTCACGTGAATTTGCTTCCTGTTCTCTGGAAGCGAAGGCCGACAGAGTTGCCAGAACGTTATTCATGTTGCGCGGATCGATTGCGAAGTTTCGCTCGGCCGGAGACGTGGCCGCGATAGACTACGCTTTGGATGCGTTCAAATTCCGTGCTGCGGGCCAGTTGCACCCGCTATTTGCGCACCGGCAAACTGACCAACGTCGTGCAGAGCAAACACTGAAGGGACAGATACCGCCAAAGCAGTCCAGCCATTTCGTCAAAGCCTGGTCGCTTGCCTCGCTCCAGCTACTTCGCGAGAGAGGTATGACCGAAACTGACGCAGTTAGAGCGGTAGCGCGCGCCCTGGACCGCAAGACGAATACTGTCCGCGAATGGCAAAGAGAGCTGGGCGCAGACAGCGCAAGATTTTTAAATGAACCCGGCGCATCGCATCTTCAGCGCCTAAGCTTTCGGGCCAGGCTCTGCTACAGCTATGCTTGCGAACACAAGCTGTCGGGAAGGCAAATGCTGAAGCTGATCAAGACCGATCCGCTTCTCGTCTATCGCCTTTCGTTGCGCGCCAATCGCAGTCCAATTGCCGATCCCGAGGCGCAAGGCGAGCCATGCAGTCGCGCTACAGAGAGGAGTATGCTGGATTCTCCTCGCTCCTCCATGACCTCCACCCGCTGATATACTGATCAATTTCGTCCTACCGTTTATTTCCAGTCGAACGCGGCCGTCCGCGCGATACCAAGATCACATTTGCGGGCCAGCATTCGCACTGGCTCGAGTAACTTCACCTCATTTGGTATGAACCTGCTGGAGCCCTGCGCTCCGCCAGAGCAATTTCATTGCTATCCAGTAGCGGGGGTCGATGTCCGAGTTAACATCCGGTCGATCGCCCTGGGCAGTCAGGCTCTGCATGAGGCGCAGTGGCCCGATCGGCAGCACCGCCCTGTGGCTTAGGGACAACTTTTTAAGTTGTCCGCAGAGGAATGCCGCATTTTCATTTCTCGATAGCGTTTACCGTCACCTGATCGCCAGTCGTAGAAGTGAGTTTCAATCTCATGTTCGCATCCGAAGCCAATACATCCTCGCCTTACCTCGATACCGCTCAGGCAGCGGCCTACCTGGCCACCAGTCGCCGCACCCTCGAACGCCTTCGATTGGTCGGGGGCGGCCCTCGCTACGCAAAATCTGGGCGCAGGGTTCTCTATCGGAGGGATTGGCTCGACGGATGGCTGCAAAATCGTTCTTTCACTTCGACCTCGCAAGCTCGTGCGCAAGGCATCAGGTAAGTCGGCATCATGTTGCCACAAATTCTAAACCCCGGATTGGCATGGGAGCAGAGACCGCGGGAGCGTTCTAATTGCTTCCCGGAGCGGGTTAGATGAGCTGGCTCCACAATTTCGGACGGTAGGGTGAGTGGATCGTCTGCCTGACAGC
>CADEFX010000280.1 GCA_902826715.1 uncultured Hyphomicrobiales bacterium | reverse complement strand
TGTGCGACGGTCACCTTGAAATCGTCGGCCTGCGCGCGCAGCGGACTGACCCGCCCCCCCGCCGTGTCAGACGCACAGCCGCTCAAGGCGAAGCTCAGCACCATCGCCAGCGTGCATATCGTTCTCGTCATCCCTTGACCCCCGCACCCTCTACCTCGGCGGCCGAGGCGCCACCAATTGGCTTAAAAATATCCCACAGCTGAAAGGCGATGATCGTGACAATGAAGCAGACGGCCACGATCCCCGTGAAGATGCCGGTGGAAACGGCGAGGATCACCGCTCCCAACAGCTTCGCCACGAACAGAAGCGCATTTAGCGGTCGTGGCAGCTCCGATGTCCGCTGGCTGAACTTGACGCACTCGAGACCTGCGACCACAAGCGCGGCCATGCCGATCACGGGCCAGCCGATGTCGGGGCTCACGCGTGATATCTCGCGCGCCCATTCCAGATGCTGCAGCAAGTCGCTGCGGAAGGCTTGGTGGAGATAAAGCATGTTCTCCACGTCGTAATTGGCCACCGAGAACACGAGCGCCACGACGGGCGCCAGCAATACCAGCTCGGCGAGCCATTCCACGCCCTCCGCCGCGCCGGCCTTCAGTCCGTTGCCTGCAGCAACCAACATCCTCGGCACGCCCAGGTGCACGGCCGCAATGATCCGGCCCAGCAGCGCGCCAGTGTATCCAATCAGCAGACGCAACAGGCCGCCGATGGCCTGCGCACCGCCCTTGATCAGCGCGTAGACAAGCAGGCAGAACAGCAGGAATCCCGCGTACCCTGGAAGAAGCGGCACCGCCGCGAAGATCGACGAGAAGCGCAACAGGCCATTCGTATAAGCGGGTCCAAAACCGGGAATTTTATCCAGCGGCTCCCAAAGCTCGCGCGAAAAAAGGAGCGCGTACCTGCCGATGTAGTTGAAAAACACATCGCGCACCTGCGACGGCAAACCGGACGTCGCCGACGCATTGAACGCCCCGAGATAGCGCATGGCCGCGTCCGCATGGCTTTCGCTTGGGCGCCTGATCTTGAGCTCTGTCGTCCGCAAGCCGCCGTAGAAGTTGTTCAGGAGCAGCGTCTGCTCGAGCGTTTTCCGGTTGGTGTAGAGATGCAGCACGACGCTCGATTTGAAGGCCACCAGCACCGTGAGCTTCTGGTTGGCGCCGTAGTGCCTGGCGCGCGCCGTTTCGAGATCGCTGAACGCTCGCTCGACCATGGCCCTGTGGGCACCCATGGCCACCCAGCGCGGATCGCGATCATCGACGGTGACGACGAAGAGGTCGGTTTCGATGCGGGGCGCCAGCTTTCCGGCGGCCCCCTGCAGGCGATTGACATCGGCCGGGGACAGGATGCCCGCGTAATCGACCACGCCGCCCAGGAACGTCTGGGCCACCGCGCCAGTGGGCCACGACATGCCGACGACAAGAACCCACAGGGCTGCAAGGATCGCGCCCGCGCATCTTCCCGACCCTGCCGCCCCGAACTGCATCTTATTCCGAGCGCCAAGGCTCCCCCGATCAGCACCGTGGCGAGGCTAGGGGCTGCGCTGAAGGTCAGCAAGCGTATGCGTCCCAAGCGTTCGGGAAACCAACAGAATTGTTTGGACTGCAGCGCGCGGGCCACATCTGGAAGGGCGGCTGCCGCGCCGTTGGCTGCGGCAGCAGCTTACACTATCGAGCGCCGGCGATCTCGAACTGCACGTCCACATTGCCACGAGTGGCATGCGAGTAAGGGCAGATCTTCTCGTGAGCTTCCTTGGCCAGAGCCTCCAGTTCGGCCTGCGGCAGGCTCGCATCTTCCACCCGCATCTTGACCGCCAGGCCGAAGCCGCCGCCCTCGCGCGGGCCGATGGACACCGCGCACGTCACCTTGGCCTTGCTCGCGTCCTTCTTGTGCTGCTTGCCGACGAAGTCGATGGCGCCGCCGTAGCAAGCTGCATATCCCGCTGCAAACAGATGCTCGGGCGTGCTCGTGCCCGGCTTGCCCGGGCCGCCCATCTCCTTGGGAACGGACAGATTTGCAGCCACCAGGCCGTCCGACGCTTCGGTCCGGCCGTTGCGGCCGCCGGTAGCTGTGGCAGTCGCCGTAAAAAGGGGTTTGATTTTGTCCACGCTTGATCTCCGGTTGAAGCGACGTCTCCCGGTAGATAGGGCGCGCCCCGCCAAATCGCCACCCGTACGGCGCTAGCTATTCGCCGCCTTCCGGACCGCCGGCAACGGATGATCCGCGTGAACAGCAGGTACGAGGTTCAATACGTCGCGCAACTCGCCGATCAGGCATTTGAGATCGCATTCCGCGGTATCGACATAGTTCCGCGCCTCGGCCTGACAGGTGTCGACTTCGGCCGCGTGCTGGCGCGCTCGCTCGGTCAGCGCCAGCAGACGTTGCAGTTGCTCCTTGACGTCCATGCGATGCCCCTCTCCCCGAAAGGGGACGCTAGTGCGAGTCGGGCAACGGACACCACTATCAGTTCACTGATCTAACCCGCACCGCACTCACCCCATGAGCGCCCTGGCAACGGCCATGAACGCAGGCAGCGTCACTGGATCGTTGGCGACATTGCCAGCGGCCGGATGCGAGGCATAGCGCGCGATCACCATCTCAGCCTTGGGATCGACGTAGATCGATTGCCCATGAATGCCACGCGCCATGAAGGCTCCGTGCGCGTTATGGCTGACCCACCATTGATTGCGGTAAGACCAGCCGGGCAGCGTCGCATATCCGGCCGGAGCGAACTTCGCCGGATCGGCGCCTCCAGCAATATCGTCGACCACGCTCGCCGCCACGATCTGGCGGCCGTTGTAATGGCCGCGGTTGCGCATCACCTCACCGAAGCGCGCCAGATCGCGCACTGTCGTATTCAACCCTCCGCCGCCGCTTTCGATGCCTAAGCGGTCGACGGTGTAGAATGCATCCTCCTCTGCCCCCATGGGTTGCCAGATCCGCTCCGATAGCAGGCCCGACAGCGACCGCCCGGTCACGCGGCGGACGATCCACGCCAGGACGTCGGTGTTGATGGTCTTGTAGGCGAACACCCGGCCGTGCTCGCCCTGCTTTGGCTGCGTCGTCAGGTACTCCAGCAGCGACGTCGGCGGTGCGCCGGACTCATGCGGGGCCATGCCGTTGGCGCGCCGCATCGCCCATACGTCCGAATTTCTATCGGTATAGACCTCGGTGTACTTGAGGCCCGTGGTCATATCCATGACCTGCCCGACGGTCGCGTCGCCAAACGCGCTGCGCGCAAGCTCCGGTACATACGTCGGCACAAGCGCGTCGCGATCGACGGCGCCCTCGGCTGCCAGCATCCCCGCCAGCACTCCGGTGAACGACTTCGTCACCGACATGGCGATGTGCTGCTTGTGCGGCTGCAGCGCCCCGAAGTAGCGCTCGAATACGAGGCGCCCCCGATGCAGTACGACGATGCCATCCGCATAGGTTTCCGCGAGCGCTGCATCGAATGTGATGTTCTTCCCATCCATCGTCGTCAGCTTGATGGCCCCCAGATCCTGCTCCGCGCGCGGGAGTACCGACACCGGCCCCGGCCCGCGCCAGACCGATTTCGTCGGCACGAGCTGGCGGATGTTGCTCCAGGCCCAGCGCAGTTGCGGAAACTGGCGGAACGATCCATCGGCAAACGTGATCGCCACCTCGGGTCGCGGCGGGAATCCCGTCATCCATTCGAGCTTTTGCGGATCGCTGTCGGCAGCGTTCAAAGAAGATGTCATGCGAGCGGCCGTCCTGTCTGGATCGTATGGCGGCCACTATATCCACGTCGCGCGCGGGCGACGAGACTCAGCCCCCGCCCTGTCCCGGGCGCGGGCCGGTACCGGATAAGGCATACGACATGATCTTGTACGCGAGCGCCGCCGCCGTGTAGTCGCAATGATGCAGACCGGCAATCGGCGCCAGCTCCACGACATCGGCGCCGACAATGGTGGACACTTCGGCGGTCCGCCGCAGGATGGCCAGCGCCTGCAGATAGGACAGCCCGCCGGGCACCGGCGTCCCGGTTGCCGGCATGACGGCGCTGTCCAGTCCATCGACATCGAACGTCACATACACGGGCTTGCCGCGCAGCGGCGCTACGATCTCCTCGATATCCCAGCGCGCTTGGTCCTTGCCCCAGTGGATATGGATGCGGTCGTGGTTGGCCTCATAAAAATCCACCTCGCCCCTGGAGACGGCGCGGATGCCCACCGACACGAGCAAGACGTTGGCGTGATCGAGCACGCGTCGCATGGCGGCCGCGTGCGAGTAGTGCTCGCCCAGGTAGCCGTCGCGCAAATCGGCGTGCGCATCGATCTGCAGAACCGCGAGATCGGGATACTTGGCCGCGAACGGCCGGATTGCGCCTGCGGTGAGCGAATGCTCTCCGCCCAGCACCAGCGGAAAGCGCGACGCCGCCAGCACCCGACTGACGATGCCTTCGAGCTGCTCCAGCGCCATTGGTACAGGCGTGAGCATCGGCTCAGGCCGCAGCGTGGCAATGCCGTAGTCCTGCGAGGCCTCCCGCCACAACTCCTCGTCGAAAATCTCGAGCTGCTGGCTTGCCGCCAGGATGGCGGCCGGCCCAGCCGCCGTCCCGCCGCCGTAGCTGACGGAGGCCTCCAGCCCGAACGGAATGACAACGGCGCGTGCCAGGTCCGGCCTCGCGGCGTCCTTCCGCAGCGCATCGAGAAATCCATGCGCTGCGGGCAGATACTCGAAAGCCTGGTCGGGCGCGGCCACAGTCATGTCCTCAGGCGTGCAGGTCGGCCGCCCGCGTGTCGGCCTCGGCCGCATCCTCGCCGTACATCGAGAACATCGGCTCGTCCTTCAGGATGACCTGGTCGTACTGGCCATAGCCATTAAAATGGCCGGCGATGGCCCGTCCGTAGGCGCCTGTGTTGCCGATCTCGATGAAGTCGCCTTCCTTCACGTTGGACGGCAGCAGGAACGGCCCCTTCATATGGTCGATGGAGTCGCACGTCGGCCCCCACAGCTCGAAGGCCGTCAACGACTGCGGCTGCTCACCCTTCGGCCCGATCAGGCGCGCCGGGAACACGAAGTTCAGGTGCGCCGCATCGAACAGGATGCCGTAGCCACCGTCGTTGATATAGAGGTCGTTGCCGCGGCGGGCATCGACGCGCACGACGAGGCTCTCGGCCTCCGCCACAAGGGCACGGCCGGGCTCGCACATGACGCGGCAGTTGTCGCTCACCGGCAGCTTGTCCACGCCGTGACGGATCACCTCCATGAAGCTCGACAGCGGTGACGGGCGCTCGTTGGAGTAGCGCGACGGGAAGCCGCC
>CADEFX010000279.1 GCA_902826715.1 uncultured Hyphomicrobiales bacterium | reverse complement strand
TCAATCGCGCCAACGCTGAGTTCCAGACCAAGTGCTCGACGTTGACCACGACCGCCACGGCCTCACCGGCAGGGACCGATACAGGCACTCAGGTCGCCACGGCCACGCCGCGCGTTCAACCAGTGGTTTCGGGCTCCGATACGTTTGCCAACAACGGCGGCCAATAGCTCTGCAATCGCGGGGTGCGGATGTGCGGGCTTATGCTCGCACTGACTGCGGCAGTTGAGTCACAGGGATGTGCCTTTGGCATCGTTGTGAATTGAATTGTTATCTGCTGTGTGGTCTACCGCAAGGCATGGACACTCCAGCGGGTGGGGGACAGGTCATTGGCTAGAATGCGCGCGACTGTGAACATGATGGCAGGCTTGGCGACCGCCGCTGCATTGGCCGGATGCGCGGCCCAGAGCGCACCGTACGGGGATCCCGGCGCACGGGCGCTGCCGGCCGGACAATCCTGCCAGTCAATTCGGGGGGAACTCAATAAGATGGACGCGCGGGGCGTTCCGTCCAAGGTTGAGGCCTCGACCCGCGGGCAGAAGCTCAATGCGGCGGCCCAGGCCGATGTCGATCGCTATAACCAAATGCTCAACTATTATCTCGGCGCGCGCTGCCACGTGTGACACGCCTCTTGGCGTGGCAGCTTGAAGCGGATTGAATGGAACGCCCTGGCCACCTGGCCGGGGCGTTTGCTATGTCCCGCCGACGTTCTCCAGCGCTCGAGGCACGCGACATCATGGCTGAGAATTTTGACGTCATCGTCATCGGCTCCGGTCCCGGCGGCTATGTCACCGCGATCCGGTCGGCCCAGCTTGGCTTCAAGACCGCGGTTGTGGAGCGGGAGCACCTGGGCGGCATCTGCCTGAACTGGGGATGCATCCCGACCAAGGCACTGTTGCGGTCGGCTGAAATCTACCACTACGCAACGCATGCCAGGGACTACGGCCTCACTCTCAACGGTACGGTGACGCCGGATCCGGCCGCCGTCGTGAAACGTTCGCGCGCAGTGTCCGCCCAGTTGAATGGCGGCGTCGGTTTTCTCCTCAAGAAAAATAAGGTGTCGGTGATTTGGGGCGAGGCGGCGGTCGAGCGGGCGGCGCGTGGCGATGCCCCAGGCCAAATCGTCGTGCGCGCATCGACCAAGCCCGCCATGCAGCCGGCGCACCCTGCGCCCAAGGGAACGCTGGGGCCGGGCACCTACGAGGCGAAGCACATTATTGTCGCGACAGGCGCACGGCCGCGCGTGTTGCCGGGGCTCGAGCCCGACGGCAAGCTGGTGTGGACGTACTTCGAAGCGATGATCCCGAGTGCGATTCCCAAGTCGCTCCTGGTCGTAGGCTCGGGCGCCATCGGCATCGAGTTCGCAAGCTTCTTCCGCACCATGGGTAGCGACGTCACTGTGGTCGAGCTGCTTCAGCAAATCCTGCCGGTGGAAGATCACGAGATCGCTGCTCACGCACGCCGCCGGTTCGAGAAGCAGGGCATGAAGATCATGACTGGCGCCAAGGTCACGGGCCTCGAGAAGCAAGCTGACAGTATTGTCGCCACCATCGAGGACGACAAGGGCAAACGCGTCGAGGCGGAATTCCAGCGCGTCATTTCCGCGGTCGGCGTCGTCGGCAACACGGAAGGACTTGGCCTCGAGAAACTAGGCGTGACGGTGGAGCGAGGCACGATCGTTACGGACGGGTTGGGCCGCACCAATGTGCCCGGGCTCTACGCGGTCGGCGACGTGGCGGGGCCGCCCATGCTTGCTCATAAGGCCGAGCATGAAGGGGTGGTGTGCATCGAAGCTATCAAGGGGCTGCTAGCGCATGCGCTGGACAAGCTCAAGATCCCCGGCTGCACCTACTGCCATCCGCAGGTCGCGAGCGTCG
Organism: uncultured Hyphomicrobiales bacterium; assembly: GCA_902826715.1. GTDB lineage: Bacteria > Pseudomonadota > Alphaproteobacteria > Rhizobiales > Hyphomicrobiaceae > CADEFX01. Next base: position 3,423 of record CADEFX010000279.1, on the reverse strand, counting down.
GGCTAACCGAGAACAAGGCCAAGGAGCAGGGCAGGACCGTCAAGGTCGGCCGCTTTCCTCTGCAGGGCAACGGCAAAGCCATCGCGCTGGGTGAGCCCGAGGGCCTCGTGAAAACCATTTTTGATGCAAAGACCGGACAGCTTATCGGCGCGCATCTGGTCGGTGCAGAGGTAACGGAGCTCATTCAGGGCTTCGTCATCGCTATGAACCTGGAAACAACGGAGGAGGAACTGATCGACGCGGTGTTCCCTCATCCGACGTTGTCGGAAACCATGCACGAGAGCGTGCTAGACGCCTACGGGCGCGTCATCCACATGTAAGACGCCGGGGCTTTGCTGCACATGCAAACCGCCTGGCTCGACGCCGACCTGCGAGTCTGACACCTTCACCGTCCAGTGGGTTGCCGGCGTTCGCGTCCGGCCCAACCGGACAGGCTGGCGGCCGATAGCTCGGCAGAAGGATGCACACGCCATGGACGCCACAGCCATTATCATCATGCTCGTCGTGGGAGCCATCGCTGGATGGCTCGCCAGTATCGTTGTCGGCGGTCCCTGGGGACTGCTCGGATATATCGTCGCAGGCCTCATCGGCGGTGTGGTGGGCGGCTGGTTGCTCAACGCCCTCAAGGTCAATATCAACCTCGGCAGCCCCATCGTTAATCACATCGTGACGGCAGCGATCGGTGCCATCGTCGTCATTCTGGTGGCGCGACTGATTACCTGATCGGCGCCGCATAGCCTTGCGGGAGGGGGCAGACGCGCCGTGCCGGCATAGCTGGCACGGTGCTCTTCTTGTTTTGGCGACCACCGCAATCGCATATATTGGGCCTATGGTCACCGTTGTAGACACGCGCGCACGCCATCCGGAGAAGGCCCACAGGCCGGATACGCCACTTTTGCGCAAGCCGGAGTGGATCCGGGTCAAGGCGCCCGTCTCCAAAGGCTATGCGGAGACGCGCGACATCGTGCGCGCGCACGGCCTGCATACGGTGTGCGAGGAAGCCGGCTGTCCCAATATCGGCGAATGCTGGACCAAGCGCCACGCCACCATGATGATCATGGGCGACACGTGTACGCGCGCCTGCGCCTTCTGCAATGTGCGTACCGGCATGCCAAAGCCGCTCGATCCTGCTGAGCCCCAGAACGTCGCCGATGCCGTGGCCAAGCTTGGCTTGGAGCACGTCGTGGTCACGTCAGTGGATCGTGACGACCTTCCCGACGGCGGCGGCCAGCATTTCGCACAGGTGATCCGCGCCATCCGCGCCAAGACGCCGACCACCACGATCGAGGTTTTGACGCCGGATTTCCTCCGTAAGGATGGTGCCCTCGAAGCAGTGGTGGCGGCCAAGCCCGACGTCTTCAATCACAACCTCGAGACCGTGCCTGGGCTTTACCTGACAATTCGGCCCGGCGCGCGCTATTTCCACTCGCTGCGATTGCTGCAACAGGTGAAGGAAGTCGACCCGCAGATGTTCACCAAGTCGGGAATCATGGTCGGCCTGGGCGAGGAGCGTGAGCAGGTGCTGCAGCTCATGGACGACCTGCGCTCTGCCGATGTCGACTTCCTGACCATCGGCCAGTATCTGCAACCCACGCGCAAACACGCCGAGGTCAAGCGCTTCGTCACACCGGAGGAATTCACAGGCTATGAGCGGACGGCCTACGCCAAGGGCTTTCTCATGGTCTCGGCGAGCCCGCTGACGCGCTCAAGCTATCATGCGGGTGATGACTTTGCGCGCCTACGTGCCGCGCGCCGGGCGAAGGCCTGAGTGGACCAGCGGCCGCGAGGTATGGGCTTTCTTGGCGTCGCTCCTATGGTTTAGCCGCATGCCGACCTTTCGCACCAAACGCTTCGTGCCCTTTGCGCCAAAGCAGATGTTCGACCTTGTGGCAGACATCGAGCGGTACCCTGAGTTCCTGCCGCTGTGCGAGGGGCTGCGCATCAAGGAACGCTCACGCGAGGCCGGCTACGAGGTGCTGCGGGCCGAGATGGACGTCGGATATGGAGCGCTGCATGAGACGTTCACGAGCCGCGTAACGCTCAATGCGGAGACGCCGCAGGTGGCGGTCAAATACATCGATGGCCCCTTCCAATATCTCGACAACCGCTGGGGCTTCGAGCCGGCGCCAGGCGGCTGCTCAATCGATTTCTACATCTCGTATGAGCTGAAATCGCTCATGCTGCAGCTCATGGTCGGCGCGGTGTTCGAGCGCGCCTTCCGGCGCTTCACGGAAGCCTTCGAGCAACGCGCGCACCAGATCTACGGCACGCCACCAGCGGGTGCTGTTACGCCCGCCTGAAGGCTACGCATCCAACGTTTGGCGGATCAGTTTTAGCGCTGCCGCGACTGCCTGGAGACGGATTTCGCTGCGCCCCATGTTATCGAAGCGGCACTCGATATGGGCGGGAGAAGCATCATCTCGGCGTGCGGCCGCGACATGCACCAGGCCGATGGGTTTGACCGCCCCACCGCCTCCGGGACCGGCAAACCCAGTGACCGCGACCGAAACATTGGCCAGCGAATGCGCAAGGGCGCCCGCCGCCATGGCAAGCGCAACCTCCCGGCTGACGGCGCCATGCACAGCGATGAGGCTGGCATCGACGCCGATCATCTGGGTCTTAGCCTCGTTTGAGTAGGTGACGAATCCGCGTTCGAAGATACCGGATGAACCGGGAATTTCCGTCAGCAGCGCCGCAATCATGCCACCGGTGCAACTCTCGGCGGTCGCCAGTCTAAGACGTCGGCCGCGCAAACACTCAAGCAGCGAGGAGGCCTCGCTCTTCAGAGATTCGGCAAATAGAGCCACTCGGCCTCCGCGCACCGCTCATGGGCATGGCGCAGAAGGCTAGTCAGCATCCAATGGGAAGGCAAATCTTAAGCAACAGCAAGCCGCTCTGCATGCTGGACCAGATCGTCCAGTGTCGCGCGGCTATTGCGACCCATGACCTCGGTGGCACGCTTCTGGGCCGACTGCCATAGAGGGTAGGCCTCCTTGATCACGGCTTGGCCCTTTGGCGTCAGATGCAAACCACGCCCCCGGCGGCCAGCCGGTGGGTCCATCGTGATCAAGCCCAGCGCCAGCAACCGCTTAAGGTTGCGCGATAGCGTGGATTTCTCGATGTCCAATGAAAAGCCGATCTCCGCAGCCGTGATGCCGTCTTGCTGCGCCAGTTGTGTCAAGAGCGTGAACTGGCTCGCGGTGATGCCGTGTGAGCGAAGGGCATCGTCGTAAACCCGAGTTATGATGCGGCTGAGCTGCCGCACACGTGTCGCGATACAGGCCTCAGACGTAACCGACGCGATACTTGCCAAATCTGCCGGTGTTCCCGGGCCCGTCGGCGTCATGATGTTCATAGCGTGTCGTCCCCGTCTCGCCCGAGGTTAAGCAATGAAAAACATGCTACGATTCGTGCCGATGCCAC
>CADEFX010000278.1 GCA_902826715.1 uncultured Hyphomicrobiales bacterium | reverse complement strand
GCGCGATCACTATGTGAGCTGCGGAAACTGGTCGCCGAAGAACTACGACGGCGGCAGTGGCGGCGGCGGCAGCATGCCGGCCGGCGTCGCGTTCGCGAAATCGCTCAATACGGTGGCGGTGGATTTGTCGCTCAAGTACGAGCGAGACCGTGTGGTGGAGATGACGCGGCGGCTGGGTGTCGAGGGCGTGAAGAAGACCTGCTCGATGGCGCTCGGCGATACCGGCATTACGCCGCTGCAGCACACGGCAGCCTACGCCACGTTCGCCAACGACGGCATCCTGGCCAAGCCTTACGCTATCCTGGACATGTACTCATCGCGCGGCGAGCTGATCTACTCGCGCGACAAGGACGAACCGGCGGCGCCGCGCGTGCTGTCACGCCGCGTGGTCGAGCAGATGAACCAGATGATGCAGATGGTGGTGACGGAGGGCACGGGCAAGCGCGCGCAGCTCGACTTCACCTTCACGGCGGGCAAGACCGGGACGAGCTCAGGCTATCGCGACGCCTGGTTCATGGGCTTCAGCGGGCAGTACGTGACGGGCGTATGGATCGGCAACGACGATTTCCGGCCGATGCATAACGTCACCGGCGGCACCATCCCGACTATGGCGTGGCACAGCTTCATGTCGGTGGCGCACACGAGCATGGATATCCCGCAGATCCCTGGGCTGCCGCTGCATGCCACACAGATCGCCGAACGCCAGAAGATCGAAGAGGCGCGGCGACAGCAGGTGGCGCAGCGCGATACGACCGCTACGCCGTTGGCGGCCGGTGCGGCGGCCGCAGACACGCAGCGCCGTTCCCACAGCCTAATGTCGGATCAGGCGCGCGAGGCCTTGCGACGCGTGTCGGCGGCGCTGCGTTCGGCGGCCGGGCTGCCGCCCGATCCGCAGACGGCACCGGCCACGCCAGCCGAGCAGCAGCAACGGCCGCAGGAGCGACAGCAGCAGCCGACGGGCAGCCGCCGCGCCGACAATGGCGCCGGGACCTCGGTCTACACGCCGACGGCGGGCGATCTGCCCGCGACGCAAGGACAAAGCCCGCGGACCAAGCGTTAAAGTGGATATGGACGCTTTTTTGGGTTCCATAGGCGGCGCGCATCGATGAAGGTTGAGCTGTGATTCCCAATCTCCTGATGTTCGCCGTTCTAGCCGTTGCCGGCGGCCTCGGGTCGTCCTGGTACATGATCGAGAAGGGCTCGTCGCTGACGACGCGCGCCCACGGGCCGTGGGTCGTGTGGACGGCGGCCGGCCGTTCCGATGCCGACCCCTACACGCGCGCGCATTTCGCGCGGCGCGGGACGCTGCCGGTGTCGACATCCATCGCGCTCACCTATGAAGCCAACATCGACAGCGACAAGCGGCGGCTGCACTCGGCCTGCGACTATGCCATCGAGGGCGAGGAGCCGTCGGCAGCGTGGTGGAGCCTGTCCGTGTACGACGAGCAGGGCCGGCTGATCGAGAATGCGGCGGAGCGATACTCCTACAACAGCGCGACGCTGATGCGCGCGCCTGGCGGCCGTTTCTCGATCACGCTGGCGCGCAACGCTCGGGCCGGCAACTGGCTGCCTTCCGGCGACGTCGGACGGCTGACGCTGGTCCTCAGCATCGAGGAGCCGCAAGTCTCCGGGCCAGGTCAGGAAGATGCGGGCGGCCAAGCGCTTCCGCGCATCCGGAGGCTCGCCTGCCGATGACGATGCGCTGGTTCGGCCCGCTCAAGTGGAACGTGGCGCTGGTGGCGCTGGCGTGCGGCGGACTGCTGCACATCACCTCGACATTCCTTGCCCCGCAAATGGCCAAGAGCCGGGCAGCCATGCGCATCGCCATCGACCTGCCGCCCAACAAGATGGTGGTGCTGCCGCCGGCCAGCGCCAAGAGCCAGCCGCTGCCGTTCATGAGCCCGGACATGCGCTATGCGGTGTGCCGCTACGACGCCGGCAGTGGCCCTATCGCTGTCAATGCGACGCTGGCCGACAAGGGTTGGAGCTTCGGCCTCTATACGCTGGAGGGAGATGGCTTCTATGCGGTGCCGTCGCAGACGACGCGGCGCACCGACGTGAACCTCGTGCTTTCGCTGTCGCCGCCGACGGACCGCACGTTCGGTTTTCTGAACTTCGGGCGGACACCCGAGCAGGATGCCTCCAACGTCACGCTGCCGCAGCGCGAAGGGCTAGTGATCGTCCGCGCGTCGCTGAAGGGCCAGGCGTATGTCAACGAAATCGAGGCCTACCTCGGGCGCGCAACCTGCGCGCCGCATCGACCCGGCTGAAAGCCACAGTCAGTCGACCAGCTTGAGCGTGTCGCGCTCGATGCGGGGTGCCGATGCCGTCTCCGCTTCCTCGGCGACATAGCGCTCGTAGCGCACCCCAGGGAAGATGACGATCTCAGCCGTGCGCCGCTTGCGGCGGACAAGCTTCACCGGAACCTTCTCCCCGTCACACCGAAACTCCAGAATCGTAGCCATCCCTCTTCTCCCCGTCGGTCGCGCGCACAACGGCGGCGAACGCCAACGCCCGCCTTGTCAGCCATCTGACAAGCACGTCGGTTAACGAATGGTTAACGCAGAAACGGGATGCCGCGCGGGGATGCAAGGAAGCCGCAGTCGATGGGTGCGCGAATCAATCCGATGCGAGCCAGGCATCGAGAAAGTGACGGCCTTCGCGGTCTTCGATCTCGACGATCCAGATGTCGGAATCGAGATTTTTTTCACGGGCGAGATGCGCTTCGATGTCGGCATCGGAGGCGGCGGCGGCGAGCGACCAGCGCGGTTCGCCGCTGTCGCGTTCCAGGCCGGCGGGAGCGGGACCGTAAAGCGCGGCGGTGCCATCGAGGCGGGCCACCTTGATAAAGACGACGCCCGCGTCATCGTCGCCGCGCCGGACGACGGCAGCGGGAACACCGGCGCTGGCGCAGGTGCGCAGATAGGCTTTGACCCAGAGCTCGGACTTGAGGCGCATACCGCTACTCTAGGTGTTGGTGCGCACACATTGAAGCCGGTGCAGCAATCAGTTGTGTGTGAAAGGTACGCGTGCACCCCAAGCTGACGGGAAAGATCCCGGATGAAGGCGCTGTTAGCGCCGTCTCCAGGAACGCAAAGTAAGGGTTGTGCGCACATGGCAAGATTGAGGACGTGCGCAGGTTATCTGCACTCCGCGTTTCTGTCCCCAGCCTTGGCATGACGCGCTAAAGAGCCCGGGCCTTTCTCCGCGCAGATCAAACTCAGCGGGTGGAGGCGGTGGTCTGAGGGCGGGAGGGTTTGCCGGCCTTGGCCGGAATCACGCGCGTCTTGCCGGGTGACGGCTTGGGCTTGGGCGTCGTCTTGGGGGATGCGGGCTTGGTCTCGGCGACTACCTTGGCATCGCGGCGTTCGGGAGGCGTGGAGCGGGCGCGCGACGGCGCCTCGGCACGCAAGGCGGGCGGGCTCTTCTGCTTGAGCGCGCTCGTGGCGACCTTGGCATCCTGCATAAGGAGCAGGTTGGCGGCAATGGCCGAGCCAATAAGCAGGAAGCCCAGCACTGACAGACGCGCTTGCCAGGGTGTCACGACATCAACTCCGGACGGCTCCCGGCAACGGCGGGAGGCATTCCGGATGGTTGAGGGAAAGTGTTAGCGAAAGATTAAGGCCGGGCCGATTTGCTGGTCGCCGCGCAGAAGAAGGCCGCCATGGCGCGGCTTTGGCGTGGCGACCGCGGAACACGGTGAACAAAGAGTTGCCACGCGCCAGCAAATCCGCGTTGTCGTCTTCATGATAAATTGGTGACTGGCGGCTAGCATCGGGACTGCCCGAGCCATATCCGGCATCGTAAGGGCGGGATTTGTCCGATGTTCCTGATCCGCGTCACATTCTGGCTGGCCTTGATCGTGCTGCTGCTGCCCACCGACAAGAGCGCGCAGGAACGGTTGTATGCGGCCGCGTCGGAGACAGCGCATCGGGTCGCCACGTTCTGCGATCGCAATGCCCAAACCTGTGCGCGCGGCAGCGAATACTGGGCGGTATTCAAGCGGAAGCTCGATTTCGGCACCAAGCTCGCCTACGAGATCGCCAGCGAGCGACTGATGGGCAAGTCGGCGCCGGCCGCAGCTCCCGTGACCACATCATCCACGCCGCCAGCCAAGGTGGAGCGCACCAAGGGAACGCTGTCGCCGCCCGACATGCAGCCGGAATGGCGCGGAAAGCCCGCGAAAAGCGGGGCATAAGGGCGCAATCTGCCGCCACAACCGCCGCAAATCTGCACGCTGCCGAGTTTCGACACGGTTCCACGCTTGCGTTAGGCAACCGAACTCGCCAAGTGATAGGGGTGCCGGTGCGGACCACCGGAGATCCGTGCAGACACGCATGACGCTCGAAGACATCCAGTCCGACTTTGCGCTTCTCGACGAGTGGGAGGATCGCTATCGCTACGTCATCGAGCTTGGGCGCACCCTCGAGCCGTTAAGCCCGGCGGAGCATTGCGATGCCAACAAGGTGCGGGGTTGCGCGAGCCAAGTCTGGTTGACCACCGAAGTGGACACGGACGATCGCGGCGACAAGCGCCTGACATTCCGCGGCGACAGCGATGCGCATATCGTGCGCGGACTAATCACCATCCTGTTCGCCATCTACTCGGGTCGGACGGCCAAGGACATCCTGGCGACCGACCTGCAGGGCATTCTCGGCGGCCTCGGGCTCCGGGAGCATCTGACGCCGCAGCGGTCGAACGGTCTCAACTCCATGGCGGAGCGCATCCGCGCCGACGCCATGCGGGCGTTGGCGCCTGCGGATGCGAGTGGGACGGGGGCGTAGCGTCCCGGCACCAACAGCTCTGGCTTTCGCGCTGACTGGCTGCCGCCGGAGCGAGATGGTCGGCATGATGCGGACCGAGGAGGCCGACCGCGAGATCGACGACCTTATGACCGCCCAGCACTCCCGACCAGGGTAACGAGGAGATCGTCCAGTTGCTCGAACTGCTCGGGCAGCCCATCCGCCGCTCCGGAAGCGAGTTCACCGTCGAGGGCTTCCTTCGAGGGATAGAGGTCGTGCTTGACCAGCAAGGTCTGGCCGCCCTTTTCCTCGAACGTCAATGTGGTGATGGCTCCCCCCTCATCACCCTCCTCATTGGTCCAGACGAGGCGCGAATGGGGGGTCACTTCGATGTACTTGCCGAAGACCTCCATCACCTTCGAGCCACTGACGCCGAACACCAGGCGGTACTTGCCCCCGACACGAACATCCATCTCGCAGGTGAGCAGGGACATGCCCATCGACTTCGGCACCCACCATCGCTTGAACAGCTCGGGCTTGGTCCACGCCCAGAACACGATGCGCTCAGGAGCATTGACGGTCCGCGTGCC
>CADEFX010000277.1 GCA_902826715.1 uncultured Hyphomicrobiales bacterium | reverse complement strand
GCAGCAGCAGCAGCAGCAGCAGCAGCAGCAGCAGCAGCAGCAGCAGCAGCAGCAGCAAGATCGAAGCCGCGCCCCTCATCACGCACCTGAATCTGGACCTTGTCCTCTCTCTCGATCATCTTGACGGTCGCGGCCCCGGTTCCGGCATGTTTCGCCGCGTTGATCAAGAGTTCTCGCACAGATTGAAAGAGCAAGATGCGTTGATCCTCCGGAAGTTTGAGTCCCTCGCCTTCAGGCACGATCACTGTCACACACTGTCCATGTTTCTGTTCTATGTACTCCGCGAGCCATTTCAGTCCGGCGGCCATCCCATGGTCTCGGAGCACGGGAGGACTCAGTTCCGCGACCAGCGTGCGGCTATACGACAACGCATCGGATAACACCGTGTCCACGTTCTTCAGGGCTTCCGCTGCGACTGGGATATCCTCCACGTGGCGTTTGCTCTGCCCGATCGTCAATTTGCCGAACACCAACATCTGCTGCAGATGGTCATGCAGCTCCGTAGCCAGACGTTTGCGCTCCCGTTGCTCGGCGAGGTTCAGCTCCGACGCCATGGCGCGTAGACGCTCTTGCGACTGTTGGAGTTCAGCGGTCTTTTCGTTCACCGCCTGTTCCAGCTCAACGTTCCAGCTTTTCAAGCGCTCTTGAGCCTCCTGCATGTCTTGAATGTCCGGACTGCTCCCCACATGGCCCAGGAATTGTCCTTCCCCTGAAAAGCGTGGCGCGCCGTATGAAGCGATCCAACGCCATACGCCATCGACGCGCTTGATTCGGCATCGGGCATAGAACGGCTTCCGATCCCGCACACATCGGACAAACTCGCCGACATACTGTTCTCGGTCCTCGGGATGCACGACCATCTGCCAGCGACGTTCACGTACCTCCTCGTCGGTCACTCCGCAGAAATCACGATAGGCCTGATTGATGAATTCGATTCCTCCCGTCGCATCGGTCACCCAGATAATAACGGGCGACACATCCGCCATAATGCGGAATCGTGCTTCGCTCTCGCGTATTCGTTCTCGGGCTTGTACCTGCGCCGAAATATCCCGAAAGTAGCACACGAGGCCATAGCACCCGTCCGGCAGAGTGATACGGTCCAGTCGCCATTCATAATACTCCGTCACCCCGCGGTCGATCCGAAATTCGGCCCGCTCCGGCGTCAGGTAGGACTCGCCCGTTTCGAGCGTGTGTCGGAAGATGTCCACGATCTCGTCGGCATAGCGTTTCTCCCAGAGGAGATGAATCACTTCGTCGAAGTTCCGGCCGATGAGATCCGGAATGTCGCCGAACACCGGCCGGGCAATCGGGTTGACCTGGGCGATGCGGAAATCGGCATCCACAAGGTAGACACCCAACGGCGCTTGATTGAGGAGCGTTTCGAATTGCTCAGCCTGGTTGCGGATTTCCTGTTCCGATCTCTTACGCTCGGTGATGTCGTGAAAGAACGTCGCCACCCCGCCGTCGTGCGTCGGATAGTGCCGCACGGAGAACCACCGTTGCCATGGCGCATAGAATGTCTCTACCTCGGTGGAGATGCGTTCGACCATGGTGCGGCGCAACGCGAGCGCGCCTGGATTATCCACCGCATCGGGAAAGGCTTCATCGAACACATGCTTACCGATGAGCGTCGCAGCGTCAATGCCTTGTTCGGCGAACGTCCGCTTGGCGGCGATGTTGAATTCGGTGAAGCGCCAGCCTGCATCGATCACCTGAAAACCATCTGTGATGCTGCTCAGGATGTGGGTCACCTTCTCTGCGGTTTCTCTTCGAAGACGGGCCATATCAAGATGCGCTTGCACTCGCGCGAGCAACTCGCGAGCACTGAACGGCTTGATGAGATAGTCATCGGCGCCGTGTTCCAACCCTTCGATTCGCGATTCTTCGCCGGCTCGCGCTGACAGCAGAATGACCGGGATCGTTTGGGTCATAGGATCGCCGCGCAATTCGCGTACAAGTCCCAACCCGTCCAACCTGGGCATCATCACGTCGCTCAGAATGAGATCGGGGCGACGTTGACGGACCACCGATAACGCCGCTTCACCGTCTGCCGCCAGCTCTATGCGATAGCGCTCCCGCAGCAGTCGCGCGATATACTGACGCATATCGGCATTGTCATCCACGACAAGAATCGAAGGACGATCCGTCGTGTCATCATCGTGTCCAGAGGGACAGGAAACGGGCAGATTCTCATGCCCCGGAATCACTTCTTGCGATTCCGTACTCTGTTCCACATCCGGCAGCCAGCGCAGCGCTTCCTCCACGAACGGCGCAGCACCCATTGCGGTGGATGTCTGACTATGCCGGCTTCCAACTTGTCTCTCGGGCAAGTGGTTCTTGCCGAGCGGCACCGTCACAATGAAGGTCGTGCCCTCGCCCATCGCGCTGGTGGCTCTCACCGACCCCCCGTGGAGCCTGGCCAGTTCCTGCACTAGGGCTAGCCCGATGCCACTCCCCTCATGCGTGCGGCTCCGCATATTGGCGACGCGATAGAAGCGTTCGAACAGGCGTGGCATGGCTTCGGCCGGAATACCGACACCGGTATCGCGCACGATCAAATCCGCAACACCCTCACGCTGGCGAACGGCGACGCCGATGGTGCCTTCAAATGTAAACTTAAACGCATTGGAAAGGAGATTGAGGACGATCTTCTCCCACATGTCGCGATCGACGTACGCTGGTTGATCGAGCGGCGGACAATCGACGTCCAGAATCAACCCCGCCCGCTCGGTCGCCGAGCGAAACGAACTCGTCAGTTCGGCCGTAAAGGTGGACAGGTCGGTCGCTTCATAGCACGCCTGCACCCGTCCGGCTTCAATGCGGGAAAAATCGAGCAAGCTGTTGACAAGACGCAACAGGCGCAGCCCGTTGCGGTTCACGACTTCCAATTGACCTTTGGCGGAGGGGGAGAGATCGGTATGACTCTTTGAGAGCAGTTCTTCCACCGGTCCCAGCATCAACGTGAGCGGCGTGCGGAATTCATGACTCACGTTGGAGAAGAAGGCGGTTTTCGCCCGGTCCAACTCGGCCAGCGCCTCGGCGCGCATCCGCTCTTCTTCGTAGGCGCGGGCGTTCGAAAGCGCATCCGCCGTCCCGCGCGCCAACAGTTCGAAAAACGATCTGTAGTTCTCATCAAACGGCAACCGTGGACTGGCCCCGACGACGAGAAATCCGCGGGCTACCGCGTGCCCGGCCTTCGCCAGCGGCACCACCGCGGCCGTCGCCGTCGCCTCAGGCCACCGGCCCCCGGGCAAGCCGAGTTTAGGATCGATGTTCTGCAAGACTTGCATGCCTTCGTCCATGGCTTGCCGCAAAGGCCATATGTCGGTATCGCCCGCGTCGCCATGGCCGATCAGCGATATTTCGGGAGGAGCCCATCGAACGTCATGAAGGTTCCGGCTGCCCGGCGCGAGCCGCGCGGTGGCGCCGTCCAAGGAATTCAGATAGATCAGGGCGAACGACACATCAGTGTTATGCTCGGCGAGCGTGCGAGCGGCAATATCGGCCGCTGCCTCTTCCGTACGTGCGTCAGCCGTGGCGGCGGCGAGATGGCGAAGAGCTGCGAGCCTCCGTTCTCCCAGTACTTTTTGCGTGTCCTCGGTGCAGGCGCAGAAAAGGCCGCCGATGCCGCCTTCATCTGCAGGAAGGGGGCTGAACGAAAACGTGAAGTACGTCTCTTCGGCATACCCATTACGATACATGATCATCTGGCGCTGATCGTTCCATGAGGCTTCGCCGCGAAGTAGAACCGCATCCGCTTGGGGACCGAGGTGTTCCTCCCAGACTTCTTTCCAGACGTCGCGCGCGGAAGCGCCGAGCGCCCACTCATCCCGCTTCCCCAACACCGGAATATAAGGCGTATTGTAGAGGTTGACGAGCTCACGACCCCAGCCCATCCAAATCGGATATCGTGAGTTCAGAGCGATTTTCAACGCTGTCTTGAGGCTTTGCGGCCAGGTTTCCAAGGGACCCAGCGCGGTGCGCGACCAGTCGAACGCGAGAATACGCTGTTCCATCTCGCCCCCGCCACTCAAAAAATCCAAAGCATGCGCGTCCGATCGTTGATTCGCGGGATTGGTTAGCATTGTCTCTTCTCCCTGGCCTCGTCTGGGATTACCTTATCTATTTCAGACGTCGCCCAGATTCGGGTGAAGGTATTGGATTGTACCGGAGGCTCCGCCGGCTAGCTGCTCTGCTCATTGCTACCCGGCCAAGCCGCGCTGGTGACCTTCTGAATGGTTTCATACAGTTGCTCCACCGCCGCCTCCTTGGTGAGGAGAGGGAGGCCCCAGCGTTCAGCATGGCCGTCTGATTGTCGCCGTCCGGGTTGACCGACAAGCCGATCACGATAATCTCAGGATGACGGGCCTTGATCTCGGCGGTCGCTTCGATGCCGTCTTTCTTCGGCATATTAATGTCCATGATCACGACTGTCGGTTTGAGACGATCCACGGCAGCCACTGCTTCATCGCCGTCACCGGCTTCTCCGACCAGCTCAACGTCGGTATAGGCGTCAAGCACGGCGCGTAAACCTTGGCTTATCATGACGTGGTCATCCACCAGAAGCAGCTCTTCCTCTGTGTTCTTCCGCTCGGTGATGTCGTTAAAGATAATGGCGACTTTGCGTTCCGACGGTGAGCCCAGTGGATAGGCAAAGCCCTCATACCACCGCTGTAAGAAGAGCAACGCTGCGCTTTCCCGCATCGCCGCGGAACAGGCGTCTTCATTGGTCGAGGTCTCGATCACTCGATAGCCGGCATCGCGCAGGAGTTGCGACCGTGCATAGGGTCCGAGACGATCACGTTCAACAACCACCACAGTAAACCTTCTCTGAGTGGTCATCGAATCTCCATGAGCGTTGAGGATTTCATGCGCCGGTCCTCTCGCGAGGGATGGAGGAATAGATTGTTCCACCGCCGCCCCATTGTCAATAATGCCTCTTTGTGGTCCACACGACGTCACGGGTAGGTCGCACGATCTGCTTTGCACGAGCTGGTCGCGAGGAGACTTATTTTCGTAAGGTACTCTCGAACGTCGGCAGTACCCCTTGGTAGAAGTACAGGCTATAAGGGGTGAAGGAACTGGCAACCCTTCGTGAGTTGATGTGGGTTAATCTTCAGACTTGGCAATTACACCTCACTTTTTCGCCCTCACTCTACTGCCGCCATTGTCCCGTTACAAAGCTATCTTCTGATTAGGCTAACGTGAACGGTCAGCCCTCCCACAAAGTGGCTGGCCTTACGCAGGCTGTACTGCCTTAGATCTGCGTAAAAACCGACATAACTGAATCTGTATCCGCCGAAGAGCGCTGCATTCCGGTGGACGAAATCGCGCAAACCGGCAAGCGCATTCACGC
>CADEFX010000276.1 GCA_902826715.1 uncultured Hyphomicrobiales bacterium | reverse complement strand
TCGGGACGGGATGCTGATCACGCCCTCAGGTCAGACTTACGCCTCCATTCTGCCAGCGGACATCGTGTTCGTGGGGGATGACGGGAGCGTTGGCCCTGGGCAGAAGACGCCTTCCACGGAATGGCGATTTCATCTGGTGACCTACCGGTCTCGTGCGGACGTCGGAGGCATCGTCCATACCCATTCGCCCTACGCAACGGCTCTGGCCTGCGCTGGCAAATCCATCCCGGCGTTCCACTACATGGTTGCGGTCGCTGGCGGCAACGATATCCCGCTCGTCCCCTACGCGACCTTCGGCACCAAAGAACTGGCGCGGCATGTGGCGAAAGGCTTAAGAAAGCGCGACGCCTGCCTCATGGCCAATCACGGCCAGATTGCGGTGGGGGATACGTGCCGTGAGGCGCTCGACCTCGCCGCCGAGGTCGAGAATCTGGCGGAGCAATATTGCAAGGTGTTGTCGCTCGGCGATCCCATTGTGCTTCCCGATGACGAGATGGAGCGGGTTCTGCAGAGCTTTGGGGGCTATGGCAGGCAGCGGGACGACTAGGCCTTTGTAGAGCTTCGTCTGCGCGACGCACTTCTGTTCGCCCGCAATATGGGTATGCTTCTCGACCATCTTTCGATGGGACGCACGGTTGGCGTGCCATCCTGACACTACAAGGAGCGTGCAATGCAGGTTTCATTCAAGGGCAAGAAAGTCGTTGTCGCGGGCGGCAGCCGCGGCATCGGCCGGTCAATTGCGCTGGCGTTTGCCGCTGACGGCGCTGATGTGGCCATCTGCGCACGCGGCGCCGAAGGCGTGAAGAAGGCCGAGGCCGAGCTGAAGCAGCACGGCGGCCAGGTCTATGGCTCGGCCTGCGATTTGGCCGACGGGGCTGCCGTGACGCGCTTTGTCAACGATGCGGGCACTGCTCTCGGTGGCATCGACATCCTCATCAACAATGCCTCGGGCTTCGGCATGAAGGACGACGAGCAGGGCTGGGCCAGCAGCATCAACGTGGACGTCTTGGCGACGGTACGCGCGACCCAGGCGGCCATCCCCTTCATGGAGAAGGCCGGCGGCGGAGCGATCGTCAACATCTCGTCGATCTCGGGCTTCGCGGCGAGCACGCGCTCGGTGCCCTACGCAGCGGTGAAGGCCGCCGTAAACAACTATACGGCGAGCCAAGGATTGGCGTTGGCGCCCAAGCGCATCCGCGTCAACGCCATAGCCCCAGGCTCCATAGAATTCCCGGGCGGCGTCTGGGAGCAGCGCAAGACATCCGATCCCAAGCTGTATCAAGGCACCCTGCGCGGCATTCCTTGGGGCCGCTTCGGTGCACCCGAAGAGATCGCCAGCGTTGCGCTGTTCCTGGCCAGCGACAAGGCAAGCTGGATCACCGGCCAGACGCTGATGGTCGATGGCGGCCAGCTTCTCGGCTGAGGCCCGGCCCCGGCCTTGCCGTGGAGCCTTGCCCTGCTAAACTTTGCTGCAAAGGTCGAGCGCCCCGGTTGGCGAATGCGCCGCGCGCTTGAGTCTGAGGAAGCCGCGAGGAGCTATCATGGATATTCGGCCGACGGGCGAAGCGCTGGGCGCACGAATTTTTGGTGTCGACCTGTCAAAACCCGTCGCGGACGGCGATTTCAGGACGATCCTGCGGGCGCTGGGAGAGCACGGTGTGATCGTGTTTCCGCGCCAGACAATCGAGACCGAGGATCTGGTGCGCTTCGGCCAGATGTTTGGCGACCTCGAGATCAACGTCGCCAATCTGTTTCACGAGCCCGACCACCCCGAGGTGATGATCCTCTCCAACATGAAGAAGGACGGCAAGCCGATCGGTCTTGGCGACGCGGGCCAGGGCTGGCACACGGATATGAGCTATAGCAAGGACATCGCGCTGGCGAACGTCCTCTATGCCATGAAGGTGCCCATACGCGAGGGCCGCCCGCTCGGCGATACGCAATTCCGCAACATGCACGCGGCCTATGAGAACCTGCCCGACGATATCAAAAAGCGCGTCGAAGGCCGGAGCGCGACGCACGATTTCATCAAGTTCTGGGACATGATGCGCGCCAAGCCCGGGTCAACGCGCGGGCCGCTGACTGCCGAGCAGCGCCGTCAGAAGCCGCCGGTGTCGCAGCCGATCGTGCAGACGCATCCGATAACCGGCCGAAAGATCCTCTACTGCAATCCGGGCTACGCCATGGTCATCGACGGCATGGACCAGGCCGAGAGCGACGAGCTGCTGGACTACCTGTTCAAGCACCAGGAGCAACCGAAGTTCTTCTATGCCCACAAGTGGACCGAAGGCGACGTGCTGATGTGGGACAACATCGGCACAGTGCACAATGCCATTCCGGACTACGGTCCTGATGAGCCGCGCTACATGCGGCGTATCCAGGTAATGGCAACGAAGAATTACGCGAAGCTCGCAGCCTGACGGAGTGATTGCGATGAAACTGGCCACCTTTGTGAGCTCGCGAGGGCCGTGTCTGGGCGTGGTCTCGGGTGAAGAGGTTGTTGATTTGAGCGCGACAGGCGGCGAGACCACGGGGTTGCCCGCCACCATGGCCGAATTCCTTGCGCTCGGCGCGCACGGCCTGGATGCGGCGCGCCACGTCGTCGAGCGTGCATTGAGGGAGCGGCCTGCCGGCACGGTGCATGCCCTCACCGCCTTGAAGTTGCTGGCACCAGTCTCGCGCCCCGGCAAGATCATCGGCGTCGGGCTGAACTACAACGATCACGCGGCGGAAGTCGGCCGGCCGAAGCAGAGTATTCCGAGGCTGTTCGTGAAAGTGTCCTCGTCGGTTGTCGGGCCCGATGCGGCTGTCGCCATTCCGCCAAACCTGAGCAAGCTCGATTTCGAGGTCGAACTGGCCGTCGTCATCGGCAAGCGCGCGACACGCGTGAAAGAAGGCGATGCGATCGGGTATGTCGGTGGCTACACGATCCTGAACGACCTGTCGGCCCGGGAATTCCAGTTCGACGTGACGCCGGCACAGACGAGTCTCGCCAAAAGCATGGATGGCTTCTGCCCGATGGGGCCGTGGATCGTCACGGCCGATGAGCTTGGCGATGGCTCAGGGCTCGGCGTACGCACCTGGGTCAACGGCGACAAGATGCAGGACGGCACGACGTCCGATCTAATTTTTTCTGTCGCTGCGCTCGTGGCCTATATCTCGCAATACATGACGCTCGAGCCTGGTGACGTGATCGCAACGGGCACGCCGGCCGGGGTCGGCGCGTTCCGCAAGCCGCCCCTATTTCTCAAGAGTGGTGACCGGGTCAAATTGGAGATCGACCGCATCGGTGTCCTCGAAACCAAAATCAAGAGCGCGGATTAGGAGTCTTATGGACATGACGAAATATGGTGCCGCCGTAATCGGTACGGCGGCGATTTTGAGTGCCTGGGTGACGCCGGTTCTTGCGCAAGCGCCGGAAATTCGCTTCGCGCGGCAGTTCTCGATGGGCTACCTGCAGTTCAACATGATGCAGCAGCACAAGCTGCTCGAGAAGCATGCCAAGGAAGCCGGCATTCCCGAGGTGAAAGTGACCTGGGCAACGTTCAACGGCCCCAACGCCATGAACGATGCGCTGTTGTCGGGATCGGTCGACATCGTATCTGGCGGCGTACCCGGACTGCTGACGCTCTGGGCGCGCACCAAGGGAACGCCGCTCGCAGTCAAGGGCATCACGGCATTCAGCTCCCAGCCTATTCTGCTCAACACGCGTGAGGCTCGGATCAAGTCGATCACGGATTACACGGATCAGGACAAGATCGCCGTCCCCGCCGTGAAGGTGTCGGTTCAGGCCATGCTGCTGCAAATGGCGGCGGCCAAAGAGTGGGGCGCCAGCAATTTTGCCAAGCTCGACCCATTGACCGTATCGATGACCCCGCCCGACGCGACCATCGCGCTGCTCAGCGGATCCGCGGGCGTGGGCAGCGTGTTCAGCGTGCCGCCCTTCCAGGCCCAGCAACTCGACGACAAGTCGATTCACACAGTGCTGAATTCCTATGACGTGTTCGGCGGACCGCACACGTTCACGGTCGCTTGGGCCTCGTCGCAATTCCGCGACAAGAACCCTGCGCTCTACAAGGCGCTGGTCAAGGCCTTCGCTGAGGCCACCGACATGCTCAACAAGGATGTCAGGCCGGCGGCGCAATACTGGGCCGACGACGTGAAATCCAAGCTGCCCGTCGAGAAGGTCGCCGCCATCGCTTCCGGTCCGCAGGTGAAGTGGACCATGACACCGCAGAGCACCATGAAGTTTGCCGAGTTCATGCATTCGGTCGGGACGATCAAGGAGAAGCCCGGCGACTGGAAAGAGCTGTTCTTCCCTGAAATCCATGATCTTCCGGGAAACTGATGCGATGTCGAAAGGCCCTTTAAGGGCCGACAAAGGAGATCATTGAGCAATGAAGACATTTCTGGTCGCGGCAATGGCCCTTGCAGCCCTTGTTGCGACGGCGCCTGCTCATGCCGAGGTTGACGAGATCAAGATCCCGAAGGGGGCCGGCGGCGTCGGTTTCCTCGGCTTGCTGATGATGGAGAAGCACGGGCTTGTCGAGAAGCATGCCAAGGCGCTCGGCCTCGACAACACCAAGGTATCCTACGTCAACCTCGGCGGTCCGGCGCAGGTGAACGACGCTCTGCTCTCGGGCAACGCGCACGTCGTCCCTGCCGGTCCTCCGGCCTTCCTCACGATCTGGGGGCGTACGCGCGACAGCATGAAAGTGACCGGCCTCGCTGCCATGACCTCCATGCCGATGTATCTCAATACGCGCTCGCCCGAGATCAAGAGCATCAAGGACGTCGGTGCGAAGGACAAGATCGCCATCACCGCGATCAAGGTCTCGATCCCGGCCATCATCATGCAGATGTACGCCAAGAAGGAGTTCGGGGCCGACAAGGCGACGCACTTCGATCCCATGACCGTCGGCATGACGCATCCGGATGCGCTGGCTGCCTTGCTGGCAGGCGAGGGTAACGAAATCAACCTGCATTTCACGTCGCCGCCGTTTCATCAGCGCGAGCGGCGCGATCCCAAGATCCGCACCATCCTGACCACCAACGACGTGATGGGCAGCTCGCAGACCTTCACCATGCTCTATATGACGGGCGAGTTCAGGGACAAAAATCCCAAGTCCACGAAGGCGATCCTGGCCGGTCTGGAGGAGGCCAACGCGATGATCAATGCTGACAAGAAGGTAGCGGCGGAGGTGTTTCTCGACACCGTTGGGCGGCGCGGGTGGACGGCCGAGGAGATCGTGGACGTTCTGAACGATCCCGACAACAAGTTCACGACCACGCCCGAGAACGTCATGACGTATGCCAACTTCATGGCTGACATCGGCACGCTGAAGGTGCGTCCTGGGTCGTGGAAAG
>CADEFX010000275.1 GCA_902826715.1 uncultured Hyphomicrobiales bacterium | reverse complement strand
AAGCCGATTCGCGCCGAACGTGTCGCCAGTGGGGCCGGGGTGGAGTCGCAGAACCTCGTCACCATCGACACGACCACCAACTCCGCGATGCTCTACTTCTGCGCGACGGACGGGCCGTATCGCTACAGTCCCTCGGGGGGGCTGGAATACCTCGGCGCCGATGTCGTGACCGATGTCGATACCGTCGGCAGTCTCCTGACGTGGCGCATGCGGTCGGTCGGGTTTGATCCGGCGACCCGCAGAGTCTTCTGGTTCTACGGCGACGACGACTCCGGACACTACGGGAAGGCGCGCGTCCTCACCCCGGCGTTCATGACGCGGATGGACGGCGTGCTTCGTGGCGGGTGGAGTCGCGTCGATTGGTCGGCGGCGTATCCCAACCGCCTGAACTCCTCGACGGTCTACGGTGACCGCATTCTCATCGGCGGGGCGGGGCCGGTGCTGTTCTCGCGTGACGACACGGCGACCACCGATGACGGCACGGGCTACACCGCCTCGATCCAGTCGCGGACATTTGTGGCGGGAGATGGGATGTCGAACTGGCTCACCGAGGAGCCGTACATCTGGAAGCCCAAGGCCTTGGCGGTCTCGTTGACGCTCAGCCCGAACTTCGGCGGCTCCACCTACCAGATTTCAGACACCGCGCCCACGGTGTCGGTTGGCGGCGGTGAAGCCTCGTACCACCGGCAGAAGGTGGAAGGGGCCGTGGTCGCGGATGCCTTTGCGCTGGACGTGACGATGAGCGTCACCGCGCCGCTGGCGACTTCGGCGCATCACCGCGACGGCGTGGACAAGCTCGTGATCCCGGTGTCTGGCAAGGAGCGGGGATGAGACTGCCACCGCCCGCCAATCTCCAGACGACCGAGGGCATCGGCGCGTATCTGCGTCAGCTCATCGGGTCGATTACCAGTCCGTGGGCGGTGGAGCACCAGACCGACGGGCGGCACCGATTCGAGTGGGTGGATGTCCCGTACAGCGCGTCGCGCTTCACGGGCGATGTGGCGATGACGTGGCAGGTGGACTCCTCGGATCAGTTGTCGCTGATGTACCGCTACGTGGGCCACGACACCGTCGAGATCCAGTGGACGATTGCCGCCAGCGCCGTCGGGGGGACGACGGAGCCGGAACTGCGGATCGCGTTGCCGGATGGGCTCCGCGCTACATGAGTAGCACGCACTGGTACCAAGACGCCAGCACCGAAGGGGTGGGGTGGTGCGGCGTCTATCCGGGCGACGTGTTCATTCGGCTCTACATTCTCGGGTCCACCGACTGGAGTCTGAGCGGTGGCGGAGCGGTCACGGCCTCGCAAGGCCAACTCACGATTCGGGTGGAGTAACCCATGCGCGACGATTCTGACGACATCATCACCCGCCGCCTCGCCCGCCAGCGAATGCAGACGATGCAACCGACCGAGGCCCCGCCGGCTCCAACCGGTCCGCCGCCGCAGACGTGGGCGGGGGCAACGGGGCTGAGCACGAACGCCTCGCCGGTCAACACGACCATGCCGGTGGGTGGGCGGCAGCCCGTGGGTGGCGACATGCCGTTGCCGCGCAACACCGGCGTCACTGGCGGCATGGATGTCGGCGCGCCTGCCCCTGCGGGTGGCGGCTCGCTGGCTGATGCCGCGCGCGCCTCCGCCGCCGCTGGCTACACCGACATCGAAGGCGCGGGGAATCTTGCCGGTGGCAACTTCGTCGGCAACCTCGAGGGCTTCAACACGGGCGGCTGGGGCTCGCAGGAACGCGGCACCAACACGATGAAGAACTCATTTGGGAAGATCGCCAGCCGCTACGACCCGACGCAGGCCGGCGCGGCGAAAGCCATGATGGCCGATCCGGACTTCCGCGCGCTGTGGCCGGATGCGACCCTGATCGATCACCCCAACCAGGATCAGATCGACTTCGACGGCCCCGGTGGCGAACCTCCGGTAGACGTCATCACCTCCGCCACGGCTGGGGGTGGTGGGCGTGGCTGGGCGTGGCAGCCGCAGGGCGGCGTGGCTGATGGCGGTGCCGCTGGTGGGGGCATGCCCGGCGGACCGAACCTGATGTCGATCCTCGGCGGCGACGATCCGATGGACGACATCCTCAAGCGCATCGCGGATCTCAACAGCGGGCAGACGCCGGACGCCGAACGGCAGGCGCTCATGCAGATGCTGAGCGGGGAACTTCGATGATGCCCGCGCCTGCGCCGGTCGATCCGATCAAGAAGCCGCAGCCGATCCCAGGCCAGCCGCAGCCTGTCCCAACGGGGACCATTGGCGGGACGGGGATCTACCAGTCGCTCGGCTCATCCTCTCCCGCGCCGATTCCAGCGCCCTCCACGCCGCCGCCTCCTCCCGGTGGAGGGATGACGCCGCCGGTGCAGGCGCCGCCGATGGCGGGCGATCAGGCCGCCTCGCAGACGGCCGCCGTGTCTCCGGCCGCGGGCAATCCGAACGCCGCGCTGGGGCAGGTTCAAGCGGCCTTCCAGCAGAAGTTCAACCGCGCGATGAGCCCGGAGGAACAGCAGGCGCTGATCCAGTACGTCGGGTATACCGGCGGACAGGTGACCCCGGAGATGCTGCAGAAAGCCTTGGCGGCGGTCAGCCAGTACTCCGGCAATCTGCAGAACCCCGGACTCGGCGGCCCGGCCGGTCCCACGACGCCGCCTATTCCCACAGCGAAGAACATCGAGGAGCAGCAGCGGCTGGCGCTGATGAATCTCCTGCAGGGGAAGACGCCGGTCACGATCGACCCGAACGACCCCGCGATTCAGGCGCAGCGGTCCGCGTTCGACCGCGCCAACACCAAGGCCACTGGCCGGGCGCGTCTCGCCGCGGCGGAACGCGCGGCGCACACCAACGGTCTGGGCTCCGGCGGCTACAACGCCGATCTCGCGGGCGCCGAAGAAGGCGGCGCGAACCGCGAAGTGGCGTTTGAAAGCGATCTGCTCACCCGTGAACGACAGGGGCAGATCGATCGCCTGATGCAGTCCCTCGGGTTGTCGCAGCAGTACGGCGCGACGCAGTTGCAGGGGCAGCTTGGCCGCGGGCAGTTGGGGCTCGGGTATCTGCAGGCGCTGATGAACAACCAGCAGGCGAACAACGCGCTGGGGTTCAACTACGCCAGCCTGCAGAACCTCATGAACAACCAGTCGCTGATGGCGATTCTGAACGGACTCTAACATGGCCTTCCCACTCATGGCGGTCGCGGCGGGCGCGGGGATCCTCGGCAAGCTCTTTGGCGGCGCGGCGAAGGGGCAGCAGCAGGAGCGCACGGACCAGAACCAGGCGCTGCAGCAGAACGCCAACCGCGAAACCTCGCAGTACGGCATTCAGCAGGCGGCGATGTCGAACCTGCTCAACCAGCAGGAACAGGGCACGCTGAACCGCGCGCAGTTGGGGATCTCCGCCCCCTCGGCGCGGATGAAGCAGGCCATTCTCGGCTCGCTGATTCAGAACGCGCAGGACGCCAAAGTCACTCCACCCGCGGGCGTGAACATGGCGCAGCTCTCCGGCGGCTTGAAGCCCTCGCTGCTGTCGGCGGCGACGCGCGCTGGTGGCGGGGAGTTGGAGAAGCAGGCGCTGATGGCGCTGCTGAGCAAGAGCGACATTCCGGCGGCAACGGATTTCGTCGGACAGGGCATGCTCCCCGCGCCGGAGTCACCGGAGTTCAAGACGGCTGGCAAGGGCGAGACGGTGCTGTCGCTGCTCGGACTCTTGGGCGGTGTCGGCGGTGCGATCTCGGAGATTGGCAACATCAATCGCAAGCCCACCGGGGCGGACTACGGGGGCATGAATGGGTATTAGCGGACTCGTCGCCGCCGGGGCGCAGGACGGGCTTGACGAGGCCGTCGTCCAGATGCTCGCGGAACGCAAGTTCAAAGAACAACTCCGCGCGCAGCAGGCGCAGGAGATGGTCCAGCAGGCCCAACTGGCCAACGCGCAGGCGCGACTGGCGCAGGACGCCTCGCAGCATCAGGACAGCCTTGGCATCCAGAACCGCCAGCTCGAAGAATCTGCGGCCAACCGTCGCCAGCGGGCGAACGAAGCGGGCGTGGAGGACATGCTGCGGCAGGCGGCCCTGCAACAGCCGAAGCCGGTGAAGCTGACGCGCGTGACCACGACTGGCCCGAAGGGCGAGCCGGTGAGCAAGGGCTTCACGGACGAGGAACTGGCCGGGGGCGTGCCGGAGTACCGCGAACCCGACAAGCCGCCGACGCCGAAGGATGACCGCCAGTGGCTGCTGCGGGATGGCAAGCCGGTCTACTCGAATCCGATGGCGGGCGACACCCCGTACGATCGTACGCGCACGGGCGAGCGGCCGGTGCTGTCATCGGACGCGAACAACATCGCGGACATCGACAATTCCTTGTCGTTGCTCGACGGGTTGAAAGATGCCATCGGGAAGACGGGGGCCTCGTCGCAGATGGGGGCCATCGCGCCGAACTTCGTCACGGAACTCACGGGCCTCGGCGAAGACGCCAAGCAGCGGCAGGCGCTCATCGACTCCGCAAAGCAGATCATTGGCAAGGCCCTCGAAGGCGGCGTGCTCCGCAAGGAAGACGAAGCCAAGTACGCGCGCATCCTCCCGACGATTGGCGATCCGCCCGCGGTGGCGCAGCAGAAGATCGACGGACTCAAGCAGGCCCTGGTGCAGAAGCGCGAGGTCACGCTGGAGGCCCTCGGTGCGGCGGGGTACGGCGTAGGCCGATTCCGGTCGCAGGGCAGCGTGCCGAAGCCCGCGGTCTCGCACGGGCCATCGGGGGGCGCTGAGCGGAAACCGATCCCAGGCGTCCCTGGTGGCGTGGCGGAGTTTCGCGACGGCAAATGGATTCGGGTGCAGTGATGCCAGTCCCGCAGGTTGGCGACGACGTCACGAGCCTGATACCCCAAGTGGGCGAGGACGTCACGGCCCTGATGGAGCCCGTGGCGTCGCACGACCCCGCGCCGGAACGCTCGCTGGCCGACAAGGCCGTGGACGTCCTGCCGCTGCTCGGCGGGATTGGCGGCGGCATTCTCGGGGCCCCGACGGGTCCGGGCGCCATCGGCACGGCGGCGCTGGGTGGGGCCGCAGGACAGGCGGTCCGTCGCATCATCCAGACCCTGCAGGGACGCCGGAGCGCCGACGCCGACACGCCACTCTCGGTTGGCGGCGATCTGGCGGGGGCCGGAGCCGAACAGGGCGTGGGTCAGGCGGTCGGCATGGGCGCCGGCGCCGTGCTGGCGAAAGGCGCGAAGCTCGCCATGCGCGGGGCGCTGGGCGCCCAGCAGGCGGTGCGGACGAAGTTCCCGACGGTGGATCTGGAGAAGATTGCGCTTCGCGAGGGCGTGGGCCTGGGCGCGGACGTGGGCGCGAAAGCCGCCGCGGCCCATCAGTCGGTGGGG
>CADEFX010000274.1 GCA_902826715.1 uncultured Hyphomicrobiales bacterium | reverse complement strand
ATCAGGCCACAGCAGTGCTGTGTCATGCCGATGCATTGTCGGCACCCCTGTGTCAATCAGCCGCCCCAACTGTATCACTGTCAATGGCAAGCGCGATGGCCATGATTGCATATGCGCTCACGGACAGCGTGACGCGGTGCTGATCGATCATCTCCCGGGCAAGCTGCGTGATCGCCGCCAGATGCTCGAGGTTTGCGTTGGTGCGCGTATTGTAAGCTTGGTAATCGCCGGTCTTGCGCAGTTCGAGCTTTTCGCTTTCGTTCTTGCCTCTCAACTCGAACACTTGCGACAGCAGGGCGTGTACGCTCGCCCGGATCTGCCGGCGATCATCGTGCGCCTTGTTGCGTAATGTGATCCAGGTTGCGAGCAACGATACCGTCAGGGCTATGCCCGATATCAGTGTGGAAACGGTGGACTGCAGCATCGAAAGTCCCCAAGTCGTCCGGTCCGTGCAGAGCCTAGCATGCCGCCCAGCGGGCGGACGAGCCCAGGTGATCCGCGTTGTTGAGGACTTCCGGGAAGGGACTGCGCCATGAAGAGTTTCAAGAAGAGGGACTTTCCCGTTTCGAACATCCGCCGCTTCCTTGAGCCCGGGCCGATCGTGCTCGTCAGCTCGGCGTGGAAGGGACGGACCAACATCATGACCATGGGCTGGCACATGGTCATGGAATTCCAGCCTTCGCTGATCGGCTGCTATATCTGGTCCAACAACCACAGCTTCGAGATGATCCGCGACAGCCGGGAGTGCGTGATCAACATCCCGACACAGGCCCTCATCCGGCAGATCGTGGGCATTGGCAATTGCTCGGGTGCGGACACCGATAAGTTCGAAAAGTTCAGGCTCACGGCGGAGACGGCGAGCCGGGTGGAGGCACCGCTGATCGCGCAGTGCTATGCCAGCTTCGAATGCAAGGTGATCGACGTGTCAATGGTCCCGAAGTATAGCCTCTTTGTTTTTGAAGTCGTGAAGGCACACGCGGCCGCGACACCGAAGAATCCGGCGACGGTACACTACCGCGGCGACGGTGTGTTCATGCTGTCGGGCCGCAATGTGAGCTATCGTCGGTACTTCAAATCCGAGAACCTATGAAGCCCGCCGTTCCACCTCCGGATCGAGCATCTCGCTGACAAAGCGGTCGCCGAGGCCCGCGTTGACTGGCCGCTGCAAGGCCGCAAGGATGGCGGCTTGAATGCGTGCCCCGTCGGGATCGGCCGCCACCAGCGCGCCAGCGTAATCGATATCCTTGCAGGCGTTGGCGATAGAGAACTGCTGGCCCTTGTAGTCGCCCTTGATGGCCGCGCTGATGATGCGTTCGAGCGAGCCGGACCGTGCCGCGCCTTTCAGCATGGTGTTGTAAAGCTTCTCCCAATCGACGCCGTTCCGCCGCGCCGCCCGATAGGCCTGCATGATGATCTGCACGCTGCTTTGTGTGACAAAGTTGTTGAGGAGCTTGGCGGTGATGCCGGCGCCTGTCGGCCCGAACAGCAACGCCTGGGCGCTGTAGGCATCGAGCACGGGCTTGACGGCCTCGAACACGGCCGGCTCGGCGCCAACCATGGACGCAAGCTGGCCGGCCGCGGCATGAACGGGTGAGCCCGTCACAGGCGCATCGATATATGTGACGCCATTGGCGGCGAGGCTCGACGCGAGCTTGGTGGAGGTCTCGGGTTTTCCGGTCGTGACGTCGATCACATACTGGCCGGAGCGGAGGCCGGAGGCGAGCCCGGCCATGATGGCCTCGACCGTCTCGGCGCGATCGACGCACAACATGATGACATCGGCGCCTGCTGCGAGGTCCGTCGTTGATTCAGCCTCGATGGCGCCAAGGCTCAGAAGTTCGTCGATCGGCGCGCGGTTTCTATGCGCGATGACCGTGACGCCATAGCCGGCTCGGAGCAGGCTCTTGCAGATGCCGCTTCCCATCATTCCGGCGCCGATGAAGCCGATGCGTATGGTCATGTAAACGCGTCCTCCCGTGGCAGGGGTGAAACGAACGGGTGGTCTCAGTCCTGCCGATGAGTGCTATAGGTGGGACAAACATCCTGCCACGTCAGGGAGGCTGCGTCATGCTCAGTCAAGGCGAAAAGGCCAACCGGTTCCGCGCGCTGCACGAGCGCCCCGGCACCTTCATCATTCCCAACCCGTGGGATGTGGGCTCCGCGCGCCTGCTGGCGCACGCCGGCTTCGAGGCCTTGGCGACGACGAGCGCAGGCGTCGCCTTCAATCTGGGCCGGCCGGATGGGCACGTCACGCGGGACGAGAAGTTGGCGCATTGCCGGGCCGTGTGCGAGGCCACCGATCTTCCGGTGAATGCCGATCTGGAAAAGTGTTTCGCCGACGATCCTGCGGGCGTCGCCGAGACCATCCGGCTTGCCGCCGCGACAGGACTGGCCGGCGGCTCCGTCGAGGATTCCACGGGCGATCCGGCCAAGCCGATCTTCGATTTCGACTTGGCGGTGGAGCGCGTGCGCGCAGCGGCGGCGACGGCGCGGGCCCAGCCGTTTCCTTTCATGCTGACGGCCCGTGCCGAAAACCTGCTGCACGGCCGCAAGGACATGGCCGACACGATCAAGCGGCTGCAGGCGTTCGAGGCGGCGGGGGCGGATGTCCTGTATGCGCCAGGTCTTTCGACGATCGATGAGGTGCGTGCGGTAGTGACGGCTGTGAAAAAGCCGATCAACGTTCTGGTGGTGGCGAGCGCCAAGGACTTCACACGCGAGTCGCTGAGCGCGGTGGGCGTGAGGCGCATCAGCGTCGGCGGCACGCTGTCGCGCGTGGCCTATGGCGGCGCTTTGATGGCGGCCAAGGAGATGAAGGAGAAGGGAACGTTCGGCTTCACCTTCGGCGGCGTCTCCAATAAGGACCTCAATACGATCTTTGGCAAATGGGTGTGACATGACGGGACGGCTCAAAGGCAAGACGGCTTTCTGCACGGCATCGGCCGCGGGCATCGGCAAGGCGTGCGCGCTGGCGTTTGCGCGTGAAGGCGCTCGCGTCATCGCCACCGATATCGATGAAGCTGGATTGGCGGCCCTGAAGAAGGAGGGCGTTGCCGAGGTGATGCATCTGGACGTGCTGGATACAGGTGCGGTCGAGGCGGCGGCGGCGAAGATCGGCGGGGTGGACATCCTGTTCAACGCCGCGGGCTATGTGGCGCACGGCACGGTGCTGGAGTGCACGGACAGGGACTGGGAGTTCTCATTCGATTTGAACGTCCGGTCGATGCACCGCACGATCAAGGCCTTCCTGCCGGCGATGCTGGCGAAGGGCGGCGGATCGATCGTCAATATCGCCTCGGGGGCCAGCTCGGTGCGCGGCATTCCGAACCGCTACGCGTACGGTGCGACCAAGGCGGCCGTTGTCGGCCTATCCAAGGCGGTCGCGGCGGATTTCATCCGCAAAGGCGTGCGCTGCAACGCCATTTGTCCCGGCACCGTGGAATCGCCGTCGCTCGACGGCCGCATCGCCACACAAGCCAAGGCGCTTGGCAAATCCGAAAAAGACGTGCGGCAGATGTTCATCGATCGCCAGCCTATGGGGCGTCTTGGCACGGCCGAGGAGATCGCGGCCATCGCCGTCTATCTCGCCGGCGACGAGAGTGCGTTCACCACTGGCCAGACGTTCATCGTCGATGGTGGGTTCGCGCTTTGACGCGGCTTGTTGCGGGCGAGCTGTCATTGCGGCAGGGCGGCATCGACGACATCGATGCGGTGCTTGCCTTGCAGATGGCCGCCTACGCCCGCAACCGGGTTCTGCTGGGGCGAGAGCCACTGCCGCTGCTTGCGGACTACCGGCAGATTTTCCGCGATTACGAAGTCTGGCTGGCGGACGCTGAAGGTCTTGCTGGCGTCCTGATCCTGGAACCGCGCACCGAAGATCTCCTGATCTGGAGCATCGCCACCGATCCCACTCGGCGCCATAGTGGGCTCGGGAAGGCCCTCCTGGCGGCGGCCGATGTCCGCGCCCGGGATCTGAAGCGCGACGTCATCCGCCTCTACACAGGCACCGTTTTGCAGCATCTGATCGACTGGTACGGCCGCCACGGCTACCGTGTCGAGCGCGTCGAGCAGTTGAGCGATCGCGACATTACGCACATGATGAAGCAACTTTGATTAGTCCGAGGAACTGCCCGATGCCGCGCTTTGCCGCCAATCTGTCCTTCATGTTCAACGAGGTGCCGTTTCTCGATCGGTTCGAGGCAGCAGCCAAGGCCGGGTTCAAGGCGGTCGAGTTTCTGTTTCCTTATGAGTTTCCGGCCAGGGAGATCGCGGCGCGACTCAAGGTGAACGGACTGACGCAAGCGCTTTTCAATCTGCCGCCGGGTGATTGGACCAAGGGGGAGCGCGGTCTCGCCGGCATGCCGGGTCGGGAGGCGGAGTTCGAGGCGGCGATGAAGACGGCGCTCGAGTATGCAACGGCACTCGACTGCCAGCGCGTGCATGCGATGCCCGGATTGCGCCACCACGGCGCCGACCGTAAGACCTACGTCGCCAACCTCAGGAAGGGCGCGAGGATGGCCGCCGCGTCGGGCATCGATGTCATCATCGAGCCGATCAACACGCGCGACATCCCGGGCTTCTTCCTCAATACGACAGCCGAAGCCCGTGCCGTCATCCACGAGGTCGGCGAGCCTAACCTCGGCCTGCAGTTCGATCTCTACCATCGCCAGATCCAGGAGGGCGATACGGCCATGGCCATCCGCGAGTTCGGACACCTTGCGCGGCACTATCAGATCGCCAATCCGCCCGACCGCGGCGAGCCGGACGATGGCGAGATGAATTACCGCTACCTGTTCCGCATGATCGACGAAAGCGGCTTCAAGGGCTACGTCGGCTGCGAATACAAGCCGCGCAAAAGCACGGTTGAAGGCCTCAAATGGGCCGAAGCGTGCGGTGTGAGGCTTGGGTAATTGCTATTTCTCCCTCTCCCGGCTTGCGGGGAGAGGGTCGGGGTGAGGGGCAGCCACAGGCGATGAGCAATATCCTGCCCCTAACCCTCTCCCCATTGAAGGAATGGGGAGAGGGGATTTGTCCTAAGCGAGTTTGAAGTTCATCATCTAGTGCGGCGGCACCGCAGCGAGACCGGAGCAAGAAGTATGAAAATATTGATCCTCGGCGGCGCTGGCATGGTGGGGCGGAAGCTCGCGGAGCGGCTGGCGGCCGACGGGCAGCTCGGCGGCAAGGAGATTTCCGAGCTGACGCTCTATGACGTGGTCGCTGCTGAGAAACCCGCAGGTGCGATCTTTCCCGTCAACATTGTCGTCGGCGATCTTCCGGCTCCCGGAGAGACCGACAAGCTCGTCGCCAACAAGCCGGATGTGATATTTCATCTGGCCGCGATCGTGTCAGGGGAGGCCGAGCAGGAATTCGACAAGGGCTATCGCATCAATTTG
>CADEFX010000273.1 GCA_902826715.1 uncultured Hyphomicrobiales bacterium | reverse complement strand
GGTGGCGGGCAACCGTCCGCTCCCCGCTCGTGCTACGGCAGAACGGGATGGCGGCTGTGCAACTCGATCGCGATCTGCCGCAGGCGTGCATTGACTTGGACACCGCCCGTCGCTACCTCGATAGGCTGAAAGCAGGAACCGGGGCCCCTTCCAGGGTCCAAGGAGCATGGCATGGCATCTTCCGCATCGGCCGTAGGCCGCCTCGAATTTGTCGACCCCATCTGGCAGGAATTGCGCCGCGAGGCCGATGAGATCGTCCGCACTGAACCGGCCCTCGGCGGCTTCGTCTTCGCCACTATCCTGAGCCATAAGCGACTGGAAGATGCCGTCTGTCATCGGCTCGCCCAGCGCCTCAACCACGCCGACGTGGATTCCGGTCTGATCGGCCAGATTTTCGCCGACGTCCTGAAGGGCCGCCCCGATATCGGCAAGTGCTTTCGGGCCGATCTGGCAGCCGTGTTCGATCGCGATCCTGCCTGCAACCGCTACATCGAGCCGGTGCTGTACTTCAAAGGCTTCCATGCGCTCGTGACGCACCGCTTTGCGCATGCGCTGTGGCACGACGGCCGGAAAGACTTCGCGCTCTATCTGCAGAGCCAGTCAAGCCGCATCTTTGGCGTCGACATTCATCCGGCCGCCAGCATCGGGCGCGGCATCATGCTCGATCATGCAACCGCCATCGTCGTCGGCGAGACGGCCGTGATCGGCGACAACTGCTCCCTCCTGCACTCTGTCACGCTCGGCGGCAGCGGCAAGGAAAAGGGCGACGACCGCCATCCCAAGATCGGCGCCAATGTCATGATCGGCGCCGGCGCCAAGGTGCTGGGCAACATTAGTGTGGGCAACTGCTCGCGCGTGGCGGCCGGCAGCGTGGTGGTGCACGACGTCCCCGCCGAAACGACGGTCGCGGGCGTGCCTGCGCGCGTCGTGGGCCCCGCAGGCTGCCCCGAGCCGTCGCGCTCCATGGATCAGCGCCTTGGCTCCGATTGCGATTGCGGCTGAGCGCTCTCACGCTAACACACCGACAAACCAGCTGGAGAAAACGTTAGTGGCGAAAAGTAAAGACCTCGGCAAAGACGAGGTGGTGAAGCTCCAGCGGTATCTGCGCAAGGTTTTCGGCACCGAAGCGCTGCAGGTGCGTCCCCGCCAGAAGGCGACGGATGCCGCGGAGATCTATCTTCGCGACGAATTCCTCGGCGTCGTCTCCAAGGACATCGAGGACGGCGACACCTGCTATCAGATCAACATGACGGTCCTCGACGTGGATTTGGACGAAGTATAAGTCGGGATCATTCTCATGCCGTTATACGAGCTTGACGGCCATAAGGTCGTCACCCCCGGTTCAGGGCGGTATTGGATTGCTCCCACCGCCACGTTGATCGGACGCGTCGAAGTGGGCGAAGATGTCAGCGTCTGGTTCGGCGCCGTCATCCGCGGGGACAACGAGCTGATCCGCATCGGCGCCCGTACGAGCATCCAGGAGCACTGTGTTCTTCACACCGATCTCGGGTTTCCGATGACGCTTGCGGAGGACTGCACCATCGGCCACCTGGCCATGCTGCACGGCTGTACGATCGGCAAGGGCGCGCTGATCGGTATCGGTGCCATCGTCCTCAACGGCGCCAAGATCGGTGCGGGATCTGTCGTTGGGGCGGGCGCCCTGGTGCCCGAGAACAAAGAGATCCCGCCCGACGTGGTGGTGATGGGATCGCCAGCCAAGGTCGTGCGGGCGATCACTGATGTCGACCGGCAGCGCATCCAGGAAGGCGTGGATTTCTACGTCGACAACCAGCGGCGCTTCGCCGAGCGCATGAAGCTGCAATCCGATTGACGGCGCGTTATCGGTTGCCGCGAACACCTGAGAGCAGGGCGGGCGAGCGCGCATCCTTCGGATCGAGTGACACCCACACCTTCGGATCGATGTAGGACTGCCGCATGACGAAGGCGTACGGCGTCTTATGCCATGGCTTGATGTCGTCGGTCTTGTTGTCGAGGATGAAATCACCCTGGGCTGTACGCACCGTCAGGATGGCGTGACCCTCACCCTTCTCGTCGCGCACGACGGTCATGAGCAGCGCGCTGGCGGGCCAGCCCCGGTTCATCAGCATGTGGCGCTTGAGGAGCGCGTAATCTTCGCAATCGCCCTTGGCACCGGGCAGCGTCCAGTACTCAGTCTGCCCGTACACCTCGAGATCCGTTGCCGGCTCCACGGCCAGATTGACCGAGCGGTTGATCTCGTCGAGCTGCTGCATGCGCGCGCCCTTGGCCTCGAAACGTGCCTCTTCGAGGGTACCTTGGCGGCACTCGGAGGGCGTGCGTTCGCAGAATTTCACAAAGCCGAAGGGAGGAAGCGTCGAGCCATAGATGCGCATGAAAGCCGACGATTGGTCTTGGCCCGGCCCACGCACCGGATCGGCGTGCGCCGCCAACGGCAGCATTGCGCCTGCCGTACACACCAGAACTCTCACCCATCCCATCGTCATACTCGCGCCCCGCGCCATACTTACTTGCAGTGTACCAACTTTGACTTGATCACCGTTCAATCAGGGCGCGGCAATTTGCGACAAATGCCGGATGATTGGTTCACCAAACGTTGACCATGTCCCTTTGTTCCGAAGTGGCGTCCTGCTCCAAGTCGCTGCTAGCCAAAGTAGCGGCGCAAGGCCGCTGGATTCTGGATGTCGAGAAACTGCACGCCGATGCCGCCGGGGTGATGGCGTGTCACCCGCGCGCGCAGTTTGCCGAGCATGACCTCCCGGCCGATCTCGGGGCGCGCTTGGGTCTCGAGCGATGCGCCCGAAATGGAAATATCCAGCACGCGGCACGGGGCCACGATGCCTTCGTCGAGTTGCAGACTGGATCGTTCGTTTACTGGGAGGCTGCGCTTGTGCTGGCGATCGTCGTCCACCAGGCGCGCATTCCGGTTGATCAGCCATGTCAGCTGCGCGGCGAGCTTCTCGCGCTTGTGCGCGGTGACCGACAGACGCATGGCGAAGCCGCCGTCGAACGAGCGGGCGACCGTGCCCTCGATACCCCCGATGTGGTCGAAGTAGGCAACGATGCGCTCATCGTCGTCGACAGCTACGGGCGACATCATGGCGGCGCCGCCGACGGAGATATCGACAAGCTTGCAGGGGTACTCCTGCTTGTTGGCGCGCATGAAACGTCCCAGGAGGGTGACGTTGACGCGCTTGTGCCGCCTGCGATCTGCGACAGGGCGCGGGGACTCCCGGGACATGCTTGCCTGCACAGAGGGGCCCATCGGTTGCCTGCGCTGCGTGCTGCTTAACGGCTCGGCTGACGCGACGGGGTTTTATCCGCCAGCCGCGCGTACAGACTATGGCTTTGATGACCTTAAGGAAGCTCTAACCGGAGGCGTCCTTTGGGACGCTTGGACCCGATCTGGCCCCAGTGCTCACGTGCCCTTTACGGGGCTGTCGGATTTACCCCCGTCGTAGACCCTGAACCTGCGTGAGTTCGAGGTCACGATGCGCGTGGGCGGCGACATGGGCCGGAAGGCCGGCGGGGCATGCGCAGCGTTGATAGGCGTATTCGGTTTGCCATCCGGCCAGATCAGCTCGTGGCGCAGCAGGCCCTTGATGGTTACGGCCGACTGCGGCCAGGCGGGAGCATCGAATTGGCTCATGCTGCCGACGAAGCGGGTGACCACATCGCGCGTGTCCATGAGCGGCAGGATAAGGACTTCCATCCGGCCCGAGGTGCGGTCGGCATCCTTCGTCTCGAACTCGAAAAGGCCGGCCGCTCCGCGCTCGCCGATAATCCGGAGGCAGTCCTGGAGGATGACGTGATCGTCGACCCCGACGAGATCGAGAAAGTTCCTGTTTCTGAGCTCCACCGAGAAACGGTCGCAGATACGCGTCCCGGCCAGCCGGAAGCGGTAGGTTGACGCATCGTGACGCTCCAGAATGAACGTCTCCGGCAGGATGGCAGCGATCCGCGCCGGCTCAATATCGAAACGTCGGGGCGTCGGTCGGTTGCCGCGCACCCTGTTCCAGTAATCGAACAGAATCTGGTTCGTCTGCTGTTTCATGCTGTGCGCCTGCCGCCCCGCGCGGCAATCGGCTCCTTGTGTGCGTTAACTTAAGACGTGTCCTGGATCGGGACGAAATCACCCCGGTCCGTCATCTGGTACCGGTTGGTCAGCAGCTTCCATGCCAGCCGTTCGAAATGTTCTCGATTGACCGCCTCGCATTTTGTGGCGACGAGATGGGCGGCGAAAATCGCGATGACTTGGTAAACAGCGGAGAACCGCGTGGAGCGGGAGCCGATCTTCAATATCCCGCCCAGCGTGATCGTGGCGATCGCGGTGCTGGCCGTTGTGCACTTTGGTCTGCAGCTCCTGCCGGCTGAGGACGCCAACTGGACGACGCTGGCGCTCGCTTTCATTCCCGCCCGCTACGGCGGCATGGCCGAGGAGCTGCCGGGCGGCCGTGAAGCGGCGGTAACGTCGTTCGCCACCTATCAGCTCGTGCATGCCGATATCACTCACCTGCTGGTCAATGCCGCCTGGCTCCTGGCGTTCGGAGGCGCTGTGGCGCGGCGGATCGGGGCATTGCGCTTTTTCGTGTTTGCGACGTTATGCGGTGCCGCCGGCGCGCTTTTGTTCCTGCTGCTCCGCTGGGGCGAGCTCGTTCCGGTGGTGGGCGCTTCGGGTGCGGTGTCGGGCCTAATGGCCGCGGCGCTACGCTTTTTCTTCGGCGCTGCCGATCGCGGAGATCTTGGCCAGCTGCAGCGCGCTCCCGACACCGTGCCGTTGATTGGTCTTGCCGAGGCGCTCACCAATCGCCGCATTCTGACGGTGATCGGCGTATGGATCGTCGTCAACTTCGTGACGGCGATGGCCGTGCCGGAGTCGGTGTCAGCCGGAGGCATCGCCTGGGAGGTTCATCTCGGCGGCTTCATCGTAGGATTGTTGACATTCGGTGCCTTCGATCCGCCCCAGCGAGCTTCGTCTTAGGGATTGCGCTCGCCCTCGGTCTTGGCGACAATGTGACACACCGGCTGTACTGCGCCGGAGCGACAGAGGCCAAGAGCCGGCCGGTCGCAGCTGATCGGATCAGTGCGCGCGAGGTCTTCTCAGGCGCTCGCCGTCACCAGGATCGGTCAACTTCGCCCAGGCCGGGAGGAGACGACGATCATGCACGTTGCAACGATCCTTAAGGACAAGGGGCGCGCGGTAGAGACGGCACGTCCTGACACCGCCCTCATGGATGTGGCCCGCAAGCTGGCGACCAAGCGCATCGGCGCCGTTGTCATCACTGATTCCGCAGGCGCCGTCGTAGGCATCGTGTCGGAGCGCGACGTGGTGCGTGCGCTTGCGACCGGCGGCCTGGAATCCGTCGAATGGCCGGCATCACGGGTCATGACGTCTAATGTGCT
>CADEFX010000272.1 GCA_902826715.1 uncultured Hyphomicrobiales bacterium | reverse complement strand
GGGATATGCACCATGTCGCCCCAGATCAGAAGCTGCTGTCCACCTGACGACACGAGATAGGCCGAATGGCCCGGCGTGTGGCCATGGCAGGGAATGGCTGTAATACCCGGCACAACCTCTCCCTGACGGAACGTGCGCATGCGATCGAGGTAGGGTGCCATCTGGTCCCGGGCCTGCTGGAAGAACATGAGCTTCTGCCGTTCTGTGCCGCGCGCCATGGCCGCGTCGTCATTCCAGTGCCTTGGCTCGTTCTCGTGAACGACAAGTTCGGCATTCGGGAAATGGGCCTTGCCGGTCGTCATGTCGGTCAGGCCAGCGGAATGGTCGGGATGCATGTGGGTCAGCAGGATGGTGTCGACAGATGCCGGGCTTATTCCGGCTGCGCCCATATTCGAGAGCAAGTGCCCCGCTGAATCGCCCAGATACTTTCCCGAACCGGTCTCGACCAGGATCGTCCGCCCATTGTTGCGCAGCACAAAGGCATTCACGGAGATCACGACACCCGGCCTGAAGGCATCAGCGAGAAGTTTTTGCGCATCGTCCACCGTTACGGATCGCAGCAGCTCGAGCGACCGCTCCAGGGTTCCATCGCTAAGCGCGGTGACTTGGATATCGCCGACGCGGTGATGATAAACGGAAGGTATCTGGACGGTCGGCATTGGGCTCGCTCCCTCTTCTCGATCGACCCAACCTTAAGTCAGCCACAGCCAATCCGCGAGGGACCACTTTAGCTCAACGGGAGCGTTTTGCCTGCCACGCCCAATGGTGGATTGATCAGGCCCTGACCTAAGAACTTGCGGGCTGTTCAACTCTCCAGCAGGGGGGTGGTCAAGGACGAGTTGAACACCCAAGTAGTCCAATAGCCTCGACGGGACGGCACCACCCTCCAGGCCCGTCGTGGCTCCAATCGTCACCCCGATTCAGGAGTTGAGTCTCATGAAAGATCTTTACGCGCAGGGGGATCTTCTTATCGAGCGTGTCAACGACACGTGCGCCAGGGCGGCCCCCCCAGCAGCAGAATGTTCTGTTGTGTTGGCCGAGGGCGAGCTGACCGGGCACAATCATACGATATTCGGAAAAATTGCATTCTTCCGTGATGATGGGCTGGCGCGCGACATACCGGGCGGGCTTTACATCGGTCATATGAAGATCGATGCCCCGTCTGCGCGAGTCGTGCATCAGGAGCATGCGGCCATCGATCTGCCTACCGGAACCTATCGTGTTCGCCGTCAGCGCGAGCTCGATCCGGAGGACGCCCGCATTGTCGCAGACTGAGCTGGTCCGGCTGTCGGCGGGTCAGGCTGAGCTTCTGGCGGACTATCACCGCCGTTGGGAAGGCGTCCGCATGAGCACCGCTCGTGCGGACCGCAGCGCGGCAGAAAACGGAATACTCAAGGCTTATCGGGGCGCCGCCCTGGCTCCTCCCGAACGGGTTGTGTGGTGTAACGGACCGCTCGATGTTGCGCGGTCCGCGAAGGATGCGTCGCTTCAATCGGCCGGCGAGAATGTGAAGGCCCTGCTCGTCGATCGCACGATCCGGGAAGCGACACACGCGGCCGACCGTTCTGTCAGCAACGAGGTTCGAGGCCAAATTTCGCATGTGTTCCGCCGCCGGCCGATCGATCCTGTCAGCAGTGCCGTCACGGCCGCCGTGACTTTGGACAATCCCCTCGTGCGCGAGCGGCCTATGTCGCTGCTGCGCAACGTCCTGCGGAGGCTCCGCTGGGGGCTTGGTCCCCTCTGGATGGAGCAGAGCCTCCGCAACAGCAGCTTCAGCCAACACGACGCACCGTCTCTGGGCGCCCTCGACTTTCTTTACAACGCTT
The DNA here is from genome assembly GCA_902826715.1 of uncultured Hyphomicrobiales bacterium. Taxonomy (GTDB): domain Bacteria; phylum Pseudomonadota; class Alphaproteobacteria; order Rhizobiales; family Hyphomicrobiaceae; genus CADEFX01. The sequence goes on along the minus strand of CADEFX010000272.1, from coordinate 3,582 downwards.
GTGGGCTCAACCCGCGGACGGAAGCGATAGTCGGCCTTATGCAAGCGGGCGCCAACGTCGGCTGGATCATCCCGCATCAGCGCGTGTGCTGGCTCGTCGATCGTCCGACCGCCCTGAGGACGGATGACCGCCGGCGGCTGCACAGCGCCAATGACCCCGCCGTTGCCTTTTCGGACGGGTGGTCGTTCTACGCCTGGAAGGGAATCCAGGTGTCTTCCTGGATGATCGAGCGGCCGCAGGAGATCACGGCAAAGGCCATCGATCGCGAGCACGACCCGACTGTGCGCCGGTGCATGATCGACATCATGACACCGGAGCGTTTCATCCGGGAAGGCGACGCGATAACGGTTGCGGAAGACGAAACCGGCATCCTGTGGAACAAGACCTGGACGGCCTGGGATGCCTGGGCTGCCGTGCAGGTGCAGAATGGCTCGCCCGAGCCGGATGGAACCTACAAGCAGTATTTCCTGCAGGTGCCCCCGACCGTACGGTCCGCGCGTCAGGCCGTCGCGTGGACTTACGGCCTGAGCGAGTTCGAATACGCCGCCCTCAAGCAGCGCACCTGATCGGCCACTCTCCTGACACCGGCGGTGGTGACATCCTTGCGCTGGCCCGCTAGGGATGCATGGCGTTTAACGTTGGGTGCAGTGCATGGCCAAGCAGGGACAAATCCGGGCTGGAATCGGCGGATGGACGTTTGAGCCTTGGCGGGGCGTGTTCTATCCGGAAGGATTGCCGCACGCGCGCGAGCTTGAATACGCCGGCAAGCAACTGCCCACCATCGAGATCAACGGCACCTATTACAGCACGCAGAAGCCGGCAACCTTCGCCAAGTGGGCCAAGGACACGCCGGACGGCTTCATCTTCTCGGTGAAGGGCATTCGCTACGCCACGAACCGCCGTGTGCTCGCGGAAGCCGGCGATTCCGTCATGCGCTTCCTCGAGTCCGGTGTCACTGAGCTGGGCGACCGGCTTGGACCTCTCCTGTGGCAGTTCGCCCCGACCAAGAAATTCGACGCAGCCGATTTCGGCAAGTTCCTCGAACTGCTCCCTGAGAAACTCGGTGGCCGGAAGCTTCAGCACGCCGTGGAAGTGCGCAATCCGTCATTCTGCGTGCCGGAGTTCATTGCGCTGCTGCGATCGTTTTCGATTCCTGTCGTGTTTGCCGAACACGCCGTGTATCCGGCCATCGCCGACGTGACGGGAGATTTCGTCTATGCGCGCCTGCAGAAAGGCAGCGATGACGAGGAGACGTGCTATCCGCCGAAAGCGCTGACCGGATGGGCTTCACGCGCTAAGACTTGGGCCGACGGTGGCGTGCCGAAGGACCTGCCCATCGTCGATGCAGATCATCCGGCCAAGAAGATAGCGCGCGACGTGTTCGTCTACTTCATCACCGAGGGCAAGGTCCGCGCGCCTGCCGGTGCGATGGCGTTGATGAAGAAGGTTTGACGCGCTTCTCCCTCTCCCCGCTTGCGGGGAAAGGAGATTCTTACCGTCCCGCGCGACGATCGAGCATGACCTCGTCGAAAATGGTGATGAACTCGATGGCGCCGGGCTTCTGGATGTTGACGCCCATGCGCTCGTCGATCGCCTGGATCAGCTCGGCCGACGTGCGCTCGCGCACGATGGTGTTACGATAGTAGCCGGTGCGGCTGAAGAAATTCGCGGTCGGCACGTTGCGTCCCGCCGCCTCCATCATGTCGAGGCCCGTGCGCGGGCCGGCGAGGTTCATCAGCTCCAGCTCCGCGGGTGTCAACTCGGGGCGGCCCGCGGTCACGGCTGTCTGCAGAACGTCTTTCAGCTTCTGAACCTGCAGCCACGGGCCGATATCCGCATCGAGGTTCAGGGCGTGGATACCCTGCCCCTTTGGCAGCGCACCGAGCTTGACGTGATTGTTCCAGTGGTTGGGCACGGAGCGCGCTACGCGCAGCATGCGAGCCACCACTTGCGCCTTGTTGCGCAGAGATGCAGCTCGCGCACCGCTGACACCGCGAGCTGATGCCATGGCATTGAGCCGCTCGATGAAGCGGGGGCCGTGCTTCAACAGCTCATTGACGGAATTGCCGCTGAGAAGCTGGGCGTAGCCCAGCGCCGAGGAAATCGGCGTGCCCTTCTTGCTGTCGGGATCGATGCCGGCCTGCATGTCGTAGGTGCCGCGTCCACCGGTCTCTAGGGCGTAGACGCGCACCACTTGCAGTTTGGTCAGTCCGGCCGTCAACGCCTCCTCTGCATAGCGGCGCTTGAACTCGCGTTCCGTCGTCGGCGTGGGCACGAAGCCGAAGTGGGCCTTGGCATTGGCCAGGAAATCGGCAAGCGCGGCCCGGGGCTCAGCCTCCTGCTCCGGCTCCTTTTCCTTCAGGCTGGCGATGATGCGGGCGACATCGGGAGGAATTGGCGGTCCGCCATACTTGGGCGGCTGCTCCAGCACGTAGTCCTGACGGCCGAAACTCTGCCCGTTCGCGCGCTTGCTTCGGCGTGCCTGCCTCTTGTCCTCGACGTCGTCCCAGTATTCATCGAGCTGCCCATCGAACGCGGACTTGGCCTGCAGATGCGTACGATATTGGCGGAGCTGGCTCTCGGATAGGCGCGCCTCAAGCTCGGGGGAGATGCGCTGTGCCGGCGCATCGATGGGGCAAAAGCCCACAAGTAAACCAGCCGCAACCAGGAGGGCTGACAGCCAGCGATTGCCGGAGTTGCCGTTGCGTCCGTTGTCCCCCATCGGCACCTATACGCGCCGCTTCTCGACCAGAACGCCCGCGGCGATCAGCTTCTCGACCGCGGCCTCGTCGAAGCCGTGCTCCTTCAGCACCTCGCGCGTGTGCTGCGAGAAGCGCGGCGGTGGAGATTTTACGCCGCCCGGCGTACGCGAGAACTTGATCGGCGTGCCGATGCCCTTGTACCAGTCTTTCTCGACCAGAAGCCCGCGCGCCTTGGCGTGCGGATGCTCGAGCACCTGCTTGGTGTCGAGCACCGGGCCGCACGGCAATCCGGCCTTCAGCAGCTTCAACGCGAATTCCATGCCGTCCACGCCAGCGAGTTTGTCGGAGATGATCGCATTCAGTGCCTCGCGATTGGCAAGGCGGTCGCCGTTGTTCTTGAAGCGCGGATCGTCGGCGAGTGTCGGCAGGCCAAGCTCCTCGCACACGCGACGGAAGGCACGGTTGTTGCCGGCGCCGATCATGACGCGGCAGGTGCGCGTCGGGAACATGCCGTAGGGCGCGAGGTTGCCGTGGGTGTTGCCGGTGAGACCTGGCACCTTGCCGGAGAGAAAGTAGTTGGCGAAGTGCGGATGCATCAGGCTCATGGCGCTATCGTAGAGGGCCGCGTCGATGAACTGGCCCTGGCCCGAACGGCCGCGCTCGTGCAACGCCATCAGGATGGCGATGACCGAATAGAGGCCGGTCGAGATGTCGACTACAGGCAGGCCGATGCGCATCGGCCCGGAGTCGGGCGAGCCGTTGACGCTATAGTGGCCCGCCATGGCGCCGACGATGGCATCGTAGCCCGGGAATCCGCCGAGCGGGCCCTCGGCTCCGAAGCCTGAGATCTTGCAGTAGATCAGCTCGGGAAACGTCTGTT
>CADEFX010000271.1 GCA_902826715.1 uncultured Hyphomicrobiales bacterium | reverse complement strand
CCTTGTTGCGATAGAGCCCGATCGTCCGGATGTAGTCGCGTACGCGGTCCTCACCCAGCGTCACCATCTTCTTCGGCGTATCGGCCGCCTTGAACAGCGCGCGCGTGGCCCTGTTGACGCCGGTATCCGTCGCCTGCGCGGACAGCACCACGGCCACCAGCAGCGTGAATGGATTGATGTACTCCAGCTCGCCCTTGGGCTCCGGATCAGCGGCCTGAAACCGGCGAAAGATTTCCGCGATGGTTTCCTTGGAAACCTTCGGCTTGCGGCCCTTCGGCTTCGCCCGGCGCGTGCGTGTCGCGACTGTGCCCTCGTGATTTGCCGGCTTGGCCATTCGTGCTCTAAAATCGGATTGCAACCCGTGGATCCTGAGATGACCGAGAAGACACCGCCAGCGCAAGAGGCAAGCGTGTTCAGCGCCGTGCTGCGGCCGCACCGGTCGCTGGGCCCTAAGGGCTTCATCATTCTGATGTCTATCCTTGCCGGCATCAGCTTCATCGCAGGCGTCGCCTTCCTGTCCATGGGCGCGTGGCCGGTGTTCGGCTTTTTCGGTCTCGACGTCCTGCTCGTCTACATCGCCTTCCGGCTCAACTACCGCGCCGGCCGCCTGTACGAAACCGTGGAGGTGACGCCCCACGAACTCACCATCACGCGCGTGCACCCGTCCGGCCGCACGGAGCGCTTTGCCTGCAATCCGTATTGGGCCCGGGTCCGTCTCGCGCAAGCCCGCGACGGCCGCACCGACCTCCGCCTGCATTTGCGTGGCAAGGAAATGTCGTTCGGCCGCTTCCTCACCGACGACGAGCGCCACGACTTCGCCCGTGCCCTGACCGGCGCCCTGGTCCAGGCTCGCGGCGGAGCCCGGATTTAGACCGAGGGTGCTTTGCGGTGGCCTCCCTGCGCCTTCAATCCAGGCGGGGAAAACATTGGAAGGCATGCCAGGAATCGGGTCGCTATGGAGGGGTCGCATGCCTAGGTTGCCCACTAACAGCAATCGACCGAACGAGACAGCCATGCTTCAGGATCTCTCCATGCCCGCCACCGTCGCGGCCCCGACGCCGCCCCGGCCCTCGCGCGACTACGACCACATCCGCCGTGCCATCGCCTTCCTCTCCACCGCCTGGGAGGAGCAACCGAGCCTGGAACGCCTTTCGGACCACTTGGGCCTCAGCCCCGCCCACTGCCAGAAGCTGTTCAAGCGCTGGTGCGGGCTGAGCCCGAAGGAGTTCGTCCAGGCCATCACCGTCGACCACGCGCGCGGCCTGCTGACCGATTCGGCCAGTGTGCTCGACGCCGCCCACGAGGTCGGCCTGTCGGGCGGCGGCCGCCTGCACGATCTGTTCCTCACGCACGAGGCCATGACCCCCGGCGACTTCAAGCGCCGCGGCGACGGCCTCGACATCGTCTACGGTTTCCACGACTCGCCGTTCGGCGAGGCTTTGATTCTCGCCACCGAGCGTGGTCTCGCCGGCCTCGCCTTCGTCGACGAGGACAAGGGCCAGACGCGCGGCGAAGCTTTGGCTGATATGACGCAACGCTGGCCGAAGGCCCGCTTCGCGGAAGACGCCACGCGCACGGCACCGCACCTGAAGGCCGTCTTCGGCATGCAGCCCAAGACGCGCGAGCAGCCCATCCGCCTCGTGCTGATTGGCACGGACTTCGAGGTGCGCGTATGGGAAACGCTGATGAAGATCCCCATGGGCAAGGCCGTGAGCTACACCGACATCGCCCGCCACCTGGGCCAGCCCACGGCGTCACGCGCCGTCGGCTCGGCGGTCGGCCGCAATCCGATCTCCTTTGTCGTGCCCTGCCACCGCGTCTTACGCGGCGACGGCACGCTCGGCGGCTATCACTGGGGCCTCACCCGCAAGCGTGCCCTCATCGGCTGGGAAACCGGCCGCATGCGCGAACTATCCGGCACGGCCTCGGCACAGAAGCATTGACCCCCTCTCCCCGTCCTTACGGTTCTCGGATGCACCATTCCCCGAGATGGACATTGATTGCTGCCGGTTCAGTGCGCGTTGATTTTGCTTGATTCATTGATCACCGCGCAACACGGTCGTGCCTGTCGATTCATTCGAAGCGCTACCTATTCAACTTAAAGGTAGCATGACGGGATAGGTAGATCGTGCCGCGGGTCAAGCTAACGAAAAGCATAATCGATGCACTTCCGATCGAGGCTAAAGACGTCATCTACTGGGACCAAGGGTGTCCCGGCTTCGGTGTGAAGGTCACGCCCAGGGGTCGCAAGGTTTTCCTCGTTCTCTACCGGACCACTGGAGGCGCATCGAAACTGCGAAAGTTCACCATCGGGCCTTACGGCAAAGTCACACTGCATCAGGCACGCATTGCTGCGCAGCGAGTCTTTGCCGAAAAGTTCGAAGGCCGCGATCCCGCTGGCGAGAAGCGCGAGGCCAGAAGGCGCGAAGTGACAGATCGCTTAGCCGACCTTCTCAAAACATACTTTGCCCAACGTTTAGCTGGCAATCGTTCCGGAGCTGAGATTTCCCGCTTGCTGCAACGCGAGTTGGCATTGGTATGGGGCAACAAGAGCATCCATGACGTTCATAAGCGAGACATCGTAGAGCTGATCACAGCAGTTCAGCACCGAGGCACACCGTCCGCCGCCAACAAGATCCTGAAGTCGATCAAAACCTTCTTTGGCTGGTGCGTAGGTCGAGCGATCATTGATCATTCGCCGGCGGAAGGGGTTCCTTTGCAGTCGCGAGAGACGGCCCGAGATCGTGTCCTGAACGACGCTGAACTAGCCGACATAATCTGGGCCGCTCGAACGATCGCTGGTCCATATGGCGGCATTGTCGAGTTGCTTGCCCTGACCGGCCAACGCCGAGAGGAAGTCGCAAAGGCGACTTGGGACGAACTCGATCTCGGTAAACGCACATGGACTATTCCAAAAGAGCGCACCAAGAACGCCAAGTCCCACGTGGTGCACCTTTCGTCGGCGGCGGTTGTCTTACTTGCAGCCATCCCGCGAGGGGGGCCGTATGTTTTTAGTGCTGATGGGATAAGGCCATTCCAGAGTTTTTCTGCCGCGAAGCGCATATTGGATGCCCATTCCAAAGTCACTGGTTGGCGCATACACGATCTGCGGCGAACTTGCGTTTCCGGGATGGCTCGACTAGGCGTCGCGCCGCACGTGGCAGACAAAATACTCAACCATCAAACAGGCACAATCTCTGGGGTTGCCGCGGTGTATCAGCGGCACGAATTCATGGTCGAGAGAAGAGAAGCGCTGGAGCGATGGGGTGCTCACGTTGTCTCAATCACATCCATTATCGAGGTCGCCCCAGACAACCATGCAAATTCTGCTCGGCAGCAACTACTGGATGGATCGATCGCAGCATAAACGGACTACCAATTGCGCAACAATAGACCACTGGCACGCTTGAGGCCCGAGAATCGCCTGGTAGTTGCGAGCAGAGTGCCGGTTACGCTTGTGTGCAAATCGTTTCGGTGAGACGAACTTATCTCGAAGTGATTCGGCTGAATTGCTCGAAATGCCGCAATGCAATGAGCGAGCACATGGCGACGATCCCGTTACCCTCAGGATACGTGTCGCTCCGGCACGCAGGTATTCGCATTGAAAGCGCGCTCTCGAATCAGACCGCAACCGCCACGGTGAGCGGCAAGACTTTTCTGCGTTGGCTCGATCCGAAGCAGCGACATATCCAGGAGGAGGCGGTCAAAGCCTTCTGGAAAGCGAATGATCAGGGCCAGATTACTCTTTTTGGCTTCAATGTAAGAGATTTCAAGCCGGTCGAGATCCCAGCCGACACGTCCCGAGATGTGCCATTCCTCCGACGACCCTCAGTAGGCAGCTTGGTATATTTGCGGCCGCATGACCCACTGCATCCATGGTTCGCAGCACGTTTCGGTCCAGCCCTCTCACGTGTGGCGCTGGCAGTTCGCGAGGTTGAACTGGAAAAATTGGCGCGATTCGTAAGAAGGAAGCACCGCAAGGGCACTACGCGCCCACGTGGCCGTCCCAATTTTTTTGACGCCGTGGCTCCCATCGTAAATGAAGCGATAGCTTCCGGAAAATGGAGCACGTTTGAAACTTTGGGCGCTCTCACAAAAATTGTTTACAAAAAAGTTCGTGACGTCAGCCCGCAGACCGTGGGGCGGGTTCTCGATCAACTTTATAAAGATACGGGTGACGAACGTTATAAGCGTAGGCTGCGCGCTAGCCGTCGCAACGCAAACTCTGCGAATTTTGGATGAGCTATCGTTTTTTTTGAGTGAGTGCTTCCGGCAATGTCGGTCCACCTCCAACCAAGGTGAGACAATGACATCCGCCGAAAAACCCGACACGCTGTTCAGCCCAGCACAAGCTGCAAAGCTACTAAACGTCAGCCTCTCTTGGCTGGCCAAAGCACGCATGCGCGGAGACGGGCCGCCCTTCGTGAAGATGGGGCGAGTCGTACGATACTCAGAGCTGGCATTACGCGAGTACATCCAAACCAGAATGAGGCGTTCCACCAGCAATGAGGAGGTCCCAACCGTTCATCCCTGTACGAGCTTGTGGGCCCAATTCTTGTCGCGATTTTTGATCGCAATGGGTGGGTAGCGCCCCCAACAAGCCAGGCCCTGATGCGCGAAGTTAAACGTCAGTTACCACGGGCGCTCAGCGAGAAAAGGCTTGACCAACTCCTGTATCGCCTCTGGCAGGACACCCAAGATCCGCGATATCGGCGCTGATCACGCGCATGAAGCTGATTATAGTTTGGCGTTTTCGATCGCGAATATTTGAAATATACATCAGCATACATCACAAAGAACTCTATTAAATCTCGTAAACTATTGATTAGGAGCAATGATCGGCGTACAAAACCCAGTACAATGTTGACATTATCCCAATTTATACTATGGGCCACTTGGTGAATGCCAATCCATCTTCGTCCCAGCCACGAGGCTCCTAATGCAAAACTCAATGCATGCCAAAGCGCTGATCGAACCGTCGTGGGCTGCTGCTATTTCAGCCATCAGCGCAACGGATGAACTTCCTCCAAGCGTTCGCCGCCATTGGGCGTGCTCATTGCGTGTGGTGGCCCAGATGATGGGGCGGCCGACAGCACTCATTGCGGCACGAATGACGGCTGTACGAGAGCCGATGGCGCGACTGCACCACAGCGAGCGCAACGGCATGTCACCCAAGACGTTGGCCAACCATGCGTCAAATGTGCGGGCCGCACTGACTTGGTTCGCACGCAAGGAGTCAATTCCTCTGCGCGGTGCCTCGCTCAGTTCGGAGTGGGAAAGTTTGAGAGGGCGTGTTTTACCGCTCCGCACGAGAGCTAATCTCTCTTCTCTGATGCGCTACTGCTCTGCCAACGGCATTTCTCCGCAAGATGTGGAGGAAACCATTCAACGAAAACGGCCGCACAAACGTGACCGCTCGGGATGTCACGCGCTCGT
>CADEFX010000270.1 GCA_902826715.1 uncultured Hyphomicrobiales bacterium | reverse complement strand
CTTGCTGCTTGTCGGGGGAGTGCTGCTCATAGGCGCGTTCTATGTGCTGTGGCCGGCGTGGACGCTGTATCGCATTGCCGAGGCGATCCGGGTCGACGATAGCGCCACGCTCGAAAGACAGATTGATTTTCCAAGCATCAGGGCATCGGCGCGTGCTCCGCTTATCGAGGAAGTGACGCGACGCTACGATCAGTTCCAGGGCAGCGGGGGAAATCTGCTGGGCGTGTTCGGGCCGCAGATGAAGAAGGAAGTCCTGCCGAGCCTGGTCGATTCCGCACTCGAGGCGATCGCCACCCCGGCCAACGTGCTCTACTTTGCTCGCAATCGCGTGGCGTTGAAGGATGCGCTGAGACGGGCGATGGAGCAACGCATCGTTGTGGGGAACACGCGTTGGGGTGGAACGCAGATGCCGCCGGTGGCCGGGGACGCCGGCCAGCCGACGCTCTCCGCCGGAACGGTGACGCGCACCGGAGATGGCCCGCGGTACGCCTCGTCCAACATCAAGCGGATTGCCCTGGTGGGGCCGCTGACATACGAGATCGGCTTCCATCGGGATGCCAGGGCTGTGGAGCCAGAACTTTTGCTGCGGCTCGCCTTCACCGGGACCGATTGGCGCGTGGTCGAGCTAATGCCGCGCCTGTAATCGTTTAGAACACGATCACCTGGCGCACGACCTGGGCTTCCGCGAGCCGGTCGAAGCCTTCGTTGACTTCCTCAAGACGGATCGAGGCGCTGCGCAAGCGATCAATGGGCAGCTTGCGGTCGCGATAGAGCTGCAAATAGCGCGGTACGTCGCGGGAGATGACGCAGTCTCCCATGTAGCTGCCTTTGATGCGGCGGCCTTCCGAGACGAGGTTAGATTGCGGCAGGGGCATGTGAGCGGCGATGGGCGAAAGGCCCGCCGTGACAGTCTGCCCGCCGCGGACGGTGATGGCGTAAGCCAGCTCCATGGCCTTGATGGTGCCGGCCATCTCGAAGGCAATATCGACGCCGCCATCAGTGGCGGCGCGGATGGCTTCGGCGCATCCTGGATCGCGGGCATTGTAAGTCTCGGTGGCGCCGAGCTGGCGAGCCAGTGCCAGCTTGTCGTCCGATACGTCAATGGCAATAATTCTTCCCGCACCCGCAACGACGGCGCCGAGCAGGCAGCTCAGGCCCACGCCGCCGAGGCCGAGCACGGCAACGCATTCGCCGGGTTTCACCTGCGCCGTGTTGACGACGGCGCCGACGCCGGTGACGACGGCACAGCCGAACAGGGCGGCGTCGTGCATGGGGATGTCCTTGCCGATCTTCTGCACGGAATTGCGAGTGACGACCGCATATTCGGCGAAGCAGGAGAGGCCGGAGTAATGCGCGATCTCCTTGCCGTTGAGCTTGAGGCGCCGGCCGCCGGTCGCCAGATCGCCTTTGGCCTTGGCGGCCGTGTAGGTGGTGCACAGGTTCGGCCGCTGGCTGACGCATTGGCGGCAAGACCCGCAGCTCGGTGCGAAGATGAAGACGACATGATCGCCGGGCGCGAGATCGGTCACGCCGGCCCCGACCTCGGCGACGATGCCAGCACCTTCGTGCCCAACGACGGAAGGCAGGACGCGCGGGCGCAGGCCCTCGATGGTGGACAGGTCGGAATGGCAGAGCCCGGCCGCCCCGACCTTCACCAGAACTTCACCGGCGCGCGGGCCTTCGAGATCGAGCGTCTCGATTTTCAGCGGTTGGCTTTTGGCATAGGGCCGGGGCAGTCCCTGCTCATATAAGACGGCGCCTTTTACTTTCATCGGTAGGTTTCCTTGCCTGTGTCCGGAGCAGAATAGCGCCCTCTGCCGGCGCACGTCATGCCGAAGACTCGGGTGGCTTATGACGGCCGAGCATAGACGTCAGATCTCGACCACCTGGCCGGGGCGCATGGCGGTGAAGCGGTCGGCTGGAACGTTGTGGGTTTGCAGAGCCGCGGCGAGCGCCGCAGCGGGAGCGTCATGCGCCTCGGTCGTGAGCTGGAACGTGCCCCAGTGGTGGCCGAGCGCCTGCTTGGCGCCGCAGAGCGCCAGGGCCTTGACACTCTCATCGGGGTTCATGTGCTGCGAGGACATGAACCAGCGCGGCTCGTAGGCCCCGATCGGCAGTAGGGCGAGGCGGAGACCGGGATGGCGCGCCGCGACGTTGCGGAAGGTGCTGCCGTCCTCGAAGCCGGAATCGCCGACAGCGTAAATTTTTCCTGCAGGCGTGGCGATGACGAAGCTCGCCCAGAGCGCGTGCATGCGGTCGCGCGTGCCGCGGGCCGACCAGTGCTGGGTCGGCTCGGCGAAGAGGCTAAGGTCGGGGGAGAGATCGATGCGCTCGTGCCAGTCCACGGCGCGGACGTTGAGATCGGGGATGTCGGCCTTGAGAATCGCGTCGTTGCCGAGGGGCGTGACGATGAGAGGTTTGTCCCGCGACCATAGCCGCGCGATGGTGGGTACGTCCATGTGGTCGTAATGGTTGTGCGTGACGATCACGGCGTCGATCTTAGGCAGGTCGTCGAAAGTGATGCCAGGCGGGTTGGCACGCGTGGGGCCGGCGAAAGACACAGGGCTCGCGCGCGGCGACCAATGCGGATCGATGAGGATGTTGAGGCTGGCGGTTTGAAGGAGCCAGCTCGCATGGCCGACGTATGAGAGGCGTGCGCGGGTTCCTGAAACGCGCGGCGGTGGCTTATCGGGAGCGAACGGGCTCGGGAGTGTCGTGGGCCATTTCGCCCAGGTCTCCATCCAATAGAGGCGCATCACCTGGTCGAGGCCCTTGGGGGTGCGTCCGACCGGATTGAAGAAACGCTCGCCGTCGAAGTGGTCCGAGACCGGCCCGCGGTAGTAGGCGTTGGCGCGCTTCGGGATGAAGAAGGCCGCGCCGCCGACAACAGGGGCGGCCACGGCAGCAAGCATGGTCAACAGGCGGCGGCGGGAGGGCATGTGCGGTCCGGTCGGAAGCTGGTCTGGCTGTCACAACCCTGTAACAGGAATCCGGCTTTGGTAGGGGCAACTGGTAGGAGAGCCGGAGAGGCGCTGCAAGTGTATCTGGAGCCGGGCAGACATGGATTTCGCGCCGTCTTCATCTCCGACGTGCACCTTGGAACGCGATCGGCGCAGGCAGAGCCGCTGCTGGACTTCCTGAAACACGTCGAGGCCGACATCATCTATCTGGTCGGCGACATTGTCGATTTCTGGAAGGTGCGGCGGGGGCCGCACTGGCCGCAGGCCCATAACGACGTGCTGCAGAAGCTGCTGCGCAAGGTGCGCAAGGGGACGCGCATCGTCTTCATTCCCGGCAATCACGACGAGGCCCTGCGCGAATTCTGCGGATTGCACTTCGGCGGCATCGAGATCGCCCGTGACGCCGTGCACACGACCGTGCGCGGGCGCCGCTATCTTGTCATGCACGGCGACGAGTTTGACGTGGTGGTGCGGTACGCCCGTTGGCTCGCCTTCCTGGGCGATCGCGGCTACGAGGTGGCGCTTTGGTCCAACGGCCCGCTGAACTGGGTGCGCCGCCATCTGGGATTTGGCTACTGGTCGCTGTCGGCGTTCCTGAAGTCGCGGGTGAAAAGCGCGGTGAGCTTCATCGGCGAGTACGAAGCGGCACTGGCCGAGGTTGCACGGCGCCACGAGGCCGACGGCGTCATCTGCGGCCATATCCACCACGCCGCCGACCGGCAGATAGGACCCGTGCACTACCTCAACTCTGGCGACTGGGTCGAGAGCTGCACGGCGATCGTGGAAACGCGCGCGGGCGATCTGACGCTCATTCGCTGGCACGACGTCATGCGAGCGCGCCCGGCGACGACGCTTGCACCGGTGGGCGTCGAAGCCGCTGCGTAATTACGGCGCGACGCGGACGGAGCCACAAGAAAGGCCGCGCCGATTGCCCGGCGCGGCCTCGTCCGAAACGCTTGGCGTTCCGGACTGTTCGCTTCCCATCCCCGCGCGTACGGGGTGTGAAGGTGTTACATATCCATGCCACCCATGCCGCCCATTCCGCCATGGGAATGTCCGGCATGTGCATCTTTCTTCTTGGCGGCTTCGGCGACGCCGGCTTCGGTCGTGATGAGGAGGGCCGCGATGGAAGCGGCATCCTGCAGAGCCGTGCGCACGACCTTGGCCGGATCGATGATGCCCTTCTCAAGCAGATCGCCGTACTCGTCCTTCTGGGCGTCGTAGCCGAAGGACTGACCGCGGGCGTCAGTCACCTTGCCGACCACGATCGAGCCCTCGACGCCGGCGTTCTCGGCGATCTGGCGGATCGGAGCCTGCAATGCGCGCTTGACGATGGCGATGCCGGCGTCCTGGTCGTCGTTGTCACCCTTGGCCGTGATGGCAGCCGTGGCCTTGAGCAGGGCGACACCGCCGCCCGGAACCACGCCTTCCTCAACCGCGGCGCGGGTCGCATTGAGCGCGTCGTCGACGCGGTCCTTGCGCTCCTTCACTTCCATCTCGGTGGCGCCGCCGACCTTGATCACGGCAACACCGCCGGCGAGCTTCGCCAGACGCTCCTGCAGCTTCTCCTTGTCGTAGTCGGACGTCGTCTCCTCGATCTGCGCCTTGATCTGATTGACGCGGGCCTCGATGTCCTTCTTCTTGCCGGCGCCGTCGACGATGGTTGTGTTCTCCTTGTCGATCGACACGCGCTTGGCCTTGCCCAGCATGTCGAGCGTGACGCTCTCGAGCTTGATGCCGAGGTCCTCGGAGATGACGTCACCGTTGGTGAGGACGGCGATGTCCTCCAGCATGGCCTTGCGGCGATCGCCGAAGCCCGGGGCCTTGACGGCCGCGACCTTCAAGCCGCCACGCAGCTTGTTGACGACCAGCGTGGCCAGCGCCTCACCCTCGACCTCTTCGGCGATGATGAGCAGCGGTTTGCCCGTCTGCACCACGGCCTCGAGCAGCGGCAGCATCGGCTGCAGGCCCGACAACTTCTTCTCGTGGATGAGGATGTAGGGATCCTCGAGCTCCGCCACCATCTTGTCAGCGTTGGTGATGAAATAGGGCGAGAGATAGCCGCGGTCGAACTGCATGCCTTCGACGACGTCGAGTTCGGTCTCGAGGCTCTTGGCCTCTTCGACCGTGATGACGCCCTCGTTGCCGACCTTCTGCATGGCCTTGGCGATCATGGCGCCGATGTCGCGCTCGCCATTGGCCGAGATGGTGCCGACCTGGGCGATCTCGTCGGAGTTTTTGACCTTCTTGGAGCGCTTGCCGATTTCCTCGACCACCTGAGCGACGGCCTTCTCGATGCCGCGGCGCAGATCCATCGGGTTCATGCCGGCGGCGACGGCCTTCAGGCCTTCGCGCACGATCGCCTGGGTGAGCACGCACGCTGTCGTTGTGCCGTCGCCGGCGAGGTCGTTGGTCTTCTGGGCGGCTTCGCGAACCATCTGCGCGCCCATGTTCTCAAACTTGTCCTCGAGCTCGATCTCCTTGGCGACGGTGACGCCGTCCTTGGTCGTGC
>CADEFX010000269.1 GCA_902826715.1 uncultured Hyphomicrobiales bacterium | reverse complement strand
AATGGGCGGTACCCGGGGCATTCGCTTTCGTCCACGACGAGATCGCGACGCTCACGGGCAAGGTACGCGCGGCCTTTCGCTCGGGCTTTCTTGGTGTCGACTCCCTCGGCTGGTCGACTTTAGTGCAAGTCGTCGAGGCAAGCGAGGAGCAACGGTCAGCGGCGGTCGAACTGCTCGCGCAGCGGCTCGTCGAGCATTTCGGTGCTCCAGACCTCGCAACCGCACGTCCGGCCGCCGAGGAGGAAATCGCCTTCGCCGTATCGCTCAGCGATCACACGAAAGGCATGCTGGCGGCTGTTTCCCGCAAATACGAGAATGATGCGATCCGCGAGTCGTTTCGCACGCTGACGCCGAGCATCGGCCCCAAGCCGCTCAGGGCCTACGCTTTCCTCGAGGTCGTCGGCGAGGACGAGCCGGAGGAGCACGTCGATCTGCGGACGTTAGGGAAGGGAGGACAGGGATGAGCAGCGCGCCGCGCGATTTCTGGCTCGCCTGCGGCCACCATTTGCTCGATCGCGATGCCGGTGGCGGCCTGGTTGTCACCGACGAATTCCTGAAGGTCTATCTGGCGCGGCCGGAGATCGTGCCGCCGGCAGACGCCTGCGCCGCCGAGCGCACGCTGCACCGGGCCGTGCTCACCGATCCGCGGCAGTCGGTCAATCCTGCGCGGATTGCCGCCATTGCCGACGCCGATGCCCAGGAGAATTGGCACCAGATGATCGCGTTCCGCGATCATCTGGTGAGCCATCGCACGGTGGAGGCAGCCTATCTAGATATCGTTCGCCGCAATGTCAGGTTTCCCCACGTCTTCCTGAATCAGTTGGTGCACGTGATCCTGCGCAACGTGCTGGACGGCTGCCAGGATGCCTTCGTCCTGCGCGCCGCTGAGATGTTCTTCCGGCCGCAGAAACTGACCGTGCATGACGGTTCGCTCGTGGCCGCCGACGAGGAAACTGTATCGGGTCTGGGTGGCAAGCCCTTGTCGCCTCTCGTATCGATGCTGGGCCTGCCGGCGGCCGCCGATATCGATGTTCTCAGTGAGGACAACGCCCACTCCTATTGGGAGCGCAGCGACCTGTTTGACACCGCGCTCGATCTTACCGCCGGCCGTCGCGGATTGTCTGCGCTGGGCGAGGTGGCGCAAAAATGGATTGCCCATCTGCTCGCCATCGACGTGAACGTCGAGCCGCTCGTTGAATTGCGCGACGTGGTGCTCACCTGGTACGTCGGTTTTGATGCGGAGGCCACGCGCATCGGCGATGCCCTGTGGAAGGGCGATGAACTCGACGATTCGACGCGAGCAAGGGTGGTCGGTCTCTACCGGCTGACCTTTGCCGAGCCGGCCGACATGCTCGAGAGGGTGCATGGCGAGCCGGTCTTTTTGATCGCGGCGATGACCGCAGACAAAGTGTTGCGCTTGAAACCGCAGAACCTTGTGACCGGTTTACCGGTCCGAAATCTGGAGGTCGTGAGTTGACGTCGACCGCGCTGGTCAGCATCCCAGTCGGTGTGGTGGTGGAACGGCACCAGGCGGCCAGTCCCTGGCTCGACTTCGTGTGGCGGCCCGTATCCATCCTGGAAGGTGTGCCGTCGGCGGCGCCGTGGACCGTGTTGCGCGAGAGTGGCGGGGTAACGACCTTCTATGCCGGGCCGGGAGCGATCGAGCTGCACAGGACGGAGACAGCCAACTACCTCAGCAATCTCCGGTCCGACGCGCCGGCCTTGTGGATCGGGCTGCGCCCCGCGGACAGGGATCCGCCCTACGACGTGCTCGCGGTGACAGCCGATCCCGCGGAGGGCGAGGCAATGACGGAAGCCGGCAACGATCTGGTCGAAACCGTGCCCATGCCGCCGGCCATTGCCGAGACGCTTGAAGCTTTCCTGGCCCAGCATCACGTTGAGCGGCCGTTCTACAAGCGTCAGCGGGATGGTAGTCAGTCCGATGGTCCTGCCCGGCGCAAGGGCGGGGGAGGTACGGACCATGAGTGATCCTGAAACCTTTGCCGCCCGCTGGTCCCGGCGCAAGCGCGCAGCGGCCAAGGACGAGCAGGAGACCGCGTCGGCTCTGCGCGCCGCGCCTCCGGCAGAGGCGGCGCCGGCCGCAGGCGCGCGGCCAGAGTCCGATCGAGAGAAGGGCGTGCCCTTCGATCCGGACAGCCTGCCGCCGATCGACTCCATTACGGCCGGCAGCGACATCAAGGCCTTTCTGCAGGTCGGCGTCCCGAAGCATTTGACCCAGGCCGCGCTCCGGCGCGCCTGGACTGCCGACCCGGCGATCCGCGATTTCATAGGACTGGCGGAAAACCAGTGGGACTTCACCGATTCGACGGCCATTCCCGGCTTCGGGCCGCTCGAGGCGACCGACGACCTCCGTCAACTCGTCGCCCAAGCGATGGGACGGCTCGCCGATCCAATGAACATTCAAGATCACGAGGAGATCGCGTTAGCCTCCGAACGTGCACAAGTCCGGGATGACCCTCCGCGCGAGTTCCCTGCTGCACTGCGAATGGACAACATCCTGCCCGAAGGCCAGGAAGACGTTCACAAGGAACGCCCCGTGGGAGAACACCCGCGTGTTGCCAACGGCGACGAACCCCAACCTGCAGCACCATCAAGCAAAATCGGCGACATCAACGGACGTAGAACTCATGGCAGCGCCCTGCCGAAATAAGGCGCGTTGCAACGCGCCGCGTCGTTTCGGCACTGCCCAAACGGGCGCCATAGCCTGAGGCTAACGGTGTATCCCATAGCCTCCCACTATTGACCCCTCGTCGCCTTCACCATACGATTTGAATTGTTCCAACTCCAAAAGGCGCCGCTCCGCCTAAGAAACAGGCACATGCGCGATGATGGGCTCGAGGAAGCGATCAGCGCCGTCGGCGGCGTAAGCGAACTCGCGCGGCGTCTTGGAATTTCCCAGCCCTCCGTGTCCAATTGGAATCGCATCCCCGCCGACCGTGTGCTGTCGGTGGAAGCTGCTACGGGCATCGCTCGTGGCATCCTGCGTCCTGATTTATTCGGCGGCCAGGCCGGCCCAAGCGTCGACGAGACTGAGCTGGCGCGCGCACAGGAATATGCGCTGCTAGCGACGCTGCTGGCCAATAGCCCCAACGTCCAGCTTCTCCAACGCCTGTCCCGCTTGCGCGGTGATGCAAGTCCGCTCGGTGTCGCGCATGCGGCCCTCGGGGAGGCGGCCGCCCGCGCGGACGTGGACCGCGTGGGCCGGGAGTACTTCGACCTGTTCATCGGGCTCGGCCGCGGCGAACTTCTGCCCTATGGCTCCTACTACCTGACCGGCTTCCTGTACGAGCGCCCGCTCGCGCGGCTGCGTGGGGACCTCACGCGCCTGGGCATCGCCTTGGCTGAAGGACTGTTGGAACCCGAGGATCACGCCGCGATCCTGTGCGAGATCATGGCGGGACTAGCCGGCGGCGCGATCGTGGCGGAGCCCGGCGCCGATCGCCGAATCTTCGAGAAACATATGGCTCCTTGGATCGGCCGATTTTTCGCCGACCTCGAGCGCTCGCAGCGGGCCGATTTCTACGCCCGGGTCGGCGCCCTGGGTCGAACGTTCATACATATCGAATCGGAGGCGTTCGCGCTGCCGCATGAGGCGCGAGCCGGATTCGGATAAAGGGAGGCAAGCGATGGTAAAGGACGACAAGGCAAAGGTGGACCGCCGGGCCTTCCTCGGTGCACTCGGGGCAGGCGCCGGCGCTGCTGCCGGCGCGGGAGCGCTCACGACCGCGGCACGAGCCGACAGCGAGAGCAACGACGAGAAGGTGAAGGCGCGCTACCGCGAAACGGAGCACGTGAAGACGTTTTATCGCGTCAACAGATATCCCGCCAAGCGCTGAGGAGGCCACCGTGCTTATCAAGAAGAGCGAACGGCAGGCGCGTCGCAGCCCTCTTGCCGCGGCACTGACCGACCCATCCAGCGGCGATATGGACCGCCGCAATTTCCTGAGGCGTTCGGGCCTCACGGCGGGCGCGCTGGCGACACTCGGCGCGCTGCCCCTGGCGAGCGTTCGCAAAGCTGAAGCCGCGGGCGCGGGCCCGGCACCGGCGAACGGGATCATCCGCCAGAACATGTGTACGCACTGCTCGGTCGGCTGCACGGTGATGGCCGAGGTCGAGAACGGTGTGTGGGTTGGGCAGGAACCTGGGTGGGACAGCCCCATCAACCGCGGCTCGCATTGCGCCAAGGGCGCCGCCACGCGCGAGATCGTGCACGGCGACCGCCGGCTGCGCTACCCGATGAAGATCGTGAACGGCCAGTGGCAGCGCATCTCGTGGGACACGGCCATCAACGAGATCGGCGACAAGCTGGCGGCGATCCGGGAGAAGTCCGGCCCCGAGTCGGTGTACTGGCTGGGCTCGGCCAAGTTCACCAATGAGTCGGCCTATCTAAACCGCAAGTTCGCTGCGTTCTGGGGTACCAACAATTCGGACCACCAGGCGCGCATATGTCATTCCACGACGGTCGCGGGCGTAGCCAACACATGGGGCTATGGCGCGATGACCAACAGCTACAATGACATTCGCAATGCCAAGACCATGATCATCATGGGCGGCAATCCTGCGGAAGCCCATCCGGTGTCGTTGCAGCACGTGCTCGAGGGCAAGGAACTCAATCGAGCCAACATGATCGTCATCGATCCGCGCATGACGCGGACCGCGGCGCACGCAACGGAGTATGTCCGCATCCGCTCCGGCACGGATATTCCCGTGATCTACGGATTGCTCTGGCACATCTTCAAGAACGGGTGGGAGGACAAGGAATTCATCCGCCAGCGCGTCTACGGCATGGACGACATCCGCAAGGAGGTCGAGAAGTGGACGCCGGAAGAGGTTGAGCGCGTATCGGGTGTACCGGGCGCCCAGCTTGAGCGCGTCGCCAAGATGTTCGCGACAGAAAAGCCGTCCACGCTGATCTGGTGCATGGGTGCCACCCAGCACACGGTCGGCACCGCCAACGTGCGCGCTTTCTGCATCGCATTGCTGGCGACTGGCAATGTCGGCAAGTACGGCACCGGCGCCAACATCTTCCGTGGCCACACCAATGTGCAGGGCGCTACCGACCTCGGCCTCGATATCGTGACGCTGCCGCTCTACTACGGCCTCGCCGAGGGCGCCTGGAAGCATTGGTGCCGGGTGTGGGAGGTGGATTTCGCTTGGATGGAAGGTCGCTTCTCGACCTACACGGGTGCGGACGGCAAACCCGTCAAGATGATGAACACCCCTGGCATCCCTTCGACCCGCTGGTTCGATGCGACGCTGCTGCCCAAGGACCAGGTGTCCCAGCCCGACAATCTGAAGGCGATGGTCATCATGGGCCACGGTGGCAACACGGTCACCCGCATTCCGGAAGCGTCAGCCGGTGTCGACAAGCTCGAGCTGCTGGTTGTCTCCGATCCTGTCCCCACCACGTGGGCCGTCATGGGCAACCGCAAGGAGAACACGTATCTCCTGCCGGCCGCGACGAGCTACGAAGTCACGCTCGTCAATCAAACCACCGGGCAGACGGAACT
>CADEFX010000268.1 GCA_902826715.1 uncultured Hyphomicrobiales bacterium | reverse complement strand
GCCCGACGGCGTCGGACGACCTGAGCTCGCGGCCGAAATCGACCATCGCCCGCTTCATCGTCTGCTGATCGGCATCCACCAGCAGCGTCACGGTGAACCCTGCCGTCTTCAGGCGCTCGGCCATCAGCTTGGCGTCACGCTGCGGATTGTCGAGCGCGCCCGCGGACTGATACGCGGAATTGCCGATCACCAGGGCGACACGCGTTTCCGCAGGCTGTGCCACGGCCACGAGCGCCGCCGTCCACATGATCGCAAAGGCCGCGACCACCGTCGCTGCGATTTTTCCCGCTCGCCACCCCAACTGATGGTCCATGCCGTCCCCGCACCAAACATGACGCCACATCTTATCGCACCCCTGCATGACGCCGGCAAAGAAGATCGGTGACGTCCGAGGTAATGGATGGCGCGACGCCGTTGGGTTACGGTTTCGCCATGACAATGCCTTCACAATCCGTCGGCCATCTTTTACGCGACTGGCGCCAGCGCCGCCGCCTGAGCCAGCTCGACCTCGCCAGCGAGGCCGAGATCTCCACCCGGCATTTGAGCTTCCTCGAGACCGGGCGATCCCAGCCCAGCCGTGAAATGCTACTCAAGCTCGCCGAGCAGCTCGGCGTCCCGCTGCGGGAGCGCAACGTGCTGCTGACGGCTGCCGGGTATGCGCCCGTATTCGCCGAGCGGCGCCTGGATGATCCCGCCCTCGAAGCGGCACGCAAGGCGATCCGTCTTGTTCTGGCCGGCCATGAGCCGTACCCGGCGCTCGCCATCGACCGCCACTGGAACCTTGTCGAGGCCAATGCGGGCGTTATGCGCCTGATGGCCGGCGCCGATGCAAGTCTCCTGCGCCCGCCCATCAACGTGCTGCGCCTGAGCCTGCATGCAAAGGGCCTCGCGCCGCGCATTGCCAATTTCGCGGAATGGCGCGCCCATCTTCTGGCACGCCTGCATCGCCAGACCGAACTCACTGCCGATCCCGTGCTGTCAGATCTCCTGCGCGAGCTGTCGAGCTATCCCAAGTCTGCATCCACGCGACCGCCACGCCCGGCGCGCGACTACCAATCGGAAATCGTCGTGCCGTTGCAGCTCATGGCCGGTCCGAAAACGCTCACGCTCTTCAGCACCACAACCATCTTCGGCACGCCCGTCGAAATCACGCTCTCCGAGATCGCGATAGAGGCCTTCTTCCCTGCCGACGCACAGACGGCCGAGGCCCTGCGGGAGATGGCCGCCACACCGCGGTGACTCTCAATCCACAGCCGCCAGCGGCCTTGAAATCGATTCCAGCGACTTTCGCTCGGCGGCGACAGCCCAGCGCGCCGCAACGCCGGCGGCAATGAGCATCAACACTGCTCCGCCGAGATAGCCGCCAAACACACTCATGCGCGAGCCGGTCTCGATCAGCGCACCGAACAGCCATGGCCCCAGCACGCCGCCGACCCCGGTGCCGATAGCGTAGAAAAACGCGATCGCCAGCGCGCGGATCTCGAGCGGAAAGGTCTCGCTCACCGTCAGATAGGCGGCGCTCGCGGCTGCCGAGGCGAAGAAGAAGATCACCATCCAGCAAACCGTGAGGAGCCGCACCGATACGAGATCTTGCGCGAAAAGGTATCCCGTCGCAGCCAGCAGCACTCCGGATAGAGCGTAAGTGATCGTCAGCATCGGCCTACGCCCCCATGTGTCGAAGAACCTGCCGAGCAGCAAGGGACCGAGGAAATTTCCCGCCGCGAATGGCAGAATGTACCAACCCACGTGATCGGCGGGGACGCCATAGAAGTCCGTCAGCATCAGCGCATAAGTGAAGAAAATGGCGTTGTAGAAGAAAGCCTGCGATGCCATTAGCACGAGCCCCACATAGGTCCGCTGCCGCTGGGTTCGGAAAAGGGTCGAGACCACCTCGCTGAGGCTCGTGTGCGTTCGTGCCCGCAGCCGCGTCTTCGGCAGGGGTGCATCGTCCCATCGATGACCTTGCGCAAGCAGCCGCGCTTCTATACCGGCCATGATGGCAACCGCTTCGTCGGCACGTCCGTGCGTCATGAGCCATCGAGGGCTTTCCGGTATCCACATGCGCAGGAAAAAAATGATCACGCTCAGTACGGCCCCGATCAGAAAGGCCAGACGCCAGCCAATGTCGGGATCAAACAGCGCGGGATTCAGGAGCACGATGGAGCCGGCAGCCCCAAGCGCGGCCCCAACCCAGAAGCTGCCGTTGATGGCAAGATCTGTCCAGCCGCGCACCCGCGCCGGAATGAGTTCCTGGATCGTGGAATTGATGGCGGTGTATTCGCCGCCGATCCCCGCGCCGGTGAGAAAGCGAAAAAAAATGAAGCTCCAAAAATTCCAGGCGAAGGCCGTCGCGGCCGTAGCGATCATATAGACCGTAAGCGTGATGAAGAACATCTTCTTGCGCCCGAGCCGGTCCGTCAGCCAGCCGAAGAAGATGGCGCCGAGGACGGCCCCGGCGAGATAGGCGCTGCCCGCCAGGCCGATCTGCGTGTTGGTGAGCTGAAGGACTGGGCTCTGCTTCAGCGCGCCCGCGACCGACCCAGCCAACGTCACCTCGAGGCCATCGAGAATCCAGGTGATGCCGAGTGCAACCACCACCAGCGTGTGAAAGCGCCCCCAGGGCAACCTATCGAGGCGGGCGGGAATGTCGGTTTCGACGACGGCACCGAGAATTCCGCTCAAACATGACCTCGCAGCAAGACGCTTCGACACTCAAAGAAAAGGCCGGACCCCTTCCATCGGTTCCGATGCCATGGCGATTCCGGCAAGTTTTGCTTCATCGCGCATTACGAACTTGCTGTTCGTCCAATTGAAGCAACCGGTACGCCGCAGCTTCTGCAACACCTTGTTCGTATGCACGAGCGAAAACCCGATCGTGTCGGCCAGGTGATGCTGGGCGATCGGCAATGTCACCTCGCCTTTTTTGACGAGGCCGGATCGCTGCGCCCGCCGGAACAGATCCAGCAACACGAATGCAATGCGCTCCATGGAATTGCGCTGCCCGACGGTCGCGAGATATTCCGTCAACATCGCTTCTTCACGCGCCGCGAGCCACGTCACGTCGAAGGCCAACCCCTCGAAGTTCTTGTAAAGAGGCCAGATCTTCGCCCGCGGGAGAACGCACAGCGTGACGTCCGTCAGCGCTTCGACCGAATGCGTCATGGCGTCGAACATCGACGCCTGCAGCCCGATCAAGTCGCCCGGCAGGCCGAAATTCGTCACCTGCCGCCGGCCGTCTTCCAGCGTCTTGTATTTGAAAATCCAGCCCGAGAGCAGCGTGTAGAGATGCGGTCCGTCGCTGCCCTCGGACAGGATCGTGGTGCCGGCCTCCGCGGCCAACTCGCCCGATTTGAACTCCATCATGAAAGCCAACTCTTCGGGCGTGAAGCGGCGGAATCCTTCCAGCTTGCGAATGGGACATTTGTCACATGGAGTGACGCCGGGCGGGAATTTTGGCTTGGGCGGCAAGGACTAAGCTCCCACGACGAGACGTCCGTAGATAGCGCAGGTGCGCCGGGCTATGTCATTCTTAAATGACATAAGGTGCCTCGATTGCTCAGTTTGCGGCCGTTCCTGCGGAGCATCAATGGCCGATCCCCCAAAAAAATGGCCGAGTTTGCAAGTGCTTGTCCTTGAGGACGAGCCATTGCTGCTGCTCGACGTGCAGGGAATGCTCGAAGAGCTTGGCGTCGGCTCCGTCGTCGCTTGCCCGACCGTGGCCGCCGCCGCCCGTGCAGTGAACCTCGAAACGTTCGATGTGGCTCTGCTCGACGTCATGATCGGGTCTCAGACCGCGGCTGCGCTTGCGATGGACCTGCAGGCGCGCGGCACGGCGATCGGGTTCGTCAGCGGCACCGAAGGCGATTTTCTTCCAGACATTCTGAAATCGCGGCCATTGCTGCGCAAGCCGTATACTCCGGACGAATTCAAGCGCTTTTTCAGCAAGCTTACGAGCTAACCGTCCATCGGCGATGGTACCAGTGCCGGATGGGCGTCCTCTGGCCAATGGTTCGCGGCCGAATCGAGCAAGTGAATGATGGCAGCGTAACCTTTACGATCGTTGACCTGGCATAGCCGGCAATGCGGCTGCGTCGCGCGCTCACCTCCCACCAGAAGCGTCTCGATCGACCGCGTCAGCCGGCAAGCCTGCTGTCTGTCGCCGGTCACCTCGAGCGCAGCCCGCGCGATGGCACCATAAGCGCAGAACTTCACCGCAACCGGCGCATACGGATGACATACAGCGCCGCTGCCCGTACGCGCTGCGCCATAACGAGTCCACTTGCGCTTGTCGCTGAGCAGATCCCGCGCTCGCCGCAAGATCTGATGCTGTAAATTAGGACTCAACGCCAAGATCCATCGCTGAATTGACAGGCAGAAACGCCGCCAAGGCAGATAAGGTTCCAGCTTGGCGATTGCGAAGCGTCATCCCGCCACGGCATCATGCCATCATTGCATTGCGACATCGAACACGGAGGGCACTCATGGATCTCGGCCTCAAGGGCTTGCGCGTTCTCATCACGGCCGGCGCGGGTGGCATCGGCCTCAAGGTCGCCGAAGCGTTCCTGGGCGAGGGCGCCGACGTCCACGTCTGCGATGTCGACAAGGAAAATCTGGCTGCCCTCAAGAAAAGCCACCCGAAGATCACATCGAGTGTTTGCGATGTCTCGGATCGCATCCAGGTCGCCGCGCTCTTCAAGGAGGCACTGGCAAAGCTCGGCGGCCTCGACTGTCTCATCAACAACGCCGGCATCGCCGGACCCACCGGCGCCGTGCACGAGATCAATCCCGAGGACTGGGACCGCTGCCTGGAGGTCTGCATCACCAGCCAGTTCAACTGCACGCGTCTCGCCGTCGAGCACCTGAGGCAATCCAACAACCCCTCCATCATCAACCTGTCGTCGGCGGCCGGAAGGTTCGGTTTCCCGAACCGCAGCCCCTACGCTGCCGCCAAGTGGGGCGTCGTCGGCTTCACCAAGACCATCGCCATGGAGCTTGGCCAGTACGGCATTCGCTGCAATGCCATCCTGCCCGGCACGGTCGAAGGCGACCGCATCCGCCGCGTGTTCGAGGCCAAGGCGCAGATCGCCGGCAAGGCGATGCACGAGATCAAGGCGGCCTCTCTGGCCAACGCCTCCATCAAGGAGATGATCCAGCCCGAGCAACTCGCCGACATGATGCTGCTGCTCGCGTCCCCGCGCGGCCGCACCATCTCCGGCCAGGCTCTCAGCATCGACTCCGACCAGCAGGCGCTGGTGTAGATGGATCGCGCGAGACTCCTACAGAGCGAGCGCGTGCTTGGGCGCTTTCCGCGCCTCGGCATCGCGCATCTGCCGACGCCGCTCGAGTCGATGACGCGGATGTCGGCGCACTTGAACGGGCCACGCCTCTGGGTCAAGCGCGAGGACTGCACCGGCGTGGGCTTCGGCGGCAACAAGCTCAGGAAGCTCGACTACGTCCTGCACGAGGCTGTAGCGGCGGGCCCCGACACGCTGGTCTCGGGCGGCGTCGTCCAGTCCAACAGCCAGCGGCAGGTCGCAGCGGCAGCCGCGCGGCTCGGACTAGCC
>CADEFX010000267.1 GCA_902826715.1 uncultured Hyphomicrobiales bacterium | reverse complement strand
CGCCGTTCCGCCCCTGCGGGGGCAGTGACGTGACGCAAAGCCTCGGGTCCGATGGGCCGCGAGGAGTTTGGGCATGGAATGCGCGCACCAATCGACACCACCTGCATCCCCGGCGATGGCGTAACGCGGCTCTGCCGCGTCTCGCCAATCAGCCGGGGCCTTTCCCGCCAATGTGGAGAGCGCGGTGCGTTGGCCGGGGCGTGTGAAGATCCCGGATCGCCGCGCCGGCTTCGCAGGCGCGGCGTCCGGTAACGCTGAGGGAGAGGGTGGGGCAACTCGGAGCCGTGTTCCAGGGAGAGGTATCTCGGGCTGTGCGACTACGCCAAGATATCGAGCGCGAGCGGCTACGCCACGACTTGGTGCGTGACTACGCCACGACTTCGTAGCCGTACTCGGCGGCGCTCAAGCGCAGCCATTCGACGAAATCGCGTGCCAAAGTCGATGGGACGATCAAGTCGAATGCCGGCGTGGCGTCGACTTGCATGAGGACTGCATGGATGTGCGCGATCGGGGTGACGGCGCTTTTGCCGGGACCGAACACGCGCGGATGCAGATCGATGCGGCAGCCTTTCGCGAGGACGGCGCATGCCCGCGCGCCGGAAACGCGAATGATGGATTTGCCCCATGTCTGATCGACGATGGATGCGGCATCGCCGCAGGCGGCCGTCAAGTCACGGGTCAGATCGTCGCTTGGAGAGCCGTCACGCAGGATCAGCCACGTCTCAGGCGCGATCCACATCGCCATTGCCGAGTCGCGAGTGACACTGCTGCCAGGATGCGGAAGGTCGAGTCCGAACGCACCATGGATGGCCGCGCGTAACCGTGCATCCTGACCCTTGCGGCCCATCACTTGTGCGATGGCCCGGCGCCGCTCCGACAGCAGCACGGGCGTGTTACCGTCCGCACCGAAGCGTCCCGGCTGCATGTGCGCAGAAAGCTGCGAGATCGGTTCAGGTACGGACACGGCGGTTCTCCGGATCGACGTGATGCGGGCTCGTGATCTCCACTTCCACGACTTCGTTGTGCAGCGGCGATGTCGCGAACATGCGCTGCCCGATGCGCTCCGGCCCGCCGCGCACCAACGCCAGCCCGATCCACCGCTCCAGATCGACGGAGCGCGTGACGCTGGCGACCCAGCCCAGGCTTTGCTTGGACTCGCGCCGGGTAACGATATGCGCACCACCGCGGAGGCGCCGCTCGAAGCTCGCGTCAACGGCCTGAATACCGACCAGCGTCGCGCGGTCCGCAGCCAGCAGTCCCGGCCGTGTTGCGTTCACGCGGCCGATGAAATCACCTTTTTTCTTCATCAGGCGCTCGAGCCCCAGATCGCGGGCCGTCGTCTGGCCGGTGAGTTCAGGCCCGGCGACGTGGCCCTTCTCGACACGCATGACGCCCATGGCTTCCAAGCCGTAGGGAATGATGTCGAACGCCTTGCCGGCTTCGAGCAGCGCCGACCAGACGCGCTCGCCGTAGCCGGCCGGTGTCGCAACCTCGTAGGCCAGCTCACCCGAATAGCTGACGCGGAACACGCGCACCGGGCATCCGGCGATGCGCGCATCGGCCACCGCCATGAAGGGAAAGGCCTCATTGCCGAGATCAAGTCCCTCGACGCAGGTCACGAGAGTCTTGCGCGCATTGGGGCCAGCCACGGCAATCTGCGCCCACTGGTCGCTTACGCTGCAGAACTGCACGTCGAGACCGGGCCACGTGACCTGCGCGTGGTATTCCATGTGCTCCAGCACCGCTGCTGCGTTGGCCGTGGTCGTCGTCATCAAAAAATGATGCTCGCCGAGCCGCGAGGTGGTGCCGTCGTCGAATACCATGCCGTCCTCGCGCAGCATGACGCCGTATCGTGCACGGCCAACCGGAAGCGTCGAAAACGTGTTGATGTAGAGGCGATCGAGAAAGGTCGCGGCGTCGCGGCCCTGCACGTCGATCTTGCCGAGCGTGGAGACATCGCAGATGCCCCCCGACCGGCGCACCGCGCGCGCCTCGCGCAGGATCGGGTCCCACCCCGTCTCGTTGGTCTTGGTGTAATAGAGCGGGCGCAGCCAGAGACCGGTCTCGAGGAACACGGCACCGGCGCGTTCGTGCCAGTCGTGCATGGCCGTCCGCCGCTTCGACTTGTAATGCTGTCCGACCTCGCGCCCCGCTAGGACACCGATGGCGACCGGCGTGACGTAGGGACGGAAGGTCGGCACGCCGACGGTCTCGATGGGCTCACCGCGCGCTTGAGCGAGCACCGCGCTACCAACCAGCCCACCGGTCTTGCCCTGGTCCGTCGCCATGCCGTGCGTGGTGTAGCGCTTGGCGTGCTCGACGTGCGAATAGCCCTCGCGATGCGCGAGGCGCATGTCGTCGGCCGTGGTGTCGTTCTGCAGATCGACGAATGACTTGCCCTTGGCCTTGACCTCCCAGACGGCTTGGATCGGTGATATCGCGGCAGCGTCATCGTCCGGCAGCGTGAACTCCGCCGACCGGCTGTGTCCCGACGCCTGCGCTGCCGCCGTGCCCGCTGTAGTGCCGTCGCGTGCGGCCTTGGCGATGCCGTAGACGCCGCGTGCGGCGCCAGCCGAACGTTCGGCCTGGATCGGCGTGCCCGGCACGAATGTCGCCAGGTCTGCGCTCCATGTCAGCGGGGCGCGCGTCATGCTGGCGAGATTGACGGAAGGATTGAGGCCGCCGGACACGCATAGAAGATCAGCGGGGACCGATGTGATCCGCCCGTCCTGGCGCCACCGCACTTGCACGCCGCGCAACGCGTGAGTGCCGGTGACGCCGATCACCTCTGCGCCGGTCCAGACCGTAAAGCCCGCGCCGCGCGCCGCGTCGGCGGCCAAGGACGTCGCTCGGACGTCGATGATGGCCGGAACGGCCGAGCCGGCATCGCGCAGCGCGTAGACGGTGGCGTATGCTGCATCATTGTTCGTGAAGAGTACGGCATTGCGGCCCGGCACGACGCCGTAGCGGCGCACGTAGGTCTCGGCGGCGGTGGCGAGCATAACGCCCGGGCGGTCGTTGCCAGGGA
This sequence comes from uncultured Hyphomicrobiales bacterium, assembly GCA_902826715.1. Classification (GTDB taxonomy): domain Bacteria; phylum Pseudomonadota; class Alphaproteobacteria; order Rhizobiales; family Hyphomicrobiaceae; genus CADEFX01. The sequence continues at coordinate 2,536 of CADEFX010000267.1, read as the reverse complement.
AAGCAATAAGACGTTCGATGGCGCCTGTCGCGAGCACCACCTGCCTGGCGCGAACGACCCAGTAGCGCTGACGTACGCCGTGCGCGGGCGGAACAGGCAGATGATCCGACACCCGCTCGATCGCGCCGAGGACGTTGTGGTCGTAGTAGCCGAACGCGGTCGTACGCGGGAGGATGCGCACCTCGGGCATCGCGGCCAGTGCGGCGATCGTCTCGTTGCGCCAGCCGTCATGACGCGGGTCGAGGAGCAGCCCTCCGCCAATCTCGAAATCCTGCTCCAGCAGCATGACGCGCGCGCCCGTGTCGCCAGCGGCGCGTGCAGCGGCAAGGCCTGCAGCGCCCGATCCGACAACGAGCACGTCGCAGTGCGCGTGCGTATGCTCGTAGGCGTCAGGGTCGGGCTCGCGCGCGGCATGGCCGAGGCCCGCCATGCGGCGGATCATCGGCTCGTAGACCTTTTCCCAAAACGCGGGCGGCCACATGAAGGTCTTGTAGTAGAAGCCGGCCGGGAGGAAACGCGAGAACAGTCCGTTAATGGCGCTCAGATCGAACGCGAGCGACGGCCACCGGTTCTGGCTGGCGGTCTCCAGACCGTCGAACAGCTCGACCACCGTGGCGCGCGAATTGGGTTCGCGGCGGGCGCCGGTGCGCAGCTCGACCAGTGCATTGGGCTCTTCCGGACCGGCGGTGAAGATGCCGCGCGGGCGATGATATTTGAAGCTGCGTCCGACGAGGCGCACGCCGTTTGCCAGCAGCGCCGAGGCCAGTGTATCGCCCCGATGGCCTTGGTAGGTGCGGCCATCGAACTGAAAGCTCAGCGTTTGGTTGCGGTCGATACGGCCGCCCTGCGCCAGTCGATACGGCTGGGTCATCGTGCCGGAACCTTCAGCACGTCATGTGCGGCGCCCGTCGCCGCGATCTCGTGCGTCAGCGTGTTGCGCACGACCTTGACCCACTGGCGGCAGCCGCCCGTATGGTGCCACCACTCCGAGTGCCAACCCATGGGGTTGGTGCGCTGATAGCTGAACTCGAAGAACGCTTCAGGGGCATTCGCCGATGCCGGATCGGGGCGCGTCAATGTGGCGTCGCCGCGATACGTGAACTCGGCCTGATCGCGCGTGCCGCACCATGGGCATGTGATGAGATGCATGAGAGATGCTCTAGTGGGCCCAGGGCGCGGGACCTGCGCCTTTTTCGTCGATCATGCGCCCGTCCCGGAAGCGGTCCAGGCTCAGCGCGGCGTTAAGGGGGTGCGGCTCGTCCTTGGCAATGGTGTAGGCAAAGCACCAGCCAGAGCCGGGGATGGCCTTGAAGCCGCCGTAGCACCAGCCGCCGTTGAGATAGAGCCCTCCCACCGGCGTCTTGCCGATGATCGGCGAGCCATCCATCGACATGTCCATGATGCCGGCCCATTGCCGCAACACGCGCACACGCGACAGTGCGGGCACCATGGCGATGCCCTCGCTCATCACGTCTTCCACGATCGGCAGGCTGCCGCGCCGCGCATACGAATTGTAACGGTCGATGTCGCCGCCGAAGACAAGGCCGCCCTTGTCGGATTGCGAGATGTAGAAGTGGCCCGCGCCGAACGTGATCACCCCGTCGATCATAGGCTTCAGGCCCTCGGACACGAAAGCCTGCAGCTTGTGACTCTCGATCGGCAGCCGCAGCCCGGCCATGGCGGCCACGTGCGACGAGTGTCCGGCGACCGCGATGGCAATCTTGCGCGCACTAATGAAGCCGCGCGATGTCTCGACACCGGTGACGCGTCCGCCCTCGCGGCGGATGCCCGTCACCTCGCAATGCTGGATGATATCGACGCCGTGCCGGTCGGCACCGCGGGCGAAGCCCCACGCCACCGCATCGTGGCGCGCAGTCCCCCCACGGTTCTGCAGGAGACCGCCGTAGACGGGGAAGCGTGCATTATCCATGTCGACGAGGGGCGCGTAACGCGCCACGCCATGACGATCCAGCAGCTCGGCATCGATGCCCGACAGGCGCATGGCGTTGCCGCGCCGGGCCGCCGCATCGCGCTGGCTGTCGGAATGGAACAGGTTGAGCACGCCGCGCTGGCTCATCATGACGTTGAAGTTGAGGTCCTGCTCCAATCCTTCCCAGAGCTGCAGCGACTTCTCGTAGAAATGATGGTTCTCTGGATAGAGATAGTTCGAGCGCACGATCGTCGTGTTGCGGCCGACGTTGCCGAGGCCGATGGCGCTTTTCTCGATCACGGCCACGTTGGCGATGCCGTGGTCGCGGGCCAGATAGTAGGCGCTCGCGAGCCCGTGGCCGCCGCCGCCGATGATGACTACGTCGTAGCTGGCTTTGGGCGCCGGATCGCGCCAGGCCCGCTCCCAGCCCTGATGGCCGCGCAGGGCCTCGCGAAAGATGCGCAGACCAGAATATCGGGGGGTGGTGTCCATGGGCGGCTGGTGTGTCCGTCGATCAGAAGGCGTCTCTTAGAGCAGGTGCGCGGCCCCCGGCAAGCCCGAGGCACGCGTCGCCGCATGCGGCGTGACTGGTTCGGTCGGTGATGC
>CADEFX010000266.1 GCA_902826715.1 uncultured Hyphomicrobiales bacterium | reverse complement strand
GATGAAACCCAAGGATCGGCGCAACATAACTTGCCGCCAACCCGTTCACGACACGACCATTGACCTTCGCACGCCAACCATGGCTTTACAAGGGTGTGTGCGAGACGCTAATCGGAGGGCGCGGGCGGTTAGCTCAGCGGTAGAGCGCTTCGTTTACACCGAAGATGTCGGGAGTTCGATCCTCTCACCGCCCACCAGTCAGTATTCCAAGGCACGTTTGGAAGCTATCGCGCACTCAAGGCGGGCGGGCCCGTCCGCCGTTCCGAGCGAGAGCGCCTTTGCGTACCATCTGCGCGCCACCTATCCACATTCCATCGTGGTCGTCTCGCGTGGCCGCCCCCTGTGTCGGCGCTGCGTCAACATGCGGCTATGCACTGCGAACACGTCAAGTGAGCATCTCCGCGACTGACGCCAGGCAACCGGACCGGCTATAAGCGCGGCTGGCGGTGCGGGACACAGCGCGACATGCAGCGGGCGGCACACGGATCTGTCGGACAGGGAACCAATACTCTCAAGGGCATCGGGCTGATGTGCCTGGCCCTTGTGCTGTTCTCCTGCCTCGACACGATCGCCAAATACATGGCAAGCGTCGCGCAGCTTCCCGTCTCGCAGGTGACGTGGCTGCGCTTCGTCAGCCAGTTCTTCCTGATCGTGCTGGTGATGGGCGCGATGTCGGTCCCGACGCTGCTGATCACGAGGAAACTCAAGCATCAGCTCCTGCGCTCGCTGTTAATGCTGGGCTCCACGGTGTGCAATTTCATCGCCTTGCGCCATCTGCGCCTCGACCAGACCCAGACGATCTACTTCCTGACGCCGTTCACGGTGGCGCTGCTGGCGGGACCATATCTCGGCGAATGGGTTGGATGGCGACGGATGCTGGCCATTATCGTCGGATTTGCCGGCATCCTCGTGGTCGTGCGCCCGGGCTACATGACGTTTCATCCGGCGATGGCCTACGCATTTGTGTCGATGCTTTGTTACGCCGTCTTTCTGCTGCTGACGCGCTACCTGTCGGACTTCGATCCGCCCGAGGTGACATTGTTCTACTCGCTGGTCGCGGGCGCGCTTCTGATGGCGCCGTTCGCTCTGGCGGACTGGGTCTGGCCGTCGAGCCCATGGATCTGGGCGATGCTGATTTCCATGGGGTTCTGGGGCGGAGTTGGGCACTACCTGCTGATCCTCGCCTATCGGCAGGCCCCTGCATCGACGCTCGCGCCGTTCATCTATCTCGGGCTCATCACGCATACGACGGCGGGCTACCTGGTGTTCAATCAGCTCCCTGACGCGTGGGCTTATGTGGGTGCGTCGATCGTCGTCGCCTCGGGCATCTACCTTCTGCATCGCGAGCGCGTCACGGCGCTGCAGCGCGCCAAGGCTCAGGCGGCCAAGTCCTAGCCGTGCGCGGATTCGGAGCCGGTGTCGCCGGCGAGCCGGAGTTTGGTCTCAGCCGCCCAATCCGAAAAGCGGCCCGCCGCGATTGCCGCGCGCATGGCCGACATCAAATCCTGGTAAAACGCCGTGTTGGCCCACGACAGCAGCATGGAGCCCAGATATTCACCCGACTTGACGAGATGATGCAGGTAGGCGCGCGAGTAGTCGCGCGCGGCCGGACAGGAGCTGGCAGCATCGAGCGGCGCAGGATCGTCGGCGTGCCGGGCGTTGCGCAGGTTAACTTTGCCGTCCCAGGTGAAGGCAAGGCCGTGCCGGCCGTTGCGGGTGGGCATGACGCAATCGAACATGTCGATGCCGCGTGCGACCGCCTCGATGAGATCGAGGGGCGTGCCAACGCCCATCAGGTAGCGCGGTTTTGCGGCTGGCAAGGCGGGAACAGTGTCGTCGAGCGTGCGAAGCATCACGTCATGGCCTTCGCCTACCGCAAGGCCGCCGATCGAGTATCCGGGGAAATTCATCGCGACCAGTGCCTCTGCCGAGCGGTGGCGCAGATCGGCATGAACGCCGCCCTGGACAATGCCGAACAACGCCTGACCCGGCGCACCGTACTTTTTGAAGGCGCACTGCGAGCGTTCGGCCCATCGGAGCGATAGCTCCATCGCGCGCTCCGCCTCTGCGTGACTCGCCGGATATTCGATGCATTCGTCGAGTTGCATCTGAATGTCGGCGCCGAGCAGGCATTGGATCTCAATGGATCGTTCCGGAGTGAGCATGTGGCGCGACCCGTCGAGATGCGACTGGAAGCGCGCGCCCTCCTCCGTCACCTCTCGGATTTTTGACAGGCTCATGACCTGGAAGCCGCCCGAGTCCGTCAGGATCGGCCCGGGCCAGCGCATGAACGTGTGCAACCCGCCCAAGCGCGCGATGCGCTCGGCTCCCGGACGCAGCATCAGGTGATAAGTGTTGGCCAGAATGACGTCGGCGCCGGCGGCTTTCACCTGATCGGGGTAGAGCGCCTGGACGGTGGCCACTGTTCCCACCGGCATGAAGTCAGGCGTGCGGATTCTGCCGCGCGGCGTCGAAATTTCGCCCAGGCGTGCGGCGCCGTCCCGCCCCAGCAGGCGATACGAGAACGTCGAGGTCATGGGGAGGGAAATAGCAGGCAGGCGTCGCCATAGGAATAGAAGCGATACCCCGTGGCGATGGCGTGGGCGTAGGCGGCCTGCATCGTCTCGAGACCGGAGAACGCCGACACCAGCATGAACAGCGTCGAGCGTGGCAGGTGAAAGTTGGTCATCAGCGCATCGACGGCGCGAAAGCGGTAGCCCGGCGTGATGAAGATCGACGTTTCTCCGGCGAAGGGTTGGATCGTGCCCTCCGTAGTAGCGGCGCTTTCGAGCAGTCGCAACGCCGTGGTGCCGACGGCGACGATTCGGCCGCCACCGGCGCGCGCGTCATTGAGTGCAGCCGCCAACGTCGCATCGATCGTGCCCCATTCCGCGTGCATGCGATGGCCTGTGGTATCGTCGGCCTTGACTGGAAGAAATGTGCCGGCGCCGACGTGCAACGTGAGGAAATGGCGCGAGATTCCGCCAGCCTCGAGCGCGGCAAACAATTCCGGCGTGAAGTGCAGACCGGCAGTCGGTGCGGCGACGGCGCCCTCGTTGCGCGCGTAGACGGTCTGGTATGACGTGCGGTCTTCGTCCTCGGGCGCGCGTTTCAGGGCGATGTAGGGCGGCAACGGCATGTCGCCCAGCGCGGCGATCGCCTCATCGAGATATACCCCATGGAGGCTGAAGGCGAGCTCGACCTCGCCGTCCTCGCCGCGCTCGATGACGCTGGCATCAAGCTCGCCGAGCAGGCACACGCGGCCTTCGGTGCCGAAGCGGATACGGTCCCCGGACTTCAAACGCTTGGCGGGGCGCGCAAAGGCGCGCCAGTGGCTCTCATCGATTCGTTTGATGAGGTTGAAGGACACATGCGCGCGCGCGTCGTCGCGAATGCGCGTGCCTTGGAGCGCTGCGGGAATGACTTTGGTGTCGTTGAAGACCAACGCATCGCCGGGGCGCAGCAGGCCGGGCAGATCGCGGACCGAGCAATCCACAAGCTCGCCCGGGCCTGGCCCGACCGCCAGCAGCCGCGCACTGTCGCGCGGACCGGCCGGATGCAGGGCAATTCGTTCTTCCGGCAACTCAAAATCGAACAGTTCGGTTCGCATGACCCGGCTGTAGCCCATAGCGCGACGCCTGGGAACCGCCGACGCCAGAGATCGTTTCCGATCCATCAGCTTGTGCGGAGGTCAATGTGCCTGGAACAGGTGACGACAAGCGCCCGCTGCGGCCTATGCCAGTGAAACCGAAGGGCGGCAAAGACCCAGCGCCCAGACCGCCGGATCTGCCGCCATTGCCGGATTTCGGCGATCCGGGCCGCCCCGTAGTGCCGAAGCCCGACAGCGTCTGACGGCTACGGCCTGCGTGCAACGATCCGCCAGATCAGCGGCATTGCAGCGGTGCCGAGGGCCGTTTTCAAGGCACTGGACGCGAGGAACGGCATGAGGCCGATATCGATGGCCTTACTTGTTCCCATCAGAACAGCGAGCCACACGACGCCCGACAGCGAGATCGCCACATGGCCGGCGATCATTGCCACACCGCAGGTCAGGACATTCCGGTCCCAGCCGCGCTCTGCGAGGAAACCCACGATCCAGGCCGCGATGACGAAGCCGACGAGAAATCCCGCGGTGGGCCCCATCATGTAGGCGAGGCCGATGCCACGCTCGGGTGTTCCGGCAAACACCGGCAGCCCAGCAGCGCCGGCCAGGAGATACGCCAGCACCGTACCAGCCGCCAGGCGCGAGCCGTACGCCATGCCCAGCATCAGCACGACAAGGGTCTGCATCGTCATCGGCACAGGCCAGAACGGCACTTGAACCTTGGCCGAGAGCGTCAGCAGGCACACGCCAAACAGAGCAGCCGCTGCCGCGCCGACGCGACGCGCGTTGAGGTCTTGCGGCCAAGCGGCCTCGAGCAGCGTGCGAGGCGCTGCAGCACCCATCGTGATCATCCTGATTGTCCTGTTTCTTGCGGACCTCGGCCCGGGCTCGTGTGAGGAGCCTACTTTACATCAGCCGCGACCTTCAGCGACTTGATTTTGTCAGGGTTCTGAACGGGCTCGCCACGCTTGATCTTGTCGACGTTGTCCATGCCCTCGGTCACCTTGCCCCAGACCGTGTACTGTTTGTCCAGGAAGCGGGCGTCATCGAAGCAGATGAAAAACTGGCTGTTGGCGCTGTTGGGGTTTTGTGAGCGCGCCATAGAGCAGATGCCACGCACGTGCGGCTCGGCGTTGAACTCGGCGTCGAGATTGCCGAGCTTGGAACCGCCCGTGCCGGTGCCATGCGGGCATCCGGTCTGGGCCATGAAGCCGTCGATCACGCGGTGGAAGACGATGCCGTCATAGAATCCCTCACGCGCCAGCGTCTTGATGCGATCGACGTGTTTGGGCGCGAGATCGGGCCGGAGCGCGATCACGACCTTGCCTTGAGTCGTGTCCATGATGAGCGTGTTTTCGGGATCTTTGATAGCGGCCATTAGGGAAAACTCCTTCCGGGGGTTCATTGGCGAATGGCAAGTAGGGAATAGCGGGTAGGGAAGGCGACAAAGGCCTGTTTACTATTCGCTGTTTGCTGTTTCGCTACTCGCTGCCGTTCACTTCTTCGCGTCGGCCAGCAGGTAGACCTTTTGCATCACATCGGGCGTAGCCGGCGGCTCTCCCTTGGCAATTTGGTCGACGTACTGCATGCCTTCAACCACCTTGCCCCAGACAGTGTACTGCCCATTGAGATGGGGAACATGCGTGAAGCAGATGAAGAACTGGCTGTTGGAGCTGTTGGGATCGTTGGTACGGGCAGCACCGATGGTACCGCGCTCGAACGGCGTGGGCGTGAATTCCGCGGGCAAGTTACCGTACTTGGAGCCACCCGTTCCCGTACCGGTCGGGTCGCCGGTTTGGGCCATGAAGCCGGCGATGACGCGATGGAACTTGATGTTGTTGTAGAAGCCTTCCTTCGCCAACTGTTTGACCCTCGCAACATGCTTGGGTGCAAGATCGGGCCGGAGCTGGATCAGGACGCGGCCGGGGTCGAGGGCCATGAGGAGGGTGTTCTCGGGGTCGCCGGCCGAGGCCGATCCATGGGTCATGGT
>CADEFX010000265.1 GCA_902826715.1 uncultured Hyphomicrobiales bacterium | reverse complement strand
AGGCGCTCGCGCCAACCCTCATAGTTCGCCGGCGTGACCTTGCCCTTGATGGCGTCGGTCAGCTGGCCGAAGGCGATCTTGGCATCGGCGACGACGCCGACATCGAGCTTGCGCGGCGCGGAGGCGATTTCCACCGGATCGATGTCGATGCGCACGATCTTGGCCGACGCATTCCAGCGCGGCGGTGCCGCGTTGCCGATGATGTAGTTCATGCGCGTACCGACGACGAGGATAAGATCGGCATCCTTGAAGGCTGCCGCGCGCGACGTGAGATAGCTGTACTTGTGATCTTCGGGGATCACGCCGCGACCTTGCGGCGTCGTATAGAACGGAATGCCCGCGGCCTCGACGAACGTCAGCATTTCCTTGTCGGCTTCCGACCACTGCACGCCGGAGCCGGTGACGAGAACGGGCTGCTTGGCCTTCGCCAGCAGCTCGACCATGGCCTTCACGTCGGCGGCGTTGGCCGCCGGACGCGCACGCTTGGCATAGTCGAAGGGATCGGGATACTCGACCGTCGATTCGTCGATCTCCTGGTAGAGGATGTCGCCCGGCAGATCGAGATAGGTCGGGCCGGTGCGGCCGGTCATGGCCTGGGCGATGGCGAGGTGGATGAGCTCGGGGATGCGCTTGGGATGATGCACCCGGTCGGCCCACTTCGTGATGGGTTTGAAGAGCGCGAGCTGGTCGGTGTCCTGGAAGGCGCCGCGATGCCAGGTCGAAACCGGCGCCGCGCCGCCGAGCGCAACGATGGGTGTGCAGTCGGCCCACGCATGCGCAACACCGGTCACGAGGTTGGTCGTGGCGGGACCGGAAGCCGCCATGCAGAAGCCAGGCTTGTTGAGCAGGCGCGCATAGGCAAAGCCCGCCATGGCGGCGGCCTGTTCGTGGCGCACATCAATGCCGCGCAGCCCGAGCTTCAGGCACGCAGACTCCACCGCCAGCATCGGGCCGCCCATGATGTAGAAGAAGTCGCTGACGCCTTCATGCTTCATCGCCTTGGCGACGATGTCCGATCCGATAGCCATACGCGTTCCTTTTTCAAACTTTGAATTTATCCCCTCTCCCCATGCCCACTATCCGGCATGGGGAGAGGGTTAGGGTGAGGGGCAGTGGCGAGCACAGAGCAAGACCTTGCCCCCCTCTCCCCGTAGAACGGGGAGAGGGAGAAAGGCTTAGACCACGCCGTCCTTCTTGAGCTGGTCGAGATCGCTTTTGCCCAAGCTAAGCCACTCGCCATAGACATCACTGTTGTCGGCGCCGAGTAGCGGCGAGGCCGTCACCTTCACGTGCGATCCCGACATCTTCACCGGCCAGCCGGGAATCACGAGCTTGCCGCGCACGGGATGGTCGATCTCGGCGAAAATCTCGCGTTCTCGCATGCTGGGCTCGTCGGAGAGTTCTTTCGTGTCCATGACCGCGCCACAGGGCACGCCCTTGGCGCCCAGCTTCTCCATGGCCTCGAACTTGGTGAAGTTCCGGGTCCACTTCTCGACCTCGGCGTTGATCTCGGCGGAATGATTGCCGCGCTTGGGCGGCGTGGCGTAGCGCGGATCGTTCTTCAAGTCCTCGCGCCCGATCACCTCGCACAGCCGCTCCCAGTGCGCATTGGTGGCGCGGCTCGTGTAGATGAAGACGTAGTCGTTGTGACCGCCGGGCTTGCACTTGAACACCTCGCACGGCGCGTTGCCCAGCACGACGCTGTTGCCGTTGCGCTCGCACGCCTTGTTGGTGAGCATTTGCCGGGAGTAGGCGATGCGGCAGTAATTCACCATGGCGTCCTGCATCGCCACCTCGACCTTCTGGCCGCGGCCGGTGACGGTACGCTGGAAGAGCGCGGCCAGCACGCCGATGGCCGCGTGCAGTCCGGTGCCGGTGTCGCCGAGCGTGACACCGGGCTTGATCGGACGGCCGTCCCTCTCGCCGGTGATGCTCATGACGCCGCCAGCCGCCTGCGCGATCATGTCGAAGGCGAGATTGTTTTCGTAGGGGCTGCCTTTGCCGAAGCCCTTGACCGTGGCGTAGATGATGCGCGGATTGATCTTCGCCACTTCCTCATAGGAGAAGCCGAGTTTCTCGATTGCACCCGGCGCGAAGTTCTCCGCGAAGATGTCGGCCTCCTTGATCATGTCGCGCAGCATCTGCTTGCCGCGTTGATCCTTGAGATTGAGCGTGACCGACCGCTTGTTGGCGTTGAGCAGCATGAAGTAATAGCTGTCGGCATCGGGCCGCTCGGAGGAGGCACTGCGGCCCTGCTCTCCGCCTTTCGGATTCTCGACCTTGATCACGTCGGCACCGAGCCATGCCAGAGTCTCGGTGATCGACGTTCCCGCTTCGAATTGGGTGAGATCGAGCACTCGCACGCCTGCCAGTGCCGTGCGGCCAGGCTCGGCCGTAGGTTTAGCCATTGATTCTCTCCCTGTAATACCGGCGCGTTTTATGGCCGGCCCTCCATCAAAGTGTGCGACGTGGCGGATCGGGTAGCAAGGGCCAACCGCAGTTGAGCGCGACATGCCTGCCATGTGGTATGCCTGGGGCCCGATCGTGCTCCGTCGCCTCCACCATGCCGCAATCGCCGACGCTTGAATGAGCCCCATGACCGTGAACCAGCAAGCAATCGCCGAGACTTACGCGCGCATCAAGAACCATGTGCGCCACACACCTACCATCGACATCGATGCCGCCGAGCTGGGCCTTGCGCCGGGAGCGCTGACGCTCAAGCTCGAGCTGCTGCAACACTCGGGATCCTTCAAGGCGCGCGGGGCATTCGCAAATCTGACCGGACAGACGGTTCCGGCCGCGGGCGTGGCTGCGGCGTCCGGGGGAAATCACGGGGCGGCGGTCGCTTACGCGGCGCAGAAGCTTGGGCATCCAGCGCACATTTTCGTGCCGACCATCTCGTCTCCGGCCAAGATCGAGCGCATCCGCAGCTACGGCGCCGACCTCGTCGTCGACGGCAGCCGCTATGCCGAAGCGCTGGAGCACTGCCAGGCGTTCATTGCGCAAACGGGCGCCCTGTCCGTGCACGCCTACGATGCACCGCTGACGCTCCTGGGCCAAGGCACGGTCGGCCTGGAGCTGGAAGGTCAGGCGCCCAAGCTCGACACGCTGCTGGTGGCCGTAGGCGGCGGTGGGCTGATCGGAGGCATCGCAGCCTGGTATCAGGGGCGAGTGAAGGTTGTCGGCGTGGAGCCAGAAACGGCGCCGACACTGCATGCCGCCTTGAAGGCAAAATCGCCAGTAGACGTGTCAGTCAGCGGCTTGGCGGCGGATTCTCTGGGAGCCAGCCGCATCGGCGGCATTGCCTTCGGCATCGCGCGGCAGCATGTGGCCCAATCGGTCCTAGTGCCCGACGATGAAATTCGCAAAGCGCAACTCGTCCTGTGGGACCGGCTGAAGATTGCCGCCGAGCCCGGCGGCGCGGCCGCACTCGCCGCCTTGCTGGCTGGCGCTTACGCACCTGCGCGCGGCGAGCGCGTCGGCATTCTCGTTTGCGGCGGCAACACCACGGCCGTGGATTTCAGCCGCTAAGCTGCGGCCGTCACGCGCCGTGCGCTGTCGGCCCAAGTTTTGATCTTCTCGATGTCTGGAGGCGTACCGTCGCGCAGCACACGCTGGCCCTCGTTGCCGGTGGCGAAGGCCAGGACGGCAGCGCATAGCTCTGCGGCATCGGCCTCAGCCATGGCCTCAGCGGTGCGATAGCCGGCCCCAACGAGCAATTGCGCGCCCGTGCCGCGCAGGCCCGGAATGGCGCACACGAGACGCGCCTGATCCTGCCAATCCGTAATGGTCTGCTCCGTGACGTGCCGATCGTCGAGGCGCGCGGCCAGCGCCATCGGGTGGGCCTTCAACAGGTCATCCACGCAATCGATGCCCGCAGCATTCAACTTTTCCGCCGTTTTGGGGCCGATCGAGGGCGCGTCGACGATGTCCTGCTCAGGCGTGAGATAAAGTTTCGGACCATCGTCCGCGAACGTCTTCAACATGCGGCTCAGTCCGCCCGAGGCGACCACCGGCACCGCAGTTTTGGATTTGGCCTCCTCCGGCCTTGCCGCGGCAGGCGCACGGAAGGGCACGACCCGCGGGACGGTTGCAATCGTTTGGGAAGACGCCTCGTCGAGGGATCGCTTCTTGCGCTCGACCGTGGTTTCGACCTTCGCCGGCGGGGAGAAGACAAACTTCGAGGCGGCGTCGGGCCTCTTGCGTTGGGCCAAAACCTCGGCGGCATGAAGATCCCGCACCATGCGATCGTCGGCGGGCAGGTTCTCCTCCACGGTGCCGGTCGCGCGCAACTCGTCGTACATGCGCTCGACGAGGCGGCGGTCCTCGACGTCCGCGAGCTTCTTGGCGATCACCTTGGCCGGAACCTGCAGCGTGGCGATGATGCTCTCGAGCGTCAAAGACACCTCGGGAGGCGGCACGTTGGCTCCGCCGATCGCCCGCGTCAGTACGGCGCCGTAAGCGGTCGCGGCAAGCGCCAGCAGTTCCGCAACGATCTTGCGCGAAACAATGTCGAGCCCCGACGGCGGGTCGCTCACGCCGCGATGGATGTCATAGTGGGCTATCAGCTTCTCGTAGTGCGCGTTGGCCTGCGTGGCGCAGTCGCACACCAGAACCTCCAGCCAGTTGGGCGCGGATGAAACGGTCACCACTGGCGGCGTCAGCTCACGCTCGGCCAGGGCCTTCAGGTCGTCGTAGGACTTGGAGATGCTCCACTCCGCGGCGCGGTGGATGTTGTTCTCCGCCTCCGACTGGCCCGTGTGGAACGGATGGATCGGGTCCGTCACGTAATGGCTGAGCACACCGGCGCAGTAGACGGCTGTCTGCCAGTCCTGGCGTTGCAGCGCCTCCACAAGATGCATGTACCAGCTACGCGCCTTGGCCGGGGCGCCGCCCCAGAAATTGTCGCGCACGTGCAGGACGTGGTTCTTGAAGTCCTTGAACTCGTTGTCGGGGGCCTTGGAGCCCTGCAGATAGACCTCGGCGTGCTTGAGGAACACACGCTGCCACGCGTCCGCGTCCTCGCGCGCGATGTGCCGCAATCCATCGAGTGCCAGCTTGTGGTGCGTGCCCTTGGCGTGGGCGGCATACAGAACGCGAAAGAGCAGGGTCATCGGCCAATCTCGCGGTTGCGGCTCGCAGACGAACGGTCGCACTTACCAGCCTCATAGGCCGAGTCGCACGAGGCGCGAACTGCACACGCTTAGGAACCTGTGGGCCGGCATGCTGGACGCAGGGGTGGTCTGCGGCACCAATGGCGGCTTTGGCGGCAGGTGCGGGCATGCTACCCACGATGCTGTGCGCGTCACGCAACACGACCGGGACTGATGGAATATCTCTGGATTTTTTCGGCCATTGCGGCGGCGTTCTTTCAGTCGCTGCGGCTCGGAGCCCTGAAACAACTCAACCAGACGCTTTCCGTCACGGCGACCAGCTACGTCAGAGTGCTGTTCACGCTGCCGTTCCTGACCGTGTACGTGATCGCCCTCTGCCTGACGACGGGCGAGGCGCTGCCGATGCCCAACGTCAGGTTCCTGTTCTGCGCCGGCGTCGCGGCGCTCGGCCAGTTCGTTGGCACCGTGGTGCTGGTACGGCTCTTCCAGCTCGGCAATTTCGCC
>CADEFX010000264.1:4670-5713 GCA_902826715.1 uncultured Hyphomicrobiales bacterium | reverse complement strand
TTGTCATCCCTTTGTCAGGCGAAGTTCGCCGACAAAACGCCCGACCGCGAATTTCGTTGCGCTTAACCGCATGGTTCATGTCCGGAACCATGACCAGGATGCTGTGCTACGTTGCACTCCCGTTGCCTCGGAGTGCAGCCATGTCGATCGATTTCTCAACCCTGATCTGGATCTTCTTCGCCCTCATGGTGCTGCAACCCCTGCTCATGGGGCGATGGTTCGGGATGAAACGGACCCAGGCCATCCGCGCCATCGAGCAAAGGCGTGGCTCACGCGTCATCACCATGATCCACCGGCAGGAGAAGCGCAGCCTGTTCGGCTTTTCCGTGTCCCGGCATATCGACCTTGAGGATGCCCAGACGATCATCGCTGCAATCAAGGAAACACCTCCCGACCGGCCGATCGATCTCGTGCTGCATACACCAGGTGGCCTCGTTCTGGCCGCCATGCAGATCGCGCGCGCCGTCGAGGCGCATCCGGCCAACGTATCGGTGTACGTTCCGGTCTACGCCATGTCCGGCGGCACGCTGATCGCACTCGCCGCCGACGAAATCGTGATGGGCGAATTCTCCATGCTGGGGCCGATCGATCCTCAGATTCTGGGATTCCCGGCGGCAAGCATCGTCAAAGCGCGTGACGCCAAGCCGGTCGCTGAGGTGTTCGACCTGACGCTCGTCCTGGCCGACATGAGCGAGAAAGCGCTCGCCCAGGTAAAGCGCGGCGCCGTGGAGCTGCTCACCCCGCGCTTGGATCAGAGCGCGGCAGAAGCTCTCGCCGACAAGCTCGCCGGCGGGCATTGGACGCACGACTACGCATTGACCACGACAGAAGCTAAAGAACTCGGTCTCCCCGTGCGCGTCGGCATGCCACTCGAGGTTATGGAGTTGATGAAGCACTATCCTCAGCCGGTGCAGCAGTCCGGCGTGGAGTATCTTCCGATCAACCTGCCGCGCCGCACATAGACGGCGCACCAATGCCGCGCATCGGCTATTGGGATGCGGCGGATCCCTGCTTCAGGCGATCAAGATGCTGGCGAATGTGCG
>CADEFX010000264.1:0-4660 GCA_902826715.1 uncultured Hyphomicrobiales bacterium | reverse complement strand
CTTCCTCGAGCCGCTCAAGCTGCATCAAGAACGCGCCCTTGGCGCCGAAGAAATGAAAGTAGCCGGCGAGTTGCGAGGCCAAGGGCTCGATCATGGCCAGGGCTGCGGCAGGACCGTAGACCTTAGAAACCGCAACGGCGCGGTTGAGCGTGATCACGGGCGACGGTTGCATGGCTTCGAGGTTGGCATAGAGCAAGTCGATCTGACGCCAGTCGGTATCCTCCGGCTTTGCCGCCTGCGCATGGAGGGCGGCGATGGCGGCCTGTACTTGATAAGAGCCTGGCCGCTGGTGGCGCACGGCCTTGTCGAGAAGAGCCAAGCCCTCCGCAATCATGCTCCGGTTCCAGCGACAGCGGTCCTGGTCCTCCAGCAGGATGATGGTGCCCTCGGGGGTGAGACGCGCCGGGGCGCGGGCATATTGCAGCAGGAGCAGCGCGGCGAGGCCCATGATCTCGGGCTCGGCGCGGAACAGGCTGAGCAGCAGTCGCGCCAGCCGAATAGCTTCCTCGCACAATGGCGCACGCACCAGCGCCGAACCACCACTGGCCGAATAGCCTTCATTGAAGATCAGATAGATCACAGCGGCGACGGCGCCGAGGCGCTCGGACCTCTCGACGGCACCAGGCGCCTCGAAGGGTACGTCGGCCTGGCTGACGCGGCGCTTGGCGCGGGTAATGCGCTGCTCCATGGCGCTTTCGCTGACGAGAAAGGCGTGCGCGATTTCCTTGACAGTCAGGCCTGAGACGAGCCGAAGCGCCAAAGCAATCTGCTGAATCGCCGGCAAATCAGGATGGCAGCAAATGAACAACAGCCGCAGGATGTCGTCGCGATAGTGCGAATCGTCGATCTGGTCTGCGAGGGCAGTCTCCGCATCCTCGAGGTCTGAGATTGTCTCCTCGTCGGACAACGGTTCCTGTTTGCGTTTGCGCCGGACCGCATCGATCGCGGTATTTCGTCCAACCATGATGAGCCACGCCGCCGGATCGCGCGGCGGACCATTCTGCGGCCAATTTTTAAGGGCGCGCAGACACGCGTCCTGGAAGGCCTCTTCCGCGATGTCGAGATCACGGAAGTAGCGTAGCAGTGCCGCCACCGCTTGCGGACGAACGGACGCCAGCGTCGCGCCGATCCAGCTTGCGTCGGTCATGCCGCCGTGCCCCCTGGTCTGAACAATGCGACCGGCCGGATCTCGTAAGACCCGCCCGGATTGGCCTGACCCAGTTCGCGAGCGATGGCGAGCGCCTCCTCCAGGGACTGGCAATTGACGATGTAGAACCCGAGAAGCTGTTCCTTGGTTTCGGCGAACGGCCCGTCGATCACAACGGCGGGCTCCTTGTGCTTACGTAGCGTCGTGGCGGCGGTGGTCGGCATCAGGCGGGCGACGGGACCCAAGCGCCCTTCCTTGGTCAGGCGCTCCTGCACCACGGCAAGCTTGGCCATGACAGCCTCGTCCTCCTCCTGAGTCCAGGCGCACACCGTGCTCTCGGAGTGATAGCAGAGAATGGCATATTGCATGGTCGGGGCTCCTTTCGCGTGCACGCCCCAAGGACGAACGGCCAGGGCCGATCCCGACGGGTGCGCGAGGTAATTTTCCAGTGCCCTTATAGCGCCGGAATGGGTGCCAGAAAGGCGCCGCGTGCTGGAGTTCCAATCTGAATTGCTTGTTTCAGGGGAAACAGTCGCCCATCGCCCCATGAGCCATTGTCGCCGGGACCGGTCCGCCGCAAGGGGACCGAGCGATTCCATCGCAACGATCGCAGGAGACGACAATGAAAAAACTGATCATGACCCTCGCAGCTCTTTCACTTTTTGCGTCCGGGTCGGCCTTCGCCGGCTGCGGCTCGCATGGCGGCGGCTATTCGCGCGCCTCCACCGCACCAAGCTATGCGCGCCAGTCTTCGGCGGCGGCGCCGGAGCGCAAAGCCGTGACGCCGAAAGCGACGAAGGCGATGACAGCCAAAGCTGCTAAGGAGGCTGCCATTGCAGCGGCCGAGGATGCAGCCGAGGCACAACTGGCAAACCAGGCGTTTGCGGCGGTTGAAGCCATCGCCGGAACCAACGACTTGGCGCCGATCACCTCCGAGGTCACGCGCGAGTGCAAGCAGTACTCCGCGACGATCGGAGCGCTCATCAGCACTGCCTGCGAATAACGGGCAGGGGCAAGCCGTTTGTGCGGTTTGCCCCTTCGATCCCGCGGCCGTTGCAGCTATTTCTTGGCCTTCATCGTTTCGCCGATCGCACGATGGTGCTCGACGGCTGGGCTCTCGCCGAAGTCCTCCAGCTCGAACACTTGGCGGATTTCGATCTCACCGCCTTCGTTGTGAGGATTGGGGCAGCGCTTCATCCAGGCGATGGCCTCCGCCTTGTCCTTCACTTGAATGGTCCAGTAACCGGCGATCAGCTCCTTCGTCTCCGTGAAAGGCCCGTCAGTCACGATGCGGTCCTTGCCGGAAAACCGGATGCGCGCGCCTTTCGAGCTCGGCTGCAGGCCATTGCCATCCAGCATCACGCCGGCCTTCATCATGTCCTCGTTGAACTTCGCCATGTCGGCAAGCAGCTGTTCCGAGGGCATCACACCGGCTTCGGAGTCTTTGGTCGCCTTGACGATCACCATAAATCGCATTGCAGCGTCTCCCGTGTTGGCTCAGCGGGGCGTCCTATCCATTGCACGTCCCGAGGACGAACAGCACAGGCCAGCACCGACATACGCATTGACCTAATTTGTGGCCAAATAACCAAACAGTCCCAGCCGCCGCCGAGTTGCAGATGCCGCCAGGAACTCGGACCGGCAATTTTTTGCGCCATGCTTGATAAATTCTTTCTGCCTTGTGGCATAATTACTCGTCGGCACACAGATTTTATGGGTACACCGCAATGCGTCGCCTCGTTGTTTGTACTGTTGCGCTGCTGTCCTTGGTCAGTTGTCTAGCTTCTGCTGCATGGGCGCAGCGGGCCTCGCGACTGGGGTCATATGAAGCAAGCCTGATCGGCAAGACTAACGAAAACACCATCGGCTTGGCAGCTGGATTGCCTGAGGGCGCGCCGCTGCGGTTTGCAACGGAGTTGGCGCGTATCGTCGATGACGGGGCGAACATGCGCGTCCTGCCGATCGTCACGCGAGGCGTTTCGGAGAACATCCAGGATCTGCTTTATCTGCGCGGCGTCGACGCGGCGATCGTTTACGGCGACATTCTGGATCAGCTCAAGAAGGACTCCAAGGTCGCCAATATCGAAAGGCGCTTGAACTACATCACGCACCTGTTTCCTTCCGAGCTGCATGTGTTCGTGCGCCCCGAGATCAAGAGCCTGGAGGATCTGGCGGGCAAGGCGGTGAACTTCAACACGGTGGGAACGGCTGCCGCCTACTCCGGACCGATCATATTCGAGCGGCTTGGCATCAAGGTCACACCACAGTTCTTGCCGCATCCGGTGGCAATGTCGGAGATGTCTCGGGGTGACAAGTTCTCGGCCGTGGTGTTCGTCTCCTCGAAACCGCTCGACCCATTTGTGCGGCGCAAGTGGCCTGAAGGCTTCAAGTTCCTGCCGGTGCCGCTCACCGAAAAATTGGAGGAGTACTACGTTCCAGCCCAGCTCGAGGCAGCAGACTATCCAGAATTGATCCCGGAAGGTCAGTCTATCCAGACCGTTGCCGTACCCGCCGTGCTCGCGGTGTTTGGATGGCCGCGCACGAGCGATCGCTATCGAAGGCTGACGCGCTTCATCGACTATCTGTTCGAACGCCTGCCCAGGCTGCAGAAGGAGGCGGGCTATCATCCCAAATGGCGGGAACTCAACCTGGCAGCCAACGTTCCCGGTTGGCAGCGGTTTCGCGCAATGCAAACCAAGCTGGTCGCGGTTGCAGCCAGCAAATCAGACTTCCGAGCAGACGGCGGCGCAGCGCTGGCCAAGGAAATAGCGCAGCTTGCACCAGGCGATACTGCCGAGCAGGCTCGGCTGCTGCGCGAGTTCCTGACGACGCAGCGAAGGCAATAGGGCGAGCACTTGAGAGGTGCGTAGCATGTTCGAAACCAAGCGCGCATGCCCACACGGCTGGAGGAGGCTGCGACATACCGGTTGGGCCGCAGGAATGGCCCTGGCGGCATGCGCTACATTCGCTGCAAACGCCCAGGTGGCCAATGCGCCGTCCAGACCCAAGATCATCATCGCGCCGATACTCAAGGCTCAACCATCAACTCCTTTCGAGCTCGACATTCGCATAGAGGGAGAAAGTGCGCTGCCGCAAGGCACATACCTTGAGATCCGTGGCCTGCCTCAGCTCGTGACCCTGTCGGCGGGAAAGGCGCTCAGCCGGCGCTCGTGGTCTGTGCCGCTCGACGCACTCGCCAAGCTGAAACTGCAGTTACCCGAGCAAGCCTCCGGAAAATCGAACGTAGATTTGAGACTCGTGACCAAAAGCTACGTCGTCGTAGCCTTCGCAACCACCGAACTGATCGTCGCCCCTGCCGGAGAAGTCACGGCCAATCCAGGCACCAAGACCGATACGCCGTCCAACGGGTCCACACCGACGGCCATAGAGCCGAAGGGGTCCGCGGGCGCAGGCGAGCGGCGGTCGAAGGCGACCGCACAAGACACAGCGCAGGCGACGGAGCGCAAGGCCGAGGCGGAGACGGCTTGAAGCAACGCCACGCTGCAACACCCC
>CADEFX010000263.1 GCA_902826715.1 uncultured Hyphomicrobiales bacterium | reverse complement strand
TGAGTTCCCACTCCAGATCATCCGACTTCGGAAGCTGCTTCAGCTCGCGCCGCTCTTTGGTGAGCTTGTCGTGCTCCCCCCGGATCTCCTGCTCCTCGAGCTTGGAAAGGGCTCTAAGACGGAGGTTGAGGATGGCATCGGCCTGCACCTCGGTCAGGCGGAAACGGGCCATGAGCCGCGCTTTGGGATCGTCCTCGAAGCGAACGATTCGGATCACCTCGTCGATATTGAGATAGGCGATCAGGTATCCGTCGAGCACCTCCAGCCGATGTTCAATTTTCTTGAGCCGGAACTGGGTGCGCCGGACGAGGACGACCTGGCGATGCGCGAGCCACTGCTGGAGGACATCACGCAGGCTGAGAACGCCCGGAATCTGACCCGCCGAAAGCACGTTCATGTTCAGGCCGAAACGCACCTCGAGCTCGGTGAGACGGAACAGGCTTTCCATCAGCAATGTAGGATCTACGGCGCGAGACTTGGGCTCCAGCACCAGGCGGACGG
Organism: uncultured Hyphomicrobiales bacterium; assembly: GCA_902826715.1. Classification (GTDB taxonomy): domain Bacteria; phylum Pseudomonadota; class Alphaproteobacteria; order Rhizobiales; family Hyphomicrobiaceae; genus CADEFX01. The sequence goes on along the minus strand of CADEFX010000263.1, from coordinate 5,266 downwards.
TCTCGGCCGACTCGTCGCGGACGTCGCCCAGCAGCGTCAGCTTCTTGTCTTGGATCAGCTCGGCGATGCGCTCGATCAGGCGTGACTTCTGCACCTGATAGGGGATCTCGGTCACAACGATCTGGTAGCCGCCGCGCCCGGTGTCTTCCTTCTCCCAACGAGCCCGCAGACGGAAGCCGCCGCGGCCGGTCTTGTAGGCTTCGAGTATAGAGTCGCGCGGCTCGACAAGGACGCCGCCGGTCGGAAAGTCGGGGCCTGGAACAAATTCGACCAGCTTTTCGATGGTGGCGTTGGGATGCTTGATCAGATGCAGCAGAGCGCCGCACAGCTCATCGACGTTGTGCGGTGGGATGTTCGTCGCCATGCCCACGGCAATGCCGGACGAGCCGTTAGCAAGCAGATTTGGAAACGCCGCCGGAAGGACGACGGGCTCTTGCTCCCGCCCATCATAGTTGGGCCTGAAGTCGACGGTATCTTCTTCGATACCATCGAGAAGCTGCTCCGCAACGGTCGTCAGTCGCGCTTCTGTGTACCGATCCGCGGCCGGGTTGTCGCCGTCGATATTTCCGAAATTACCTTGCCCGTCGACCAGCGGATAGCGAACGTTGAAGTCTTGCGCGAGACGGGCCAGCGCATCGTAGATCGCCTGATTGCCATGCGGATGATAGTTACCCATCGTCTCGCCGACGATCTTGGCGCACTTGCGATAGCCGCCATCGGCGTCCAGACCCAGCTCCCGCATGGCGTAGAGAATGCGCCGATGCACCGGCTTCAGGCCGTCGCGCACGTCGGGCAGGGCGCGGTGCATGATCGTCGACAGCGCATAGGCGAGGTAGCGCTCCTCCAGCGCCTCGCGCAGAGAGACTGGCTCGATGGGCCCAGGGCCCGGCAGAATCGGTTTTGTCGTCATGACTGTGGGTTAGCGCCTCGGACGGCAGGGCTCAAGCGCCCGGCAGATATAAAGTTGCATAAACAGATGATCGACGGCTAGAACCGGCGCCTGACCTTGTTCCGACGGGTCGAATCGCGCGCGCATCGTTGCGAAAGAGCAATGCCCGATCTCCCCGACCTCCCGCAGACCGAGATCGCCATCGTGGCGCTCACGAACGCCTTCCGGCAGGAGAGCAAGCTTGGCGCCGTCGCCCCGAACAAGGAGCTGGCCGCCGCAGCACGGTGGTTCGCCGAGTATCTGGCCCGCACGAACACGTTTGCCCACGAGGCAGACGGTCGCGAGCCGCAGCAGCGGGCATCTGCTCACGGCTACAAATACTGCATGGTCGCCGAGAATCTGGCGCGCAACCTCGACAGCCGCGGTTATTCCGCACCGCGCCTCGCAGCCGAGGTGGTAGAGGGGTGGAAAAATTCGCCGCCGCATCGCAAGAATCTTGTAGAAGTCGATGCAACGGAAATCGGAGTGTCTGTCGTTCGCGCACCCGACAGGCATCCCAAGTTCGTGTCGGTACAGATGTTTGGCCGGCCGGAAACGTCGAAGATCGCGTTCAGCATCACGAACACGGCACAGGCCGCAGTCTCTTATACCCTCGGCAAAGAGAGCCACGTCCTGGAGCCGTGGACCATCGTCACGCATGAGTACTGCGCGTCGGGCAAGATCAGCTTCGATCGCGTCGGGAACTGGCTGACCGGGAGTAGCATCGGCGTAAGCTTCGAGCCCCAGAACGGTGTCTCGTTCACGCTGCGCCAGGCGGCCGGCAATCGCGTGATCGTAGAGGCCGGCACGAGCAAGAAAAAGTGACCCGGACCTACCCGCTTGCGCACACGAGCGCCACCATGCGCTGACGCGCGTCCGGCATTATCTGGTCGCGTGGATCGAGCACTCGAGTCTTCAAAAAATGGCCTGTGAGCTTGAACCCGGCGGTGACATCCGTTGGCGTCACAGGCCCGTTGGTCTTGCCAATGAGAAATGCGGGCAAATGGAGCAACCGATCGCTATAGGGCTCACCGGCCGCCGCCGAGACAGCACGCCCTGACTTGGGCGACACGTAGATGAGATTTTCCGATGTGCCTGTCGCGGCGCACGTCGAGAGATCGAGGCCAAATCCCAGTTCATCGAGCAAGGCCAACTCCCACCGCACCATCAGGGCCGGCCAAACTTCCGCTTCCTCAAGAAAGCTCAAGACGAAGAGCGAAATCTCGTACAGTCCCGGATGCGGGTCGTGCTCCGGCAGCAGGTGCGCCAGCGTCGAAACCGACGTCAACGCGGCCAGATCGGACGCGCGCGCCATCGCCTCGGCGGCGAAGCCGCGCCGTAGTTCGACGGTCATGCTGCCGAGGTCTTCGGGCATGCGGCCCTTCCAGCCAACCTCGACATGATTGCCGATCTGGAGAACTGGCCTGAGTTTTCGCGACCGGCCGCCGTGCACCAGTCCCAGGTGGCGTCCATGGGCGCGCGTGAACACCTCGGCGATGGCAGCTGTCTCCCCGTGCGGCCGGGCGCTCAGCACAATTCCTTCGTCAACCCATTCCATTGCTTGAGCATAGCGGAGTCGGCGCCCTCGAGGGCGATCGTTCGAGGCCCGAGTTGGCGCATCGGTCGCCAATCATGCTATGGGGGTGGCCGTAGCAACTGCCGGCAGCGCGAGGCCAGAGCGGAGACCGTGTTCGAACTTGCCATTATTGGCTTCCTCATATTGCTTAACGGCGTGTTCGCACTGTCGGAATTGGCCGTCGTCTCCTCTCGCCGGGCCAGACTGAGAGTGCTTGCTGCGGCAGGCCGCAAAGGCGCCCGCAAGGCCCTGGAACTTTCAACCGACCCCGGACGCTTTCTTTCGACGGTTCAGATCGGTATCACGCTGGTCGGCATCCTGGCCGGCGCCTACTCGGGCGCCACCTTCGGGTCCGCTCTGTCGCAGTGGCTTGAATTTCGCGGCGTGCCGGATCGCATCGCCGAACCGCTCGGCTTCGGCATCATCGTCGCTTGCCTGACTTTTCTGTCCCTGATCATAGGGGAGCTGGTTCCCAAGCATCTGGCGCTGCGCAAGCCGGAGGAAATCGCCTGCGCCGTCGCGCCTGCGATGACGCTGATGTCGCGCGTCGCGGCACCTCTGGTGTGGTTTCTCAACATTTCGACACGTCTCGTCCTGCGCGCGCTAGGCCGGACGGCCGAAGCCAAAGAGACAGTAACGGAAGAAGAGATCAAAAGCCTTATAGCAGAGGCAGAGAGCGCTGGCGTTCTCGAGGCCGACGAGCAGCGCCTTCTGGTCGGCGTGATGCGGCTGGGCGATCGTTCCGTAAAGGGCGTCATGACGCCCCGCACGGAGGTGAACTGGCTAGATCTCACTGCGGACGAAGCGGACATCAAGCGGGTGCTGATCGAAACGCCGCATTCGCTGTTGCCGGTCTGCGAAGGCTCACCGGACGCCGTCGTCGGCGTCGTCCAGGCGCGCGATCTGCTGGCGTCGGTCCTGCAAAACCAGCCGCTCGACATCAAAAAACGCATGCGGCCGGCGCCCGTGGTGCCGGATACCATGGATGCCATCGACGTGATGGCGCAGCTGCGCGCAGCGGAAGTCAAAGTGGCGCTCGTCCACGACGAGTACGGGCATTTCGAAGGCCTCGTCACACCAGCCGACCTGCTTGAGGCCATTTCCGGGCCCACGCCCATCGACGATGCCGGTGAGGAGCAGGTGGTCCGGCGCGATGACGGCTCATGGTTGATCTCGGGCTGGATGGCCGTCGACGAGATGGCCGACCTGCTCGGCGTCGTGCTGCCGGCAAACCGCGACTACCAAACGGCCGCAGGTTTTCTGCTGTCTCATCTGCAGCGACTGCCGAAGGTCGGCGAAACCGTCGTGGCACTTGGCTGGGAATTCGAGGTGGTCGATCTCGACGGGCGGCGAATCGACAGGGTCATTGCCAAGCGCCTGCCGTCGCGCGCACGCGCCACCTACTGATCGGAGCTTCGCAGCAACGCCTCAGGTCTTCGGAAAATCGAGGCCCATCTCGCGATAGCGTTCAGGGTCGTTCTGCCAGCTGTCGCGCACCTTGACGTAGAGAAAGAGGTGGACCGGCTTGCCGATGATCGCGCCGAACTCTTTGCGCGATTCCATCGAAATCTGCTTGATGGAACGCCCACCCTCACCCAGGACAATGCGACGCTGGCTTTCGCGTTCCACGAAAATGGTCTGCTCGATGCGTACCGAGCCGCCGCCCAAGTCCTTCCAGGATGTCGTTTCGACCGTTGTTGAGTAGGGCAGTTCGTCGTGCAGCCGCTCGTATATGCGTTCCCGCGTGATTTCCGCTGCGAGCAATCGAAGCGGCGCATCGGAAATATCGTCTTCGGGATAGTGCCAGGGGCCGGGCCGCACCGCCGCCGCCAGATGCCGCCGGAGATCGGCGAGGCCACTACCGGTCAGCGCCGAGACCATGAATGTCGCGGCAAACGGCAACTTGGCATTGAGCGCGGCCGCAATACCGAGCAACGTCTCCTTCTTCACACGATCGACTTTGTTGAGCAGCAGCAGGGGCTGCGCGCGGGCGTCACCTAGCCTGGCGAGGATCCGTGCCGTTTCCTCGTCGTCGGCGCCCTTTGCGGCGTCGACGACGAGCGCAATAACGTCCGCATCCGCGGCGCGGGCCCAGGCGGCCTCGACCATCGCGCGATCGAGCCGCCGGCGCGGCGCAAAAATGCCGGGCGTATCGATGAAAATCAGCTGGCTACCGTCCTCGATGGTAATGCCACGGATCGGCACGCGAGTCGTCTGTGCCTTGCGCGATACGATCGTGACCTTGGCGCCGACGAGCGCATTCACCAGCGTGGACTTGCCGGCATTGGGCGCGCCGACAACCGCGATGAAGCCGCAGCGCTGGCTTTCGACGGGCAGTAGTGCAGATGACGCGCCGATGTCGCGCTCTTCAGGCATGGAACCCGGGCCTCCAGACGCCCTCTCGTGAGAGCAACTCGGTTGCGGCCGCCTGCTCGGCGGCACGCTTGTTTGCTCCCTCCCCTCGAGCCGGCTTGCGCCCGGCTATGCGCACCTCGGACGTGAAGCGCGGCGCATGATCGGGCCCGTGGCGTTCCACCTCGACATACTCAGGAAGCGCCAAACCCTGGCCCTGTGCCCATTCCTGCAGCGCCGACTTCGCATCCGTCGCCACGGCCGGCAGCTTTTCGACCATTGGAAACCACAGTCGGCGGATCACTTCGCGGGCGACGGGAAACCCTGCCTCCAGAAAGACGGCGGCCAGCAACGCCTCGCACGCATCGGCCAGGATCGTATCCTTCTCGCGCCCGCCGCTGTCGGCCTCC
>CADEFX010000262.1 GCA_902826715.1 uncultured Hyphomicrobiales bacterium | reverse complement strand
CTTGCACTGCATCGAATTGCCACTAGATTCGTGACCGGCCCTGAAGATCGAGCACATATGCCCAAAGTCACCATCTACACCACGCGCTTCTGCCCATACTGTTTAGCGGCGAAGCGTTTGCTGACCAAAAAGCAAGTTGCGTTCGAGGAGATCGCCGTCGATGGGCGCTCTGATCTGCGCGACGCCATGACCGAGCGCGCCGGCGGCGCCTACACGGTGCCGCAAGTCTGGATCGGAGATACCCACGTTGGCGGCTGCGACGAGCTGTACGCGCTGGAGAGCGCCGGCCGGCTCGATCCGCTGCTTGCGGCCTGAGCGCTAGGATATCGCGTCCATGCCCGGGACCGCCCCTTCAACATCATTGCGCGCCGGCCTCATCCAGATGCGCACGGGCCGCGATGTCGCCCGCAATCTGGAGGATGCGACCCGGCTGATCCGCCAGGCGGCGGGGCAGGGTGCGCAGTACGTGCAAACCCCGGAATTCACCGTGCTGATGGAAGCCACCAGCCGTGAGTGGTTCGCCGGCACGAAGCCCGAGGACGGCAATCCTGCGGTCGCACAGTTCTCGAAGCTCGCCCACGAGCTTGGCCTGTGGCTGCACCTCGGCTCAATGAGCGTGCTGCTGCAGTCTGGCAAGATTGCCAACCGCTCCTATCTCGTTTCTCCCGATGGGCTCGTTGCGGCGCGATACGACAAGATCCATATGTTCGATGCTGCGCCCGGCAGCGGCGAGAGCTATCGCGAGTCCAAGCATTTCCAGGCAGGCAGCAGCGCAGTGGTCGCTGATTTCCCTTGGGGGAAGCTCGGCCTGACCATTTGTTATGACCTGCGGTTTCCCGGTCTCTACCGGTCGCTGGCGCAGGCCGGCGCAACAATTCTGGCCGTCCCGTCAGCCTTTATTCAGCAAACCGGCGCTGCCCATTGGCATGCGCTGGTGCGGGCTCGTGCCATCGAGACCGGCAGCTATGTGCTGGCCGCGGCCCAGGGCGGCCGCCACGAGAGTGGCCGTGAGACGTTTGGCCACAGCATCGCCGTTTCACCTTGGGGGCAAATAATTGCCGAAGCGGGCGACGGCGTTCAGCCTTCCGTCATTCTTGCTGATATAGTGTTAAGCGAGGTGGACGAAGCCCGCCGGCGGATGCCTTCCCTCGGACATGATCGGCATTTCGATGTCGCGCGTGTGACTGGCCTTGAAGGGACTGGACGTACGCCATGATCCGCTATCGCTTGCAATGCGCCGCCAAGCACGAGTTCGAGGGCTGGTTCCGCAACGCCGACGCGTTTGAGCGCCAGGGCAAGCGCAATTTGATAGTGTGCCCCGACTGCGGCTCGACCGAGGTGACTAAGGCCCTCATGGCGCCGAATGTCGTCACGTCGAAGTCGCGCGCTGCCCGCAAGGCGCCGCCCGCTGCCCCCGTCCCGCAGAGCCACGCCCCGCAGCGCGTCGCCAATTCCGGACAGCGTGAGCTTCTTCAAATGATGCGCAAGTTGCGCGAAGAGGTCATTGCCAAGTCGGAGTATGTCGGACCGCGGTTCGCCGAGGAGGCGCGCAAGATCCACAACGAAGAAGTGGAGGAGCGAGGCATTTATGGCGAGGCCACTTCGGCCGAGGTCAAGGATCTCGCTGAAGACGGCATTGAGATCTATCCGCTTCCGGTTCTTCCCGAAGACCATAACTGAAGCGGAATGCCAGCGCGCATGGACGCGCAAAGCCTCCATGCGAAGCGGACTCGCACTCCAAATTTGTAAAGAAGGCAAGGGTCGCGGCTTTTGGCCGACGTATCCTCGTGCGGGCGACTCGATCCGAGACGATCCTGCTCTGTGAGGTGATTGAAAAAAATCTCCGGCGCCCACAGTGCGTGCCCTCGAGGGAAATTTTCGATCCGCGTTCCCTGGCCTTGAGTGTGGAGAATTTCGGAATCGGGACGTCAGGTCGATTTGCGCATTTCAAACGGGCGCGATGGGGCTATACTGCCCTACATGTTGCAGTCTCGGGCAGAGGTCGCGGTACGCAAGGGCACGCTAGGCGACGCTGGCGCGCTCGCCGACTTGTTCCGCGAGACTTGGGAAACCTCCTATCGCGGCATCATCCCGCATCTGCACTTGGAGAGCATTATCCGCCGCCGCGACAAGGCCTGGTGGAAGAATGCGGTGCAGAGTGGCGACGGCCTGCTTGTGCTCGAAGTGGCTGGAAAGCTTGCGGGCTATGCAACGTTCGGTCGCTCGCGCTTGAAAAGCAAATATCAAGGCGAGATCTACGAGATTTATCTGCTCCCCACCTATCAGGGCCTGGGCTTCGGCGAGCATCTGTTCGAGGGCGTTCGCTACGCCCTGGATCAGCGCAAGCTCAACGGCATGATTATATGGGCGCTCGCCGACAATGCCGCCGCGCAGGATTTCTATTGGCGCCGCGGCGGACGGCCCATCGCCAAATCGACGGACCGCATCGGTGGCGCGCGTCTGCAGAAGGTTGCCTACGCCTGGGCGTGACGGCGCGGCACAATTCAGAGCGGTTTGTTTCCCCTAGACCCGACCGTTACTGGCTCGTTGTTACAATCGAACGAGCGCGCGGTCTCGTCAGCCATTCTGTGCGCCAGCACCATCGGCTCAGGCGTTGCCAGCGCGTCGATATACGCGATCTGGCATGTCTGCCCCGGACTGACCTTCGTTACGACCAGAACCTCGCCGCGGCCGGTATCGCCGTTGGTGTAGTAGCGCAGGATGATGGCGTAGGGGACGAGCGCGTCGCCCTTGCGGTTGAAGCGCCATTCCAGCGTAGCGCGGCGTGAGCCAGCCGGAAAAATCGTATTGAAAGGACCTAGCGTCTGCTCCGCCGCCCGCCGCTTCTCGGCGTTGGCACCGACACTGACGAACGTCCGCAAGTCACCCTCGGCGACGTACACCGGGTAGCCTGGCAAGCCGCGGCAACGCCAGGCCGATCCGTCGGCATGTGCCTTGAGCTTGGCACAAGCCTTGAGGTCGATGGTCGTGTACTGGCTTTTTAGCGGGTTGGCATGGCTCGACGCTGGCGCTGCGGCCGCCATGGCGATCACAAGCATTCCCTTCACGCCCGCCCGCATTCTCGCTCCCATAAGGTGCCGTCTGCCCGGCCCCATTGAGTTGGTCCATTATCGCCCGGTCCGCGATGGTGTCAAAACCCGCCAAACGTGGTGGACGGAAACTTTTTACGCTGCCCACGTCCTTTGCTATACCGCCCCGGAGCATCGTGAGGGTCCGCACATGAGCGAGATGAAGCTGGCAGTCATGGGGGCCGCAGGCCGCATGGGACGCGAACTCATCCGGGCAGTACATGCCATGGATGGCTGCGTTGTGGCGGCCGCCCTCGAGCACCCCGGCTCCCTGGCGCTGGGCGAGGATGCCGGTATGCTCGCCGGCCTCGGCAAAATCAATGTTCCGATAACGTCTGATGCTTTGGACGTCGTGGCCCGCGTCGACGGCGTTTTGGACTTCACGGTGCCGGCGGCCAGCGTCGAGCTTGCGGGCCTCACCGCCAACGCCCGCATTGTTCACGTCATGGGCACGACCGGCCTGTCGGCCACGGACGAGGCCGCCGTCAAGGCCGCAGCGCGCCACGCCACGATCGTCCGCGCCGGCAATATGAGCCTCGGCGTCAACCTTCTGGTGGCTGTCACGCGCAAGGTGGCCGAAGCCCTCGATGCGGATTTCGATATCGAAGTTATCGAGATGCATCACAAGCACAAGATCGATGCTCCCTCGGGCACGGCCTTGATGCTGGGCCAGGCGGCTGCCGAAGGCCGCAAGGTCGATCTTCAAGCGACCAGCGTACGCGTTCGAGACGGCCACACCGGCGCGCGCCGTAAGGGCGATATCGGCTTTGCAACCTTGCGTGGTGGCAACGTCGTCGGCGATCACACGGTGATCTTTGCGGGCGAAGGCGAGCGCATCGAGTTGACCCACAAGGCGAGCGATCGGGGCATTTTTGCCCGCGGCGCGGTCAAGGCGGCACTCTGGGGCCGTGGCAAGGGCCCGGGACTTTTCTCCATGAATGACGTTTTGGGACTGTAGGCGCGGCTGGCCGCGCGCGCGAAAGGATCGGGCAGACACATGAGAAATACACTGGTGTTGGTGCGTCACGGTGAAAGCGAATGGAACAAGCTCAATCTGTTCACCGGTTGGAAGGATGTGGATCTGTCCGACAAGGGCGTCGCTGAGGCGAAGCAGGCCGGCAAGCTGCTCAAAGCCGAGCATCTGAAGTTCGATGTCGCCTACACCAGCGACCTGAAACGCGCCCAGCGCACGCTGACGCTGATGCTCGAGGAGCTTGGCCAGACGGGGCTCGAAACGCATAAGGATCAGGCGCTCAACGAGCGCGACTATGGCGAGCTGTCCGGCTTGAACAAGGACGACGCTCGCAAGCGCTGGGGCGAAGAGCAGGTGCACATCTGGCGTCGCAGCTACGACATTCCGCCGCCTGGCGGCGAAAGCTTGAAGGATACTGCCGCTCGCGTTCTGCCCTATTACGAGGCGCACATCCGGCCGGCGGTCCAAGCCGGCAAGACGGTGCTTGTCGCCGCCCACGGCAATTCCCTGCGTGCGCTGATCATGAGCATCGAGAAGCTGTCGGGCGAGGCCATCATCAAGCGCGAGCTCGGCACAGGCGTGCCCATGGTCTATCAGCTCAACGCCGATGGAACGTTCGCCAGCCGCAAGGATTTGAGGGTTTAACGCAATAGGCGCGGGCAGGGACATAAACTCATGGTTTCCATCGATGACGTGCGCGATGCGCTTGCCGACAGCGGCAGCCGCAATAAATGGATCGGCGTCTGGGTCGGCGTTCTGGCCGCTTTGCTGGCCGTCTGCGTGATGGGCGGCGACAACGCCGCCAAGGATGCCAACCGCGCCAACATCGATGCGGCGAATACCTGGGCGTTCTTCCAGGCCAAGAATACCCGGCGCAACGACATCCGGCTTGGCGCCGACCAACTTGAGATGATGCTCCTGGCCCAACCCGAACTTCGTGCAGAAGCGCGCGCGGCCATCGAAGCCAAGATGAAATCGTATCGCGATACTGCGCAGCTTTACACCACCGATCCGACGACGGGTGAAGGCCTCGACGAGTTGTTCGCCAAGGCCAAGAGCATCGAGGCCGATCGCGACCGCGCCTTGCGCAAGGACCCCTACTTTGATCTGGCTCAAGCGATGCTGCAGATCGCCATCGTGCTGGCGTCCGTGGCCATTATCGCCGGCACCGATCTGCTCATCTTTCTGAGCCTCGGTGTAGGCGCGCTGGGTACGCTGCTCATGCTCAACGGTTTTACACTGGCACTGGCCATTCCGGGGATCGGCTGAGTTCGTCGTCGGCGAAGCGCGACGGGCGGATCGTCAGAGTCCACGGCCGCCCGCGACATCGACCGTAACGCCGGTCACGTAGGACGATGCATCCGAGAGAAGCCACAGCCCCGCCTCGGCCACTTCCTCCGCCGTCCCAGCGCGCCGCATTGGAATGCCTCCCTCAAGACGGCCGACGCTATCCGTCTCGCCGGTCAGCTTGTGTATTTCCGTCTTGATCAGGCCGGGCCGCACACCATTGATGCGAATATTCTCGGCCGCCAGTTCCTTGGCGAGGCCAATCGTCATGGTATCCACCGCGCCTTTGGAGACGCCGTAATCGAGGCACTCGAACGCGCCGCCCAGCCGCGCCGCCATTGACGACATGTTGACGATGGCGCCGCCCTTGCCGCCGTGCCGCGTCGACATGCGGCGCACCGCCTCCTGATTGGCGACAAATCCGCCAACCAGATTGAGCTTGAGCGTCTGCAT
>CADEFX010000261.1 GCA_902826715.1 uncultured Hyphomicrobiales bacterium | reverse complement strand
GGATGGTCCATCGGGGATTGCGAGGTCCGTCCGTCGCACTGCCGCGGAGGTTTCGGGAGAAGCAGGCGGTGCCGTTTCGATACGCAGTGCGTCTTGATTCTCGCGCACCTCGCCGACGAAACGAAGGCCTTTGCGCGGTAGGGTGCGGATCAGGCGCTGGCTGACCCCATCGTCGCCAATGGCGTATCGCGCCGCATTGATGCGGCTGCTGAGGGTCGACTCCGAGACGATGCGCCCGTGCCAGACAGCCTCGAGTACGTCGTCCCGGCTGACAACGCGGTCACGCTGGCGAATGAGGAATTCTAGGAGATCGAAGACCTGGGGCTCGATCTCGATAATGACACTTTCACGACGCAGCTCGCGCCGGTCCGTATCAAGCGTGCAATCGCCAAACTGATAGATCATTCAGCGGGTCCGGGCGGCCGCGGCTAGGGACCAAAGATTATCACGGCTTGCACCGGAAGCACTCTCAATGGGCCAAAAAATACATCTCAAGGATAAATCAAGCCTCTCTCACAGCGCAGAAAACTGATTTTCAGCATGCTCCCGGTTGTCCAGGCACCGCCACGGCGGTGGTGCCACAGCAACCCACGGAGACTGATATCATGCCAACGACCAGCATTCTTTTGTCATCCGCCGTCGCTCTGAGCTCGGCGGCGATGCTCATCCTGCCGTCCGGCGCCAGGGCCGCAGACATCAATGTCTATACCTACGGGCCAAGGCCGGTCGTCGTTGCTCCGGCCCCACGCGTTTACGTCGCCCCGGCGCGTACCACCGTGGTCGGCCCACGCTGCGTCACGCGCTCGGCTCGCGTTTGGATCAACGGCCGCTACATCTACCGAACGGTTCGTCAGTGCATCTGATGGCGGTGGAGGGCCAGCCATAAGCAAGCGGTCGGGTAAGGCGGCGCGATGCAAATCGCCGGCATGCCGACCGGCTCAGAAAAGCACAGGAGGAATCCATGTTGAGTTTCGTTTGGCGTGAAGTGTGCGAGATTCTCTGGCTGATGACGATGCTGCTTGGGCTTTGCCTGTCCAGCGTGATCGTGGCGGCATCGTTCGTGGCAATCACCGAGATGCGGTTGTCGGCGCTTGTCCCTCTTCTGTCGGCTCCCCTGACTTGAGTTGCATCGGGTCATTTCAGGTCCGCACCAACCTCGCGCACGAGCGCGCGAAACCATTGCAATGCCGGCTCTTGATGGGTGCTCGGATGCCAGGACATGAGTATGCGAATAGGCTCGAACTTGAACGGGGGCGACGCGATACAAACCTGCAGCTCACGCATGTACTGCTGGGCCGCCGCCCTCGGGACAGTCGCAATCAACCTCGTATTCTCGACGGCGAGCACGGCGGACCCGAAGTAGGGCACACGCAATCCGATTCCCCGGTGATGGCCCGCTGCCATGAGCTGTTCATCGACCATCGTGCTTTCGCTCGTCATGACCGAGACTCTGACATGCGGAAAAGCCAAATAACTCTTCATGGTCAGGCGGCGCTGCGACAACGGGTGATCCGAGGACATCACGCATACCATTTCGCTGCGCAGAACCTCCTCGGAATGCAGCAATGGCGAAATGCGGTTGGGTCGAAGCATGGCGTCGATGCGGCCGCGCGCGACGTCCTCGACAGCGTTCTCGTGCCAGGGAACGATCTCGAGAGTCGAGCCCGGCGCAGCAAGGCTGAGGCGTTCCGCCAAGCGGGGGGCGAACAAGCGAGACAGGTAGTCGGGACAGCATAAGCGAAAGCGCTCTTCGGCCGTTGCCGGGTCGAAAGCGTCGCCGCGTAACAGGCTGTCGATGCGAGGCAAGACCAAGCTTAGCTCTTCCTGCAAGCGCCGGGCCCGCCCCGTCAACGTGTAGCCGCCGCGGGTGCGCACGAGCAGTTGATCCCCGAACACATCGCGCAGCCTCTGCAGAACCCTGCTCATAGCGGGTTGGCTCAAGTGATGCCGATCCGCAGCTTTCGAGATGCTTCGCTCCTCCAGCAGCACCGCCAGCGCCGGAAGAAGGTTGAGATCGGATTTTCTAATATGCGTCATATGCATTTCGGAAATCTATCATATGCATTCGACGCATCCAAGGCGTCTTGGTACGCATTGGGGGCACACTGAGCAAGGGGACGTGAGATGCCTACCACCACCGCACGCTGCTTCAGGGCCCTGACCACTGTCGCGCTTCCATCGCTGCCTCTGGTGCTGCCGACGCAATTGGCGTCGACCGGCCACACGCTTTGGTTTTCGGCGGCGCTTTATGCAGCGCTGGTGCTCGGGGCCCCGCGCGCAGCATTGGGTGCAAAGATCACCGGGGTCCTCGCAGCTTCCGTCCTGTGCTCGCTCGCGCTCGTCAACACTGGCCAATAGGGGACGACGATGATCACTCTGCCGACAGCCGCCGCCCTCGCAGCCTCCATCCTTGGCACTTCCTTTCTGTCCGGCATCTTCGGCATGGCCGGTGGCATGATTCTGGTGGGCATTCTCCTGGCGATCATGCCGTTGGCCGCTGCCATGGTCCTACACGGCGTGACACAGATGGCGTCCAACGGTTGGCGCGCCTGGCTATGGCGGAAGCATATTCTATGGCCGGTGGTGGCGCGGTATGCGGCGGGAGCGTTCATCGCGGCCCTGGCCTTTCTTGCAGCACGAGTCGTGCCCAGCAAGCCTGTCACCTTCATCGTTCTCGGTGTTCTGTCGTTTGCGGGGCTCCTTCTGCCCAAACGTTGGGCTCCAAACATCATGCGCGGGCCCGATGCGGTCGCGTGCGGGGCGCTTTGCACGGCCCTGCAATTCGTTGCCGGCGTTTCAGGGCCGATCTTCGACGTGTTCTTCGTCAGATCGGAGCTCGACCGGAAGGACACGGTCGCGACCAAAGCCGCCATACAAACCTTGGGTCACTTCCTAAAGGTTGCCTACTTCGGCCAGTTGCTGGCGGCCGGCACGTCCGAGGTGGCGCCCATGGCCGTCGCCCTCGCCGTAGCCGTTGCGGTGATTGGCACACAGCTTTCACGCAGCGTGCTCGATGCGATCTCCGACGCCCAGTTCAGGATTTGGTCGCGGGGCCTGATCTTCACAATCGCTTCGATCTATCTCGTGCACGGCATCGTCCTCCTGATGTCTGCGCCGGATCTGGTCTGAGACACGCAGCACTTGCGAGATCAGAACGCAAATCAACGCGCTCTCAATGAGAAATCAATGCCCGGTCAAAGCGGGATGATCCTTGATCTGAGATTTTGTCGGCAACCCAAGCACAGGAGACTGCCATGACCACTATCACAGCAATACCCAGCCGGATGACCATGAGCGTCGGTTCATCGGTAAAGACGATGAACCACTACTTCGGCGCGGCATGGTCGCGCTTCGCGGGCTGGAAGGCCGGCCGGGACACGCGGCACGCCCTCAATGCTCTCGACGATCGCACGTTAGCCGACATCGGCGTGAGCCGGGGAGGCATCGAAGCCGTAGTTCGGGACATCGAGCGGCGGAAATCCCAGTGGGCGATGGCCTCGTGATCCGCAACAGCACATTCAGATGGAAGGAGCAAGACATGGTACGGGGGTGGAATTTTCTGGCGCTAGGCTTGGCCTTGGCAGCGGCCGGATGCGGCGAGGCCGCGTCAGAAAAAGCGGCCGAGGTCAGGCCGGTGCGCACGCAGGTCGTCGAGCCAAAGCCCTTCGGCGACGCGCGAAGCGCCATCGGCGAGATCAAGCCGCGCTATGAGAGCGACCTCGGCTTCCGCATCGCCGGCAAGATCACGCAACGGTCCGTCGACATCGGGAGCATGGTGAAAAAGGGTGACGTGCTCGCCCAGCTCGACGACCAGGATTATCGCAACAAGGCAGCGTCGGCCGAGACGGATATCGCCGCGGCCCAGGCGGTCCTTACCGAGGCCCAAGCCGCCGAAGGACGCCTGCGGCATCTGCTCGCCAACGGCAACACGACCCGGGCAAATTACGACGTCGCGCTCAAGAATCTGCGCTCGGCCGAGGCCAAGCTTGAGGCGGCCAAGACAGCCATGAAGCTGGCCAACGATCAGGTCGCTTACGGCACGCTGCGTGCCGACTTCGATGGCATCGTGACCGCGACCGGCGCCGAGTCGGGGCAAGTCATCAATGTCGGGCAGATGGTCGTCCGTCTTGCTCGGCCCGATGAGAAAGATGCGGTCTTCGCCATCGCCGAGTCGATCCTTGCGAACCGCGCGGCCGACGCCGCGCGTCCCGAGATCGTTGCCCAGCTACTCAGCAACCCCGAGATCGCGACCGAAGGCGAGGTGCGCGAGATCTCGCCGGTCGCCGATCCGGTCACGCGCACCTTTCAGGTCAAGGTGACACTGAAAGACCCGCCCGAGCAGATGCGGTTCGGCGGCAGCGTCGTCGGGCGCGTGAAGGCATCGACCACGCCGGTCGTCGTGCTGCCCGGCAGCGCGCTGTTCGACAAGGCGGGCCAGCCGGCGGTGTGGATCGTCGACCCGGCCAGCGGCTCGGTGGCGCTCAAGCCGGTGACCGTCGCGCGCTACGAGACCGACCGCGTCGTGATAGGCGCTGGATTGGAGAAGGGCGACGTCGTCGTCACCGCCGGTGTCAATCGGCTGAGGGAAAACCAGAAGGTGCGCATCGCCGAAGGGAGCACGCCATGACCAGCTTCAATCTTTCGGACTGGGCTCTGCGCAACAAGAGCTTCGTCGTCTATCTCATGCTGATCGCCGCGGTGGCTGGGGCCTGGGCCTACGGCAAGCTCGGGCGCGAGGAGGATCCGCCCTTCACCATCAAGACCATGGTGGTCAAGACGGTATGGCCGGGCGCGACGGCGACCGACACGCTGCGCCAGGTCACCGATCGCATCGAGAAGAAGCTCGAGGAGCTGCCGTTCCTCGACTTCGTCAAGAGCTACACGAAGCCCGGCGAGTCCGTGGTGTTCGTGAACCTGAAGGACACGGTGCCTGCCAAGACGGTGCCGGAGCTCTGGTATCAGGTGCGCAAGAAGATCGACGACATCCGCCACACGATGCCGTCCGGCGTAAACGGGCCGTTCTTCAATGACGAGTTCGGCGACACGTATTCTCTCGTCTTTGCCCTCGTGTCCGACGGCTTCACGCATCGTCAGCTGCGCGACCAGGCCGACCGCGTTCGCACGGAGCTGTTGCGCGCGCGCGACGTCGCCAAGGTGGATCTCGTCGGCGTGCAGGACGAGAAGATCTATCTGGAGTTCTCGACCCAGCAGATTGCGGCATTGGGCCTGGAAGCCAATACGCTGATCCAGACGCTGCAGGCGCAGAACGCGCTCGTTCCGAGCGGCACGGTCGATGCCGGCCCCGAGCGCATCGCCATCAGGGTGTCCGGCGAATTTACGTCAGAGGACAGCCTCAAGGCCATCAACTTCCGGGCCAACAACCGGTTCTTCCGCTTGAGCGACATCGCCACGGTGAAGCGCACCTACGTCGATCCCGCGCAACCGATGTTTCGCTACAACGGGCAGCCGGCCATTGGCCTTGCCGTGGCCATGACGTCGGGCGGCGACGTGCTTTCGCTCGGCCACAACGTCAAAGCCAAGGTGGCCGATCTCGTGCGCGAGCTCCCCGTCGGGGTCGACATGCACTTAGTTGCGGACCAGCCTCATGTCGTGAAGGAAGCCGTCGGCGAGTTCACCAAAAGCTTGATGGAAGCCATTGCCATCGTGCTTGCGGTCAGCTTCCTGGCGCTCGGCTGGCGGCCGGGAATCGTAGTGGCCATCGCCATCCCGCTGGTGCTCGCCATCACCTTCGTCATCATGAAGCTCACCGGCATCTCGCTGCAGCGCATCTCGCTCGGCGCGTTGATCATTG
>CADEFX010000260.1 GCA_902826715.1 uncultured Hyphomicrobiales bacterium | reverse complement strand
CACGGCATTGGTCGCGACGGTCGTCGCATGCAGCACCATGCCGACATCGCTGCCGGCGATCCCCGCCATCGCCAGAATTTTCTCCAACCCGGCGATTACGGCTTCGCCGGGATCGCGCAGGGTGGTCGGAACCTTCAAGGCATGTGTCGTGCCTTTGGTACCGTCATGCAGGACGAAATCCGTGAACGTTCCGCCGATGTCAAAGGCCACACGAATCATTCACAGACTTCCCTGTCACCGCGATACCCACTCACGTAAAACAAACCGGGCCACGCCTGTTCCTCGACCCGACTGCCTCAACCGGCCAGCTCCTTGTGGCTTTCGTCGAGCGTCCGTCCGACGCGCGCCAGCATGTCGTCGATTTCAGCCTCGGTGATGATCATGGGTGGCGCGAAGCCCATGCGGTCGCCGATCACGCGCAGAACGAGACCGTTCTTGCGTCCGATGCGATCGACCACGCTCCCGGCGCGGCCCGTGGGCTCATAGTTGGCACGTGCCGCCTTATCCTTGACGAGTTCGATGGCCGCGATCATGCCGACGCCATTGACCTCGCCGACGAGCGGGTGGCCCCCGAACCTGTTTAAGCCATCGATCATACGCTTGCCGAGCCTGCGAGCCCGCGCCGTGATGTCCATCTCCTCGTAGATTTTCAAGACCTCGAGCGCGACGGCCGTCGTTACCGGATGGCCGGCGTACGTGTAGCCGTGCGCGAATCCACCCAGCTTGTCGCTTTGCGCCAGCATCGCCTGGTGCATCTTCTCGTTGATGAGCACGGCGGAGATCGGCTGATAGGCAGCTGACAGCGCCTTCGCGCACGTCAGCATGTCCGGCTTCAGGCCGAAGGTCTGCGAGCCCCACCAGTTGCCGGTACGCCCGAAGCCGCAGATCACCTCGTCGGCGACCAGCAGCACATCGTGCTTGCGCAGCACGGCCTGGATCTTCTCGAAATAAGTCTTCGGCGGAATGATAACACCGCCTGCGCCCATCACCGGCTCGGCAAAGAATGCCGCCACGGTATCCGGGCCCTCGTCCTCGATCAGCTTGTCCAGTGCCTCAGCCATGCGAGTGGCGAAAGCTTCCTCGCTCTCTCCATCCTCATGCTTGCGGTAGTAATGAGGAAATTCCGTGTGCCGCATCATGGGCAGAGGCAGGCCGAAGTCGGCGTGCATGTCGGGCTTGCCCGAGACGCTGACGGAAGCAACGGTGTTGCCGTGGTAGCCGCCCTGGCGGCCGATGATCTTGTTCTTGCCCGGCCGGCCCATGGCAGCCTGATAGTACCAGGCAAGCTTGATGGCGGTGTCATTGGCTTCCGAGCCCGAGCATTGGAACAACGCTTTCGACATCGGCACGGGCGCAAGCTGGATCAGCTTCTCGGCCAGATCGATATTGGCCTCGTGCGCGCGGTGCCGGTAGGTGTGATAGTAACCGAGCTTGCGCATCTGGTCGTACGCCACACGCGCAATGCGTTCGCTGGCAGAAAAGCCTAGCGATGCACACCAGAGTCCCGCAACCGTCTCGATATAGCGCTCGCCCGCATCGTCGTAGATGTAGACGCCCTCTCCACGGCTGATGACCACCGGACCGTCCTGCTCGTGCTTGCGCAGGTTGGTCTGGGGATGAATGTAATAGGCGACGTCTCTGGCAGCGGCTGAGTTTGGGAGAGGCGCCATTTGTGGAGTTTCCTTCTCTGGCGACGGCTGCGCCGGCAGGTTGACAATTGGTCAGACCAGTTCCACACCATAGCCGTGCGGCATACGGGGTCGTCAAGTCCGTTTGCCTTTTGCGGTAGCAAAACGGCGCGAGATCAAGACGGAGCACGCGGTGACCGGCGACAGCCGACAAGATCTGGTGAAGGCGCTTCTCGCACACGTCGATCGGGCGCGCGAAACGCCGGCCATACGACTCCCCGGAGAGCGGGATCTGGCGACAACCTACGGGGCGAGCCGCACCGCTGTGCGCGAAGTCCTGGGGGTGTTCGAGGCTTTGCGCCTGATCGAACGCCGGCCCCGATCGGGAATCTACATCAGGGATCAGGATACCGATGCCAGCATCGACGCGCTCGTACTGCGGGAGACGTTCGCGGTCAGCCGCTCGGCCGACGCCTACGAGCAGGCGCAGGAAGCGCGTGTCATTCTCGAAGTCGAGGCGGCACGGCTGGCGGCGGAGCGCCGTACGGCGCGGGATCTCAACCTGATGCAGGCCGCCATCGATGCGTTCCGCATCAGCGCAAACGAAGGCAGGAACCTTGCGGATGATGACGAGGCCTTTCACCTCGCGCTGATATCCGCGGCAAAAAACCCCGTCCTCTCGCGCATCGCAAAGTCGCTTTACCTGATGACCCGCTCGATTCGGGTCGCCTATTTCGACATCCCGGGAACGTCCAAGGGCTCGATCGCCGAGCATGAGCAAATTCTGACGGCCTTGAAATCGAAAGATAGCGCGCGCAGCGTCAACCTGTTGCGAGGGCATTACCGCCGGTCATCGGCCCTCTGGCGCAAGATCAAGATTTGATGCTGAGCACCGTCAGACCTGCTTTGTGAGCACTCTGGTTCATGCGCTGGTCGCATCCAACAAGGATTTGCCCTAGCCTAGACCCGCAATGCGAATTCTTTCAGGGCAGGACAAGGGATGGCAATGAGCAGATTTCGAATACTGGTAGTGATAGCGGGCACTCTCGCTTTGTTGCAGAGTGGCCTTCCACGCGCCGCCATGGCCGAGACCAGCGAGGTGCGTTTCGCCCAGCTCTATGGGCTGACCTACCTGCCCGCCTATGTGGTCTACGAGGAGAAGCTGATCGAGAAGCATGCCGCTCGTCTCGGCATCCCCGCGCCCAAAGTCACCAGGAACAAGCTGAGCTCGGGTCCGGCGGCCACCGACGCGCTTCTCTCGGGTAACGTCGATTTGGCGATGGGTGGCTTCACGGTGTTGATGACACTGTGGGACAAGACGCAGGGCACCATGAACGTGCGTGGCGTCGTCGCCCTATGCGAGAGCCCGATCTATCTCATGACCGTTGATCCGCGCATCACGTCGCTCAAGGACTTCGGCGAGGGCGACCGGATCGCCGTCACGGCCGTCAAGGTCACCATGCAGGCGCTGCTCCTCAACATGGCCGCGGCCCGTGAGTGGGGATGGGATGCTCGTTTCAAGCTCGATCCCCTGGCCGTCAACATGCCGCACCCCACGGCGGTCGCGGCACTGCGCTCTGGCCAGCTTGAGGTGAAAAACTACGCAGCAACCCTCCCCTACAATTACGAGGTGCTCGCGGGCAAAAACGCACGCCAGCTCATGACCTCCTATGATGTGCTTGGCGGCCCCCACACCGTGGCCGCGATCTGGGCCTCCGAAGCCTGGGCCAAGGCCAACCCGAAGACCTATGAGGCGACGGTCGCGGCGTTCGAAGAGGCCACGGGGATGATCGAGGCGGACCGCGAGAAGGCGGCCCGCACCTACGCGAAATGGGAAGCCTCGACGCTACCCATACCAGACATCGTGCGCATGATCGGCAATCCTGCCGACATCACCTACAACACCGTTCCCAATCGATCGCTCGTGATCGCAGAGACGATGCAGAAGCTCGGCCTGATCAAGACCAAGCCTGCGGCCTGGACCGAATATTTCCATGCCGGGCTGCATGGGAAAAATGGATCGTAGATGCGCACCGCCCTCTGCATCGGCCCGCGTTGATCAGGACCGGGACGGACAGGTGAGCGCGATCAATTTGCTGATGCCTTTTGCCTGATCGATCTGCCGGCACTCGCTCACCAGCTCTGCATATTGCTGCTTGCCGATGGGGACCGCGTCACCGATAGGCGACAGCCTCTGCGCGAGTTCGTCGAACGTAAAGATGAACTCGCGCCTGTTTGATTCCAGAGTGTGGGCGACGCCGTCGCGCGTGTAAATCGTCACGCGCGGCGCAAAAAGCGGATGCGTGTGCGAGGGGATGACGCGGACACGCTGCATCATCTCGTCGATGCCTGGCGGATCGGGTTCACCGACCTTCTGCTGAACGTTCTTCGTCATCGGGAACGATCCGGTCAGAATAGCGTACGCGGCATAGTAGTGCGGCTGTTCGGGGCCCGGCTTAAGATCGGTCCGGAGCGATGGGAAGGCCGGACTCGGATACTGCGTCTCGAGCCAATTGACGACGCACTCGACGCGCTCGACCTGCTCCGGCCGGATGTTCTCGCGTTTGCAGAGCGCCGCGGTCACATCCACATGGCCGATATTGTACCCCGCCGTCGAATAGATGCGGTAGATGGTTTCAAGGAAAATCCAGCGCGTGCCCAACCCTTCGGTGATGGCCGCGAAGTCGGCCGTGAGCGCCCCCGTAAAGCTGTGGGTGAGGCGCCCTTCCTTGTTTCCGGCATACGCGAAGTAGAAGCCGGCCTCGCCCTCGAACACCGTCTCCCCACCTGGAATTCCTTGACGCGCCAAGCCTACGGCAAGCAGCGCATTGCGCACCGCCGCACCTTCGCGCACCGAGCGGCCGCCGCTGCGACCACCCTCGAGGTTGGCTGCAGCCAGGTTGACACACTGTGCGAGCGTGCCGTGAACCTGGTCCTCTTTCAGCCCCATGATCTTGGCAATGGCCGTTGCGGCGCCGAAGATGCTGAACAGGGATCCGGCATGAAATCCCCGCGCCAGGACGGTCGGGACAAAGTCCGCGGCGAGGCGTTCCATGACCTCGTAGCCGGCCACCACGCCGGTCAGGAATTCGCGACCGGAGCAACGCGTCGCTTCGGCGGCCATGAGAGCCGCGGGCAGGATGGCGCAACCGGGGTGTCCGACCATGCGGAAGGTGTCCCACTTGCCGCCGGAAAACGTCATCTCCGCATTGATAAAGGCGGCGCCGGCACGCGAGAAACGTCGTCCGTCGACCAGCGCAGTGATCATGCCGGTGGAGCCCTGCTCGTCTTCTTCCACCAGACGAATGGCCTGCTTTGTCTCGGGGAATTCGTGGCCCAGCAGGCATGACGACAGCGCCTGAAGCGTCACGCCACGGGCACGGTCAAGAACCTCCGGCGGAATATCCGTATAGTTGAGACCCGCAACCCAGCGCGACAGGCGACGGTTTATGCTATCTGCCGGCATGCGGCCTCCGTTGATCGATGAACCCGAATCCTATCACCCAGGAGCATCGCCGATCAGCGGATAGGCGGGGCATATTGCAGGCCCCCCTTGCTCCACAGCTCGTTGGAGCCGCGCGCCAAGCCGATGCGCGTCTTGGGACCGAGATGGCGCTCGAAGGACTCGCCATAGTTGCCGACATGCCGAACGATGCGCACCACCCAGTCGGCCGACACGCCAAGCTGCTCGCCCATGTTGCCCTCCGTGCCGAGCAGGCGCTTGATCTCGGGATTGGGTGATTTCAGCATCTCTCCAACGTTGGCCTGCGTGACACCGAGCTCCTCGGCATTGAGCATGGCGAACAAGGTCCAGCGTACCAGCGAAAACCACGGCTCGTCGCCGCGCCGGACCCAGGGCCCGAGCGGTTCCTTTGAGATGATGTCCGGCAGGATGAGATGATCGTCGGGCTTGGCAAACTTGAGACGGTTGGCGGCAAGCTGCGACATGTCGGTGGTGTAACCGTCGCAGCGGCCAGCCTCGTAGGCCTTGGCCGTCTCGTTGGTGTCGATGAAGTTCAGGACGTTGACCTTGATGCCGTTGGTGCGCGCGAAGTCGGCGAGATTGAGCTCGGTCGTGGTGCCCTGGCTGACGCAGATGGTGGCGCCGTTCAGCTCCTTGGCCGTCTTGATGCCAAGCGACTTGCGTACGAGGAAGCCCTGGCCGTCGTAGTAATTGACGGCCGTGAAGACGATGCCCTGGCCGTTGTCGCGCG
>CADEFX010000259.1 GCA_902826715.1 uncultured Hyphomicrobiales bacterium | reverse complement strand
CGACGAGCTCGAGCTGTCGGTGCGTTCGGCCAACTGCCTGAAGAACGACAACATCGTCTACATCGGCGACCTGATCCAGAAGACCGAAGCCGAGATGCTGCGCACCCCAAACTTCGGGCGCAAGTCACTGAACGAGATCAAGGAGGTTCTGGCCTCCATGGGCCTGCACCTGGGCATGGAAGTGCCGAACTGGCCGCCTGATAACATCGAGGATCTGGCGAAGAGGTACGAGGATCAGTACTGACACCGGACTTGGCGGGTAGCGAATAGTCGCTGCCCACTCATCTGACGAGGTGAGGCCGCAGAACCTCCCCGGCAAACAACGTAAGGGTCATTCGATATGCGACACAACAAGCTTGGGCGGCGTCTCGGCCGCGACAGCGGACACCGCCAGGCCATGTTCTCCAACATGGCCGCAGCGCTCATCAAGCACGAGCAGATCGTCACGACGCTGCCCAAGGCCAAAGACTTGAAGCGCGTGATCGACAAGTACATCACGCTCGCCAAGCGCGGTGACTTGAACTCGCGCAGGCTGGCGGTAGCACGGCTGCGTGACGAAGACATGGTCAAGAAGCTGTTCGATACGCTTGCCCCTCGCTACAAGAACCGCGCCGGCGGTTATTCCCGCGTGCTCAAGGCGGGTTTCCGCTATGGCGACTCGGCACCGCGCGCAGTGATCGAGCTGGTCGACCGCGATACCACGGTGAAGGGTGCCGAAGATCGTGCGCGCTCGGAAGCCGAGAAGGCGCAGCAGGGCACATCGGCCTAACGGCTGAGTGACCCTGTGGGACACGATGGCAAATGCCGGCAACGCCGGGGGCGTTGCCGTGCCAACTTTCACACAGCCGTTTTCAAAAACGCCGACTGCGATGCCGCTGCCCCTATTTCGCCCATCCTATCGATCTCGATAGCAAGCAGTTGTGTTCACCGCAGGTTCAGGGCCGGCTTGCGCATCTGAGGTTGTGTGCTTACAGCGGTCCGGCCTACCCGGAACGGCTGGACCATTGGCGGTCGACGTGCAGGACAAGGCAGACAACACCGGAGTGGTGCAGCGTCGGAGGGGCTTGGGCTACCGGCGCCCCTCGGGCTTTCCTGCCAATCAGCTCTTGGTATTGTTCGGGGTCTTGCTGCTGCTCAGCTCCATCCCGATCTGGACTTATCCGCTTCCTCCGCTCTCGGACTACATCAACCATCTGGCGCGGATGCACGTGATAGCCAATGGCGCAGGCGACCCGACGCTTGCCCAGTATTACAGGATCGAATGGAGCATCATTCCCAACCTGATGATGGACCTCGTTGTCCCGGTTCTGGGGCGCTTCATGCGGATCTACCTGGCGGGGCAGATTTTTACGGTCACGTGCTTCGTTCTCATCATCTCCGGCAGCATGGCGCTCGGCCGGGCGTTGTTCGGGCGCTGGACCCCAGTCCCGCTGCTCGCCATCCCACTGCTCTACAACTACGTCTTTCTCGTCGGAGTAATGAACTACATCTTCGGCATCGGCCTGGCGCTTTGGGGGCTTGCGGCCTGGATCAGGCTCAAGGAGCATCGGCTGCTGCGGCTTCCGGTGGCGACTGCGTTCGTGGTGGCGATGTTCTTCTGCCACCTCTTCTCGGTCGGCATCTACGGTATCGGCCTGCTCGCTTACGAGTTTTGGCGGCTCTATGTGACGAACCGCGAGCCGTGGGGGCCGCGTCTCCTTGCATTCTTCATCGCCGGGCTGCCGTTTCTGCCCGTCGTACCGCTGCTGCTCGCAAGTCCGACCCGGCATTTGGCATCAGAGATTTCGTGGGAGCCGCGCGGCAAGATCGACGGCCTGATGTATGTCATCGAGTTGTACTCCGACATCGTGGCGCTCGGCATTGCCGCGACGCTGGTGGCCGGCGCGACCTGGGCCGCGCGGCGCGGCCTCCTGCGGGTTCACCCGATGGCCTGGATGGTGCTGGTCACCGGCACAATCGTTTACCTCGCGCTCCCGCGTATCATGTTCGCTACGTACATGACGGATCAACGCCTGCCGATTGCGCTTACTTTCATGCTGTTCGGCTGCATTGACATGAGCCTGCAGCATCGTCTCGTCCGCCGCGCTTTCATTGCGATCGTTTTCACGCTCGTGATTGTGCGGGTGATCGAGGTCAATGTGTCATGGGCCAACCTGTCCACGACGACCAGTGAATTTCGAGGCTCGGTCAAGCGCATCAAGCCGGGGTCGAAAGTGCTGGTGGCCTATGGCCACGCTTCGGGCGGCGACGACGTCTCCGATCTTGGTCTCGTGCACGCCGCATGCCTTGCCATCATCGAGCGATCGGCATTGGTGACTACCGCGTTCACGGTGGTCGGCAAACAGATCCTGCATGTGAAGCCGGAGTTTCGGGCATTGGTCGACACGCAGGACGGAACGCCGCCGACCATCGAGCGGCTGGTTCTCGCGGCGTTTGAACCCGGCGCGACAGACGCTGATGCGGCGGAAACCTCCCAATACGATTCCGAGGAGGAAGCGTACTGGCAGGATTGGAACACCAAATTCGACTATCTCTACGTGCTTTTCACGGATGACGATTCCGAGAACCCGGCGCCGGAGCACCTGACGCTGGTGCAGAACGCCAGCCGCTTCCAGCTCTACCGCATCAAGCGGCCGGCACCGGTTCCGGGCTGATCGCGCTAACCGAGCTTGCCGGCGCCGAATGGCAGCGGGCGCGCAGTTTCCTTGGACATATATCGGCGCTGGGTGTCCGTCACGTAGTCGCGCACGATCGGTGCCGCGTCGCGCTGGCGCGCGAGCTGCATGTGAAAGACGAGCTGGCTGCCGGTGCGGAACATCATCTCCGCACTGATGAGATAGAACTCCCACATGCGGCAGAAGCGTTCGTCGTACATGGCGGCAACAGCGGCGCGGTTGGCCTCGAAGCGGCGCGCCCAGTGATTGAGCGTCTTGGCATAGTGGAGCCTCAGGAATTCCAGATCCGTGACCCACAGGCTTGCCTGCTCCACCGATGTGAACACCTCCGACAGCGCTGGCGAATAGGCGCCGGGGAAGATGTATTTTCTGAGCCAGGGGCTGGCAGTGCCGGGCGGGCTCATGTGGCCGATGGAATGGAGCAGCATGACCCCGTCGTCCTTCATGAGCGCGTTGACCTTGGCGAAGAACTCGTCGTAGTGGTGCACGCCCACGTGCTCGAACATGCCGACGGAGACGATGCGGTCGAAGTGATCGTCGAGCTCGCGGTAGTCGCGCAGGTGGAAGCGCACGCGGTCCGATAGGCCGGCCTGTCGCGCCTTCTCGTTGGACAGCACATGCTGTTCCTTGGACAGGGTCACGCCGGTGACGTCTACGTTCTCCATCTCAGCGAGGTAGAGCGCGAGCTGGCCCCAGCCGCTGCCGATGTCGAGAATGCGCAGTCCCGGCTTCAGGTTGAGCTTCGACGCAATCAGCCGGAGCTTGTTGCGCTGGGCCTGCTCGAGTGTCTCGTTGTCGTTGAGGAAATAGGCGCACGAGTAGAGCATGCCCTCGTCGAGGAACAGCTTATAGAAATCGTTGCCCAGATCGTAGTGGTGCGCGACGTTCTGCTGTGCCTTGCCGACCGGATTGGCTTGCTGGAAACGCTTCAGGCCGCGCGAGACTTTGCGCAGCACCTTCTGCAGCGGATAGGAGCCAAGCGACAGCCGGTTCATGGAGAACAGCGTCAGGAAATCCCGGAGTGTTGAATCCTCGAAGCTGAGACGGCCATCCATGTAGGCCTCGCCCGCGTGCAGCTCGGGATTGAAGAACAGCTTCCGGTACAGCGTCGGGTCGGTCAGGCGCATGGTCACGCGCGGCCCGGGCGAACCCGAGAAGACGTGCACGCCGCCGGTCGCGTCGATCACCTTGAGCGTGCCGACACGCACGAACGACTTCAGCATGTTGGAGAGTGGGAACATGGCTCGCGCTCTAGTCCTTGGGGTGGGTGACGGTATGCTCGCGGCAGATGCGCATCAGCCCGAGCACCGCGCCGAACCCAGTGACGGCACCGATCCCGGCGATCCACAGCGCGCTGATGGGATGGATGCGGCTGATGGCGGCAGCCACGATGATGGGGGAAGCGGCATTGACGATGTTCTGTGGCACCATCAACAATCCCATGTAGGAGCCATACTCCCTGGCGCCGAACAGGATCAGCGGCAACGTGTTGCGGGCGACCGCAAACAACCCATGGCCCACGCCGAGGAAGATGCAGAACAGCGCAGTGGAGGTGACGGAGAAGCCGAACGGCAGCACAAAAAGGAAGCTCAACGAAGACAGCGACGCAGAGGCAAGGGCCACGGCGAAAATCGAATAGCGTCCCCCGAACACGATGTCGGCGAACCGCGCTGTCGCTTGTGCCGGCCCGACCAGCGCCCACAGGCCCACCGCCGCCGCCCCACTCAGGCCCATGGCCTTGAACACGTCGATGACCTGCATGTACAGACCCCAGGTTATGAGGCCCTCCGTGCATGCCCAGACCGCCAGCATGACGAACGCGGCCTTGCGCCGATGCGGCGGCAACAGGCCATCCGCCCGGCGCGTGCCTGGCGAGCCGGCGGCGGCTGTGCCGCCCACCGGTCGCAGAACCAGGGCATGGATCGGCGCGCAGACGAAGATATGGAGCGCGGCAAAGATGAGATAGCTGTCGCGCCATCCTGTGACACCGACCAGCCAGTGGCACAGCGGGAGAAAGATGGTCGAGGTCAGGCCGTTGATGAGCATGAGGGCCGTGATCGAGCGGCGCGCGTCCGGCCCCACAACCTGCACAAGGCCCGGAAGCGCTGTGTTGGACAGCATCATGGGCATGGCGATGCCGATCAGTATCCACGCAAAGAAATAGGAGACGAGACCGTGTGCGAGCCACATGGCCAGCATCGACGCGGCAGCAATGAAGGAGCCGGTCACCATAACGGGGCGAGCGCCGCGATGATCGACGATGCGGCCGACACGAGGCGCGATGAGGGCGCTGAACAGAAGCATGACCGTGATGCCGCCGAAGACCGTCTCCCGCGACATGCCAAGCTCGTCGCCGATCAGCGTGCCGTAAATCGTAATCGGGGAGAACGACGTGCCCCAGCCGATGACCTGCGTGGTTCCGAGACCGACAATGGCAAGCGCCGCGGGCCGGCGGGATTGCTGAGGAGGCGCAGTGGTCAGGACGGTCAATGGTCTGCCATGGTGGGAAGGCGCTATTGGTGAATTGCGACGGAGAGCAGCGAGCGTTGGGGCAGCATAGTGCAGGCAGGAAGCAATACACACCGGCCTGCGGCAAGAATGGGGATAAGCGCCCGCGCGCTGTGCAAGCTAGGGCTGCATAGGAAGCTGGCGGCGTTCTATAGCGCGGCGCAGGAACATGGTAGGCTCACGGCGTCGAATTCGGCCGCAGAGGGTGTGGCATGAACGCTCTGCGCGACTTGGTGGCGGCAGATGCGCCCGTCTGGCTGGCGGTGGGCGGTCTCGTGATTGGCTTTGCGTTCGGTGCCATCGCGCAGACCACTAATTTCTGCACCATGGGTGCCGTCTCCGACATCATGATTCTCAGGGATTGGCGGCGGTTGCGGGCGTGGGTTCTGGCGGCGGGGATAGCAATCCTCGGCGCCCAGCTGCTGCAGTGGGGCGGTGCGGTCAATCTGTCGCTGTCCATGTATCTGTCGGCCCGGTTGAACTGGGTCGGCAATGTTCTCGGCGGGCTGATGTTCGGATTCGGCATGGTGTTTGCCGGCGGCTGTGCCAGCCGCAATCTCGTTCGGGCGGGCAGCGGCGACGCACGGTCTCTGCTGGTGCTGGTTGTCATTGGATCGCTTGCCTACATGACTATTGGTGGCATTCTGGGGCCCCTGCGCGCGATGCTGGAGAAAGCCACCAGCATCAC
>CADEFX010000258.1 GCA_902826715.1 uncultured Hyphomicrobiales bacterium | reverse complement strand
ATTCCGAACCAGCACCGCTATCATCCGTTTTCTTCTTCTTCGTGGCCTCGACTTCCTTGGGATAGAAGACCGCGCGAACGCGCCCCTTGGAGCAGACTTGCCCCTCTGGGCATGTCGGCGACGCTTCCGCTTGACCCGATGCCGCCTTGGCCGCATCGGCCACTTCGAAACGGCTTTGGCCCGTGTTCATATCGATCAGCAGCTTGGTCCCTTCGACCACGCTCTTGCCCTGACTGACAATCACTTTGCCGCCGACGACTGCGGTATTTGCTTTTGTGTTGAAATCCGCCCAGTCGCCCGATGCCGTCCGGCCGTCACTGGAGGTGATGACGACCTTCCGCCGAGCCTCGATCTTCTGCAACTGCGCCGCCTGCCCTTTCTCACCCGCGACCGGCGTTGAGGCCAGGCCGAGCCCAGACTGTCCGCTATAACGGGCGGTGAGCTCGGACGCACGCACAACGAAATCGCCCTGCTTGGCGACAACGTTGCCCTTGAACACGGCCATTTTTGTCTGGTCGAAAATGTCGAGTGAGTCCGCGTCGATGTTAATGGGTGCTTTAGGGTCGGTCTTGAAGCTGGTGCCGAGCGCGAAGCCGGTGGAAGAGGTTTCCGCCGGGGTCTCGCTCCTGGAGCTGCCCTTCGCGGCTTCACCGGATTTCTGCTCGGGTTGATAGAAGGTTGCGGCGATGCGAGCCGCCGCGCGATTACCATCGGCAGGGCTGTCGAGATGTGTCTTACCGGCCTTGCGATCGAGAGCCAGTCTCTGCCCCCTCAATAAGTTAAAGCCTTGCGTCACCTCTACGTTGCCGGTGATCAAAGCCGTGTCGGCAAGACTATCGAAGTCGGCAGCGGCAGCCGTAACGCGCCGATCGGCGCCCGACGCCAGCACGACATTGCCGCGCAGCGCAATGCGCTCAACGCCTGCCTCGTAGTCGAGCGTATCGCTCGTGGCTCTATCTTCTTTCTGGCTCATCGTCACGCCGCCGCGCGCCTTGAGAAATTTGATCTTGGTGCCGCCGTCCGCGCCAGTTGCAGGCTGGGCTGCACCACCCGGCAGCGTCGCGCGCCCCTCATAGAGCACGTCAAGCTCGGGCGCGCTTAGCGTGGCATCTGACTGGGTGGCGACAACGTTCTGACGGAACAAGGCCGTTCGAGCATTGTCATCCACATCAAGCGCTTCGGACTTGATATCAACGGGCGCACCTGTGCTCAGCGCCAGGCCGGGGAGAGCAGACGTCCTTGCGCGGGCGCCCTGCGGATCGGAATTTGCCGAGGGTCCATTGGGCTTGAGGTGAACTTCAACGGCATCCTTGAAGCTGACGCGGCGCGATTTGGTATCAAGAACCATCGTGCGTGCACGCACCGACCCGGTCGGCATGTCAGCGACAACGGGCTCAGGCGAGACCACACGATTTTCCTTCGTGTAGACGGTGGCCCGTGTCAACCGCGCCTTCATGCCGGTGGAGCCGTCGATGTCGATCTTCTCGTACAGCTCCAACTCGTTCCTCTTCTGATCGAACGTTCCCCAGTTGGCTTGAAGCTTGGTCACAGCACCAGTCTGCTGAACAAGATCGCCGTCAATGCCATTGAGGCGGATCGGGCCCGACATTTTGATGTCCGTAACCGCCGTCACCGCGCGCAACTGATAGCGCGTGCCATCCTTTCCGAAGCCGTCGTACTTCGGATTTTCCATGGTCAGGTTTTCGGAGTCGATGCGCATGGTGCCGGGATCGAAGTTCTTCGGACGATGGCCCACGACGACCCACACGAGGCCCCCATAAGCGACCAGCGCCACGGTCGCGGCTACAGGAAGCGTCGTCTTGAGAAATCGCACCAACCAGGTGTGACGGCGTGCCGTTGCAAACGCCTTGAGACGCTGCGCCGCCGTGGGGAATGGGGTAGCTGATCCCCTTTCGCGCGCGTGTCGGCCCCTGCTGTCGGTCATTATCGCCATGAGTGCCTTTGCTGCGGCGCGGCATCGCCGGTAAGACGCAGGCACGCGTCACTCGAAGGTGCCGCGCAATTTGGGTGATATTCGGACCGAGCGCAAGCGACGCCCTCGAACCGACGGCATGTCTGAACGTTGTTTCAGTGCTCAAAAATGTCGACGTCGTCGAAGCCCGCGAGATCAAGACGGGCTCGCTCGGGCAGGAACCGGAAACAGGCTTCGGCGGCAGCCAGGCGACCCTCTCGCTCCAGCATATGTTTCAGTTTGGCCTGCAGATCGTGCAGGTGCAGCACATCGGAGGCGGCGTAAGCCAATTGCTGCTGCGACAGATCGGCAGCCGCCCAATCTGAGCTCTGCTGCTGCTTCGACAGCTCGACGCCCAGCAACTCGGAGCACAGATCCTTGAGCCCGTGCCTGTCAGTATACGTCCGAACCAGCTTGGACGCGATCTTGGTGCACCAGACAGGGCCTGTCATGACGCTGAGATAACGCTCCAGCACGGCCAGATCGAAACGCGCGAAATGAAAGATTTTCGTCGTTGCCGGGTCGGCCAGAAGGCCTTTGAGGCGTGGCGCAGACCAGTCGGTGCCGTCGAATTGCACGGCGTGAACGTCCTGGCTTCCATCGCTCAATTGCACGAGGCAAAGCCGATCGCGATGCGGCTTCAGCCCCTGCGTTTCGGTATCGATGGCGACAAGCGGGCCAAGGTCAAGCCCTTGTGGGAGGTCGCCCGTGTGCAGCTTGATCCGATGGTTTTTCATCCGTCCACACCCATTCAAGCCGTTGAAATCACGTATTTAACATCAACGACTTAACGCCGTGTAACATCTGCGTAGGAGGGTCGCAAGACAAGGCTCCGGCGACGCACAGATTTGTTAGATTTTCCGCAGAGCCGGCAAAAGCTCGTCGGATATCATTCGGATGCTCGCGAGCGAGGTGGACAGCGGCATGCCTGCCCAATGCGTCCGGATGATGAGGTGATTGACACCGATCTCTTCCCAATAGGGCTTGAGTTGCTCGTAGCACTCCTCCGGCGATCCTAAAACGAAGCGTCCTTTCGACAGCTCATCGAAGGATTGGCTGAAGTCGTCCTTGTCCGGCATAACCTTGTCCTGGCCCCACTTGGCATAGTCACGGTACTTGCCCAAAAGATATGGCCCCGCCATCTCCAGGGCCGTTGCACGATCGCGGGCGCAAAACACCTCCTTCATCACAGGCTGCTCGCGCGGGGTCGGCTTTCCCGCGGCCTTCAGCTCTTCCCGGAAGATGGCTGCCTGGCGGCGAATCGTTTCGAGATTGGCGTGAGGATTGACGAACCACGCATCACTCATGCGCGCGGCGCGCCGCACGGCGGGATCGTTGTTGGCCGCGATCCAGATCGGCGGCCGCGGCTTCTGCACCGGCCGGATGTTCATGCGTACGTTGTTGAGGCGGCACGATGGGCCATCGTAGGACACGGAATCCTCGGTCCAAAGCCGTTGGACGAGTTCGAGGTACTCCTCGAAACGTTTGACTCGTTCACCCTTCGGTACGCCAAAGGCGTCAAATTCCATGTCTCGATATCCGAGCCCGACGCCGAAAATGAAATTGCCGCGGGCAATGATGTCCAGGCTCGCCACGGTTTCCGCCGTGTAGACCGGGTTGTGCAGATTCAACAGAAGGATGCCA
Organism: uncultured Hyphomicrobiales bacterium; assembly: GCA_902826715.1. GTDB lineage: Bacteria > Pseudomonadota > Alphaproteobacteria > Rhizobiales > Hyphomicrobiaceae > CADEFX01. The sequence continues at coordinate 2,265 of CADEFX010000258.1, read as the reverse complement.
AGGCCGAGCGTCATCTCGCCCGATTCAGCAGCCAGCCGCGCCAGGAACGGCACGATCTGGAGCTGCTTGTTGTTGCCCTCGTTGAGATAGTGCTGTCCCGTCATCACCGAATCCCAGCCCCGGTCCCGCGCGCAGCGGACCATGGCGTACTGGCCCTCCAGCGCACTGACCATGTCGGTGTCCAGCGTCTGCTGGTTGGTGATGAAAATGCCGACCTTCACGACTGTATCCTCCGGGAATCTATGTGAATGCTTCCCGGCAAGTATAGGACGCGGCACAGAAGATATGGAACGCACAAAAAAAAGGCGAGGCTTTCAGCCTCGCCTTGCATTGAGATGCCCGTAGGGCACAGGCGCGGATCAGAACTTCAAGCTGACGCCGGCGCGAACGGCATGGAATGTGACGTCACTTTCGTCACTGCTGTTGACCGCAGCACTGTTGAAATTGTCCGTCCCAAGATCAGTGTACCGATATTCCACACGTGCGGTCAGCCTGTCCGTGAAGGCATGCTCGATACCACCACCTACCGTCCAACCGTTGCGCGTATCGCTGTAGGTTGCAAACGGCGCAGCTCCCGGACCGGTAGCCTTGGTAATCTCCACGTCGCCGAAGGCCCAACCCGCTGTCGCATAAAACAGCGTGCGATCCACCGCCCAGCCTAGTCGACCACGGACCGAACCCAGCCAATCGATATCAGTCCGGTGTGTGAACCCGAGCGAACCAACGCCTGTTTCGCTGATGTCGCTTGCTTCCAAGTCCGCCTCTATGCCGAAAACGACATTGTGTGCCTGCCAATTGTAGCCGACGTGGCCGCCACCAATGAAGCCTTCCGGACTATATGCGTAGGTTTGATCGAAGCTGCCGAACGGTCCCGACGAAGCATCCGTGTCGGCCCACGCATATCCCGCCTGGGCACCGATGTAGAAGCCTGTCCAGGAGAAGGCCGGCCGCTGATAAACTGGCTCCGCCGGCACCGAGTCCTTGATCGAGCCGCGACGCGGGTACGGGCCCAGATCGGCAGCCAACACGCTCGTAGACAGAACGCAAAGCACGCTCGCAGCAGCGAGTATCCGCATGAGTATTCCCCCATCTAGACGTTGCTGACGCGATTAACGCGCCCACCGGCGTTTTGGATCCAATGGCCAAAACACGCGATGACTGCGGTCACTTTGTGGCAACAGGCCGCAGAATGAAGGGAACTCAGAATAAATTTATTCGAGCAAAATCAATAGTCTAATTGTGACTATTACGGCGGGGAGTTCGCTCGACGCTGCCCGACGCACGGCTCGAGCCTATGACGACGTCTGTAGAAGAGCCTTGCGCATCGCTTCTCCAACTTCGCCTGCGTGAGCCGCTATACGCACGCCGGCGGCCGCGAGCACGTCGATCTTGCGAGCTGCAGCGCCTGCATCACCGCTGGTGAAGGCGCCCGCGTGCCCCATGCGGCGCCGCAACGGCGCATGGCGACCCGCAACCAGCGCGACGATTGGCTTGCGCGGCTGCAGGCGTGCAATGAGAGCGGCCGCATCCTCCTCATCCGAGCCGCCGATCTCGCCGATCAGGACGACGCCCTGCGTTTGCGGATCATCGAGGAACAACGCGACGCAATCCGCCAGCGACATGCCGTGCACGGGATCGCCGCCGATACCGACGGTCGTCGACTGGCCAAGGCCCGCCTGCGTCACCTGAGCGACGATTTCGCTTGTCAGTGAAGCTGAGCGCGATGCAATCCCGATACTGCCGCTCGATGCGCTGGTGGTCGACATGACGCCGAGCTGCGCGACACGCGGCACGAGAATGCCTTGTGAGTTCGGCCCTACGAGGCGCGTGTGTGTCCCCTCGAGAGCCTGGCGCACCCGGACCATGTCGAGAAGCGGGATACGCTCGGTTACGCAAACGACAAGAGGCATCTGGGCGTGGATGGCCTCGAGGATGGCTTCCGCCGCGTTCGGAGGCGGAACGAAGACAATCGTCGCATTGGCCCCCGTCGCTTCGACAGCTTCGGCAACGCCATCAAACACCGGAAGATCCAAATGCTTCGTTCCGCCTTTGCCGGGCCTCACGCCGCCGACAACCTTGGTTCCGTAATCGATCATGCGCGCCACGTGAAAGCTGGCGGCGCGTCCGGTCATGCCCTGGCAGATCACGCGCGTTTCTGGACCAACGAGGATAGCCATGTGCGCGATTCCTTTTTCACCGAACCGACCGTTCTCTGGACCGCGTCCCACGTGCTGGTGCACGCGATATGCTGGACACCGGTATTGA
>CADEFX010000257.1 GCA_902826715.1 uncultured Hyphomicrobiales bacterium | reverse complement strand
TACCAACGAGTGGTCGAAGGGCTATCGCGATCCGATGGTCGAGTATCTCAAGACCAAGGGCGTCACGCCGGCCGCCGAGGTGACGCTTGAGCGCGGGCAGACGGATGCGACGGCCCAGGTCCTGCGCCTCAAAGAAGCGGGCTTGGACGTCGTCGTGGCTATTCTCTACGAGCCTGAGATCGTCGTGTTCCTGCGTGATTCCCACAAGCTGGGCCTCAACACGATGAAGTACGGCGCGCTCGGTGCCGACTTCCTGAACACGGAGAAGCGGCTCGGCGACAAGGAGCCCATGAAGGGCTTCTACCAGGCCTTCCAGTTCAAGGATCTGATCGACGGCCCAGGTATCAAGAAGGCGCGCGAGATGATCGAGCCGAACCTGCCGGCCGGAGAAAAGCTCACCGACTTCAGCTTCTACGGTCCCGGCAGCTCTGTTGCGATCGTGCACGTCCTGGAGAAAATCGGCCGCGACCTGACGCGCGAGAAGTTCATCGCCGAGATGGACAAACTCACAAATTTCGACACCGGTGTCATGGCCGGCACGCTGACGTTCTCGCCAACCCAGCATCAAGGTGCGACCCAACTCTACACCGTCGGCTATGACGACGCGGGTAAGCTGACGGTCTACGAGTCCTGGGGCAAGAAGGTCGCGTTCTGACGCCGGCAAGCTGAATCGAAGTTGGGAAGCGGTCGGCATGTTGGCGCAACTGCTCGTCAGCGGCGTGTCCCAGGGCGCTCTCTATGCCCTCGTCGCGCTTGCCATGACGGTGATCTATCGCGCGACTACCGTCATAAACTTCGGCCACGGCGATCTCGTCATGGCCGGAGCCTTCGTCGTCTATCTTTTGGTGGTTCTCGCCGGCGCGCCGTTCCTGATCTCAGCCTTGCTGGCCGTAGTCCTGCTCTTTGCCTTCGGCGTTGCCGTCTACAAGGGCCTCATCCGGCCGATCATGGCCGGCCCGCATCTGGCGCTGGCGATGATGGCGGTGGCTGTTGGGTACGCGCTGCGCGGCCTTGCGCGCGTCGTCTGGGGACGCGAAGTGCTGCCGTTTCCCAAAGTGCTTCCGCAGGGCACGTTCATGGTCGGCCCTGTGATCCTGGCGCCCAGCGATCTCATCGTTACGGGCAGCGTCATTGCGACCGTCGCCATTCTCGCGATCGTCTTCTATGCGACGCGACTAGGAAAAACGGCACAGGCCGTGTTCCAGTCCGAGCGCGGTGCAGCGCTCGTTGGCATCAACGTTTCCGCGTTCCAAGGCACGATGTGGGGCATCGGTGCCGCCATGGCCGCGCTCGGGGGGATCCTGATCGCGCCGGTGACCCTGCTTTATCCCGATCTCGCCGCGTCAACCCTGATCCGCGCCTTCGCTGCCATGACCCTCGGCGGTTTCGGCTCGTTTCTAGGCGCGGCCGTCGGCGGCATGCTGCTAGGGCTGAGCGAGTTGCTGGTCGGCGCGTACATCTCTTCGAAGCTCATCGACATCACAGCCTATCTCATCATCATCGGCGTTCTGCTGATCCGCCCGTCGGGCCTCTTCGGCCGGCAGGCGGTGGTCCGCGTCTGAGTAGGACTGCATGCAGCCGAGCATCGACGTCACCGCCCCGCCAACGACTGGAGGACCAAGCCGGCGCATCTTCTGGATCATCCCGCTGGCGCTCCTCGGGCTACCTTTTTTCCTCAACGACTACACGCAGTACATCGTCAACCTCATTCTGGTGTACGTGCTGGTCGGCGTGGGCTTCAACATCGTGCTGGGGAATCTGGGCCAGCTCGCGTTTGCCAACGCTGCATTCTACGGCATCGGCGCTTATGCCACGGCGATCCTGCTGTATCACTACAAGGTGCCGCTGCTCTTGGCGATTGCCGCAGGCTCCATCGCCGGCGGACTGGCAGGCGCGCTCGTTTGCCTCCCGGTCCTGCGCGGCATTCGCTCGTTCTACCTCGCCATCATCACACTGGCCTTCGGTGAGCTGATGCGGTGGGTCTATATCAATGCCGAGACCTGGACCTTGGGGTCCATGGGATTACACGTCCCGCGCCCCGTTCTGTTCGGCTGGGTGCTCGCGACCGAGAAGCAGAAGTTCTATCTCTTTCTCGTCATCGTCACGCTCATCATCGCCGCCACGTCCAATTTGCTGCGCTCGCGCGTCGGCCGCGCGTTCATGGCCATCCGCGACAACGAACTCGCCGCCGCTTCGATGGGTGTGCCGACCGCCCTCTACATGGTGCTGGCCTTTGCCTGGAGCGGCTTCGTCGTCGGCACCGCCGGCGCGCTCTATGCGGTGCTTGTGCGTCAGGTATCGCCGGAAGCGTTCAATCTGCTCGAGCTCATTGTGCACTTCGGCATTGTGGTCGTCGGTGGGCTGGGCAGTCTCGCCGGCTCTATCGTCGGCGCCGTCGCGCTCACCATGGCTCCGGAGCTGCTGCGCGACCTGCCCGGTTACGAAGAGCTGATGATCGCCCTGATGATGATTCTCGTATTGCTGTTCCTGCCCGGCGGCCTCGCCACCCTGTTGGAACGTGCCACGTCCCTCTTCCGGCAGACCTACTACCGTGATTGATCCTGCCACAGCCTCGTCCTCCATCGCGCGTCAGCTCACGCTGACCGGCGTCTCGGTCGGCTTCGGCGGTCTCAAGGCCCTGACCGGCGTCAGCATCGATGTGCGGCCCGGCGAGGTCGTTGCCGTGATCGGTCCCAACGGTGCCGGCAAGACCACGCTCTTCAACGCCATAACCGGTTTCGTCCCGCTCGCCGCCGGCCGCATTACCCTGGGCGAGGAGCGCATCGACGGCCTCTATCCGCACGATATCTCCGCGCGCGGCATCCGCCGCACGTTCCAGAACGGTGGATTGTGCGGTCATCTGACCGTGCTCGAAAACATCCTGGCGGGCCTCCACTCCGAGGTGCGCTCCAGCATCGTCGGCACCGTCCTCGGGCTTCCCAACGCGCGCCGCGCCGAGCGCGAGGCCGTGGCACGTGCGCGCTCGCTGCTTTCGCTCCTCGATATTGGCCGTCTCGAACAACAGCAGGCCGGCACGCTCTCGGGGGGCCAGCAGCGCATGGTCGAGATCCTTCGCGCCATTGCCACCAATCCGCCCCTGCTACTGCTCGATGAACCGGCCGTGGGCCTCGCGCCTCCGGTCCGCATCCAGCTTATCGAGATCATCCGCCGCCTCGCCAAGACGCAGAACATCGGCGTTCTGCTCATCGAGCATGCCATCGAGCTGGTCATGGGCGTTTCCGACCGGATCGTCGTCTTGAACTACGGTGAGAAGATCGCCGACGATGCGCCCGCCGCCATTCGCTCCAACAAGGCGGTTCTGGAGGCCTACCTCGGCCATGGCTGACGAGTTGCTCATCGCCGAGAAGATCGAAGCCGGCTATCCCGGCAAGCAGATCTTGTTCGGCGTGGATTTCTCGGTCCGCAAGGGCGAGGTCGTGGTTCTGCTCGGCGCCAACGGCAGCGGCAAGTCGACAGTGCTCAACGCCGTCAGCGGCTTTATCAAGCCTTTCGGCGGCCGCATGCTGTTCAACGGGCAGAACATCGCCGGCCTGCCGTCGCACCAGATTTTCCGGCACGGCATCGCCCAGGTGAGCCAGGCCCGCGACCTGTTTCCCGATATGTCGGTTGAAGACAACCTGACGCTCGGCGCCTCGCAGCGCGGCGCCGCCAAGGCAGCCGAGAGCCGGACTGCCGTCTATCGCGATTTCCCGCGTCTCGGCGAGCGGCGTGGCCAGATCGTGCGCACCATGTCGGGCGGCGAACAGCAGATGGTCGCCATTGCCCGCGCGCTGATGTCGGGCCCGCTTCTGTTGCTGCTCGACGAGCCGTCGGGCGGCTTGGCTCCGAAGTTCGTCGATGAAATCGCGCAGATCATGGCGCGTCTGAAACAAGGCGGCATCACCATCCTGATGGTCGAGCAGAACATCAAGCTGGCCTTCGATACCGCCGACCGCTTTCTGGTTCTCAAGGACGGCACGGTGGCGGAGCGCGGCGACGTCGGCCAAGGTGTCTCTCAGGAAGAGATCGTCCGCACGATCTATCTTTAGACCGCGTCTTGCGGGATATTCGCCGAAAGGACTGGCAAGCCATGACCTCCGCTCCCGCCCCGCTGTTGCTCCGTAACGCCAACGTCATCGATGGCACCACGCCGCAGGTGCGCGAAGGTTATGACGTTCTGGTCGAGAGCGGCCTTATCAAGGAAGTTTCCGACAAGCCGCTGAAATCGGCCTCTGCCCGCATCATCGATCTGAAAGGCAAGTCGCTGTTGCCCGGCCTGATCGACTGCCATGTGCATGTGGTCGCCGGTATCGCCAGCCTCGGCGGCAGCGCCGCCTTTCCCGACTCGCTGGTGGCAGCCCGCACCGTCAACATCATGCGCGATATGCTGATGCGCGGCTTCACCACGGTGCGCGACGTCGGCGGCGCCGACCACGGCCTGGTCGTTGCCGTTGAGGAAGGCTCGATCCTCGGCCCGCGCCTCGTCATCTCCGGCAAAGCCCTGTCGCAGACGGGCGGCCATGCCGATTTCCGCGGCCGCTTCGACGACCGCTCGCCGGCCTACTACACATCCAAGCTCGGTGCGGTCGGCCGTGTCGTGGATGGCGTACCCGAGATCCGCCGCGCGGCGCGCGAGGAGATCAAGGCCGGCGCACAGTTCATCAAGATCATGGCCAACGGCGGCGTCGCCTCCCCAACCGATCCCATCGCTTTCTATGGCTTCTCGCGTGAGGAACTGGAGGCTGTGGTCGAGGAGGCCCGCATGGCCCAGACCTACGTCGCCGGGCATCTCTACACCGATGATGCCATCCGCAGGTTCATCGATGCCGGCGGCCACTCCGTCGAGCACGGCAGCCTGATCGAACCGCCGACGGCGCGTCTCATGGCCGAGAAGGGCGCGTTCGTCGTACCGACGCTCGTGACGCTGGAGGTCCTGAAGGAGGAAGGCAAGGCTCTCGGCTTCCCTGATGACTCGCTCGCCAAGCTTGAGACCGTTCGCGGCGTCGGCTTGCGGTCGCTGGAAATCTATCGCGACGCAGGCGTCAAGATGGCCTACGGCACCGACTTGCTCGGTCCCATGCATCGCCACCAGTCGCGCGAGTTCTCGCTCCGCGCCCAGGCATTGAAACCGTTCGAGGTGCTGCAAAGCGCGACCGTGCACGCGGCTGAGCTTGCAGGTCTTGCTGGCCGCGCAGGCGTCGTCGCCGCCGGTGCCTTCGCGGACCTGATCGTCGTCGAAGGCAATCCGCTGAAGGACATCGGCGTGCTGGGCGGCCAGGGCGACAAGCTCAGCCTCATCATGAAGGGCGGCGCCATCGCCAAGGACCAATTGGGGAAAGCTGCTTAGCAGACCCGGACTTCACGGATGAAAACGTGGGTTGCCAAGCGTGATCCGAAGTTTATCGGCAAGTGACTAAAGGACCACCCATGCTTTGGATCGGCATCGACGTCGGCGGCACGTTTACCGACGCGGTCGCCTACGACCAGACCAGGGCTGCGTTCACCTTCGCCAAAGTGCCGTCGACACCGACGGACCCGACCCGCGCCGTGCTCGAAGTTCTGAAAGCCATGCAGCTCGACATCCAATCGATCGAGCGGCTGGTGCACGGCGTCACCATCGGCACCAACGCGGTGCTGGAGGGCAAAGGGGCCGAAGTCTGGATGCTGGTGACGAAAGGCTTCAAGGATGTGCTCGAGATCGGCCGCACAAACCGGCCTGTCCTTTACGATATCCGCACCCAGAAGGCTCCGCCGCTCGTGCCGCGCACGCGGGCTCTCGAGATCGACGAACGGCTTCTCTACGACGGGACGGTCCTGAAACCCATCGATTTGGCCGAGGCGAAGAACGTCGCGTCAGGTATTCCCCTGCGACGCGACGCCGCCATCGCCATCTGCTTCCGTCACAGTTATGCGAACGCCCCGCA
>CADEFX010000256.1:2223-5939 GCA_902826715.1 uncultured Hyphomicrobiales bacterium | reverse complement strand
ACGTCCATCCTGGATGAGCGGCCGGAGGACCGTTTCTATAAGGCGATCACCATGGGCGGCACGTGTTTCCCGATCTTTGGCCTGTTCCGCATGGCGGCGCTGCGGAAATCCACGCTGCACCGACTCTATTACGGGTCCGACAGAGCACTCATCGCGGAGACGGCCTTGTTGGGCCGTTGCCTGCGGATGGATGACGCCATCTTCTACAATCGGGAGCATCCGCGCCGTTCGATTCGCATGGTCGATCACGCAGAGCGTAGTCGGTGGCAGAACGCCTCCGGCGGCCGCCCGTCGCTGGAACACCTCGGCCTGGCGTCTCACCTCGTCGAAATCGCGCGCCGTCACCCCGATGTGGTTAAACCGGTCCATGCCCTCCGGCAGGTGGCCAGGGTTTCATTAACACCTCGCCAGATGGGACGTATCGCCCTCGACTGCGCACGCTATGTCTCGCCGAGCGCAGGAGCGGCGCTGCGGCGGGCACTGGCCGCTGCAACGGACAAGAGTGGGCGGCAGAATGCCGGTGCCTGAAAATCAACCTGGCAGGTGGCATAGTTCTGGCATTTGCTGCGCTGGGCGGTAGCAAGGAGTTTGGCGGAAATGAAGGTCGGAATTCTTGCCGGGGGCTATGGCTCGCGTCTCGCCGAGGAGACCGATATCCGCCCCAAGCCGATGGTCGAGATCGGGGGTATGCCGATCCTCTGGCACATCATGATGATATACGCGAGCTACGGGCACACGGATTTTGCCATAGGTCTTGGCTACAAGGGCGAATACATCAAACGCTGGTTCCGCGATTTCAGCACCTTCGGCGGCAGCATGTCCGTCAATACCGGCACGGGTGTCGTCCAGCGACACGGCAGCAGTGCTCCAAATTGGAACGTCGATCTGGTCGAGACCGGCCTCAACACGATGACGGGCGGGCGCATCAAGCGGCTGGCCGAGTGGATGGGCGGCGGCACCTTCATGATGACCTGGGGTGACGGCGTCGCCGACGTGAACCTCAACGACGTCCTTGCCTTCCACCGCGCCCATGGAAAGCTTGCTACAATGACCGCGGTCAGACCTGCGGCGCGTTACGGCCACATCGAGTTCGACGGCTCGCGCGTCGTCGAATTCTCAGAGAAGCCGCAAACCGGAGAAGGTTGGATCAACGGCGCGTTCTTCGTGCTCGAACCAGGCGTGTGCGACTACATCGACGGCGACAATGTCATGTTCGAGCATGACCCAATGCGGCGTCTGGCGGCGGATGGTCAACTCATGGCCTATCAGCACACCTCTTTCTGGCAGTGCATGGATACCCTGCGGGAAAAGCAGATTCTGCAGAACTTGTGGGATAGCGGAAAAGCCCCTTGGAAGCTTTGGGAATAGGCGGGAGTACACATGAAAGTCCTGTTGACGGGGCATCGCGGCTACATCGGCTCCGTTTTGGCGCCGATGCTGCAGGAGCGCGGTCACAACGTTGTCGGTCTGGATAGCGACCTGTTCCGGGCGTGCACCTTTACGGGCACGCTGGCGGAAATGCGATCGCTGGACAAGGACAGCCGCGATGTGACGATCGAGGATCTCACCGTTGAGCACATGCGGGGGCTGGATGCCGTCATCCATCTGGCTGGGTTGTCCAACGATCCGCTTGGGGACTATCGCCCGGAACTGACTGGCGAGATCAACTTTGTGGCATCGGTGAAGCTTGCGAAGCTGGCGAAGGCTGCGGGGGTGCCGCGGTATCTTTTCGCGTCTTCGTGCAGCAACTACGGCGCAGCGGGCCAAGACTTTCTTGCCGAGGACTCTCCGTTCAATCCCGTCACCCCTTATGGGGAATCCAAGGTGCAGGTTGAGCAGGCGGTTCGGCCGATGGCTGACAGCACCTTCAGTCCAACGTTCCTGCGCGCGTCTACGGCTTATGGACTGTCGCCGCGCATCCGGTTCGATCTCGTCGTCAACAACCTGACCGCTTGGGCCTTTACGACGGGCGAAGTGCACCTGAAAAGCGATGGTTCTCCATGGCGCCCAATTGTGCATGTGGAGGACATTGCGCGCGCCTATGTGGCCGTGCTGGAGGCAGATCGGGACGTCGTACATAACGAAGCCTTCAACGTCGGCACCACCGCCGAGAACTACCAGATCCGGGAAATTGCCGAACTCGTGCGCGATGTCGTGCCCGGCAGCAAGGTCGGCTTTGCTTCGGGCGCAGCACCGGACAAGCGCAACTATCGCGTCGACTGCAACTATATCGCCCGCAAACTGCGGAACTTCAAACCGCAATGGACCTGCCGGCGAGGTATCGAGCAGCTCTATGACGCATACCGGTCCGTCGGGCTGACGATGGAAGAATTCGAAGGCGAGAAATTCATGCGCATCGCGCACATTAAAAAGCTCATTCGCGAGGGGGAGCTTGATGAAAGTCTGCGCCGCACCAAAGCGGCGCGCGCCGCGTAGCGCATTGGAGATGGCAATGAGTGATCAGGCCGGCACGGTGAGCCGTCAGTCTCAGACGATCCGCGTTTGCCGATCATGCGAGACATCATCCTTGCGTACGTTCCTCGATTTGGGCAGTACGCCACTGGCCGACCGCCTTGTGACACAGGCGGAGCTGCAATCGCCCGAACCGACGTTTCCGCTGAACGTTGCCTTCTGCCAGAGTTGCGGGCTCGTCCAGATTACGGAGACGGTCGATCCTGAGATATTGTTTGCGGACAATTATCCGTACTATTCGTCGTTCTCCCAGGCGCTGCTGGACCACTCCAAAGCCAACGTGCTGGACATCATGTCCCGCCGAAGCCTGACGTCCGACAGCCTGGTGATCGAGCTGGCGAGCAACGACGGTTACCTGCTGAAGAACTATGTGGCCAACGGCATCCCTGTGCTCGGGATAGATCCAGCCGACGGCCCCGCGGCGGCGGCTGAGAAGGTAGGTGTTCCAACACTGAATGCGTTTTTTACCCGCGAATTCGCCCAAAAGCTTCACGACGAGGGCCGTCGCGCCGATGTCGTGCACGCCAACAACGTCCTTGCCCACGTGGCCGACACGAACGGCTTCGTCTCCGGCATCCGACTTATTCTGAAGGACAACGGCGTTGCCGTGATCGAGGCGCCCTACCTCAAGCCGCTGATCGATCATGTCGAGTTCGACACCATCTATCACGAGCACCTTTGCTATTTCTCCGTGACGGCCCTCGATGCGCTGTTTCGGCGGCACGGCTTGTATCTCAACGAAGTCAAGCCCCTATCCATTCACGGCGGGTCGCTGCGTCTGTATGTGGAGCCGCAAGAACGTGTGGGGCAAAGCGTGAAGGACCACTTGGCGCTCGAGAAGGCACAGGGCCTCGATTCCCTGGCCTACTTCCAGGATTTCTCCGCAAGGGTCGCCGGCCTGCGCACGTCCTTGCTGAAGCTACTCGGAGACCTCAAGGCGCAAGGCAAGACGATCGCTGCCTATGGGGCGGCGGCCAAAGGCGCGACGATGATCAACTACGTGGGCATCGGACCCGATCTCATCGATTTTGTGGTCGATCGTAACGTTCACAAGCAAGGCAAGTTCATGCCCGGTCAGAAAATCCCGATCAGGGCACCGGACGCCTTGATCGAGGCACGGCCGGACTATGTTCTCATGCTCGCCTGGAACTTCGCCGACGAGATCATCGCCCAGCAACAGGCGTATCGGGCGCTGGGCGGCCGCTTCATCGTTCCGGTGCCCGAGCCTCGCATTATTTAGTGGC
>CADEFX010000256.1:0-2213 GCA_902826715.1 uncultured Hyphomicrobiales bacterium | reverse complement strand
TTAGTGGACGTCTTCAGCTGTCGAATTTGCCACTCGGAGTCGTAGAGTCATGGTTGTGCAGAATGATGTCCGACGCTCAACCAGCAAGGCGGGTCCGAGCGACGTCGCATGTCCGGCATGCCATCAGGCCAACCTGAAAATCTTCTATGAAGCGTGCGATGTGCCGACCAATAGCTGCATCCTGCTGGACACCGAGGCGGAAGCGCGCGGCTATCCGCGCGGTGACATGAAACTTGGGTTCTGCGCCGCTTGCGGGTTCATCTTCAACGCGGCGTTTGATCCGAAGAAGACGGAGTATTCGGGTCGCTACGAAGAGACACAAGCCTGGTCCGGCACGTTCAATCGCTTTCACAGGGCCTTGGCTGAAAGGCTGATTGAGAAATACGACCTGCGTGGCAAGGACGTACTGGAAATCGGCTGCGGCAAGGGCGAATTCCTGATGCTGCTCGCGGAGCTCGGCGCGATCCGCGGCGTCGGGATTGATCCCGGAGTACGCCTGGAGCGGATTACCGGTCCGGCGGCGGATCGTGTGAAGTTCATCGCGGACTTCTACTCCGAGAAGTACGGCGATCACAAAGTGGATTTCCTCGCCTGCAAGATGACGCTCGAACACATTCCGAATCCCGAGCAGTTCGTTTCGACGGTGCGCGCGGGCTTGGGAGATCAGACGGGGACCACCGTCTTCTTTCAGATTCCGGAGGCACTTCGTATCCTGCGCGATTGCGCATTCGAGGACGTCTACTACGAGCATTGCGCTTACTTTACGCCGGGTTCGCTCGCTCGCTTGTTTCGGCGTACGGGCTTTGATGTGCTCGACTTGCAAGTCGAATACGCCGGTCAGTACCTGACGGTCGAGGCGAAGCCGCGCAAGGCGGGAGCTGCTCCAAGTCCCACCCTTGCTCTCGAGAATGACCTGTCTGAAGTCGCCAATTTGGTTTCCACGTTCTCGAGCAGATGCGAAGCCAAGTTTTCACCATGGCGGACGCGCTTGGAGACGGCGAAGCGGGACGGCAAGACGGTCGCGCTCTGGGGTTCGGGATCGAAGGCCGTTTCGTTCCTGACCAGGCTCGGCGAGGGTGATCTGGTCGAATGTGTCACCGACATCAACCCCTATCGTCATAACCATTTCATGCCGAAAACTGGGCATCGCATCGTACCACCCCAGGACTTGGTGGAACTCCGCCCCGACCTCGTCATCGTCATGAACGAAGTGTACGAGCCGGAGATTCGCCAAAGCCTCAACGACATGGGGCTGACGCCGCAAGTCGCGAGCCTTTAGTGCGCGGACATATCCCTGTGCCCACACCGCCATTTTGGCACAACGCGTCGCATAGGGTCCCATGAACCACGCCAGCGCCCGCGTCGTTGACTTCAGCAGCTTCTCTCCGACCGCATGGGAGAGTGTCGCGCCCGACCGGCGCACGCCGATGCAGCAGCACATCTGGGTGCGGGCAGCGGCGGAAACAGTCTGCGCTGGCCAGCGCGTGAACGTCGTGACCGTCGGGCCCGTTGATCAACCTCATGCTCTGGCGCCTCTGGCACCGAGCATCAGCGGTCCGCGTCGCCTGCGCTTGTTGGGTGCGGAAGAGCTAAGTGAGTCGGTCGAGGTCCATTATCGTGATGCCGAAGCCCTGGCCGAAATGGCTACCGGTCTGGCAAGACTGGGCTTGCCGCTGAATTTTGGGCACTACCTTGCCGACACACCGTTTCTTCCTGCGTTGAGAGGGGCATACCGCGGGCGGGGGCTTGTCGTCGCCAAACCTTTGTCGATGCGCGGAAGTCCTTATATTACTCTTAGCGACGGCTGGCTCGAGCCGGAACAGAACTTCAATGCACGCCGGCGCTCCGATTTTCGCCGCATGCAGCGCAGCGCCGAGAAACTTGGCAAGGTGACCTTCGAGATTCTCGAACCGCGCACGGAGGACGTGGGATTGCTCCTGGACGAGGCCATGGCCATCGAGGCACGCGGATGGAAGGGGAGATCGGGCACGGCCATCGCGATTGATCGGAAGCTGGCGGATTTCTATAGCCGGTATGCACAACTTGCGAGCGAAGCCGGGATATTGCGACTCTGTTTTTTGAGGATCGACGGCAAGGCGATTGCCATGCAGTTGGCTGTGGAAACGGAGGGGCGCTTCTGGCTTTTCAAGATTGGCTACGATGAGGCTTTCGCGAAGTGTTCACCGGGTAACTTGCTGCTGCGCGAAACCATA
>CADEFX010000255.1 GCA_902826715.1 uncultured Hyphomicrobiales bacterium | reverse complement strand
TTGGCGGCACGGCGCACGATGCGCGGCAGATCTTCGAGCCGCGTCACCTCGACCGCCCACTTCACCAGCGGCTCGGCCATGGGAACCAACGGCGCATAGAGCAGCGGCTCGGTCAGGCCGTGGCCCTGTTCCTGCTGTCCGGCCGTGAGGATCATCGGCGTGCCGGTGAACTTGGCGTTGTAGAGCGAGCCCATGGCGTTGCCGAGCCCCGGCGCCACGTGCACATTGCACGCCGTGAGCTGGCCCGACGCACGCCCGAAGCCATCGGCCATGGCCACCACCAGGCTTTCCTGCATGGCCATGACGTAAGTCAGATCCGGATGCTCCTTCAGGGCATGCATGATCGGCAATTCCGTCGTCCCGGGGTTGCCGAACAGATGCGAAATGCCCTCGTCCTTCAGCAGGGCCAGGAACGCCGAGCGGCCCGTGATCTGATTGCGCGCCATGTACGAAAACCACCTCTGACCAGTTGATCGCTAGACCCGGAAAGATGTCGCCGACGATCCGGAGTAAACGTCGACCGATGACACCTTGTCCAGCACGGCGCGCGTCGTCCAACGCATGTGCGCGCGGCAAGGCGCTACCGGCGTGACGTTATACGCCACCTAGCGCCACCCCCTGACGCATGAATACCGTCAACCCGGCGCCGCACCTTGCGTATTCACGTAGACGGCGTAGAGCGACTGGCTTGCCGCCATGAAAAGCCGGTTGCGCTTGGGGCCGCCGAAGCAGACGTTGCCACAGATCTCCGGCAAACGGATGCGGCCGATGAGCTTGCCCTCGGGATTGAACACGATCACGCCGCTGTAGCCCACGGCGCGGCCGGCGTTACTCGCGGACCAGACGTTGCCGTCCACGTCGCAGCGCAGGCCGTCAGGGCCGCACTTCACGCCGTCCACCATGCAGTCGCTGAACAGCTTGCGGTTGGACAGCTTGTTATCACTGCCGACGTCGAAAACATAAATCTCGCCCTTGCCGCCGGGCCCCGTGTCGCCCGGCCCCTTTCCGGTGCTCACGACGTAGAGCTTCTTGTAGTCGGGCGAGAAGCACAGGCCGTTGGGATCGGGCACCTGGTCCTCGGTGACGACCAGATCGACGCGGCCGCTGGGATCGATGCGATAGCACTGGGTCGGCAGCTCGCGCTTGGCAGTACCGATTTCCGCTGCCTGGCCGAGGCGATTCTTCAAACGTCCCGCCGTATTGCTTGGACCTCCCGCCGCGTCCGGCGCGCCTTCGTAAAGTTGCCCGCCGTAGGGCGGATCGGTGAACCAGTAGCTGCCGTCCGGATGCGGCACCACATCGTTGGGCGAGTTGAGCCGCTTGCCCTGATAGGCATCGGCCAAAATCGTGACCGAGCCATCGAGCTCATAGCGCACCACCCGCCGCGTGAGGTGCTCGCAGGACAACTGCCGGCCCTGGAAATCGAACGTGTTGCCGTTGGAGTTGTTGGACGGCAGGCGGAATACGCTGACGTGTCCGTCATCTTCCAGCCAGCGGAGCTGGCGATTCTTGGGGATGTCGCTCCAAACGAGATAGTTGCCCAGCGCATTCCAGGCTGGCCCTTCCGACCACAACGCTCCGGTCCAGAGCCGCTGGATGGCGCTGTTGGGCTGCGCGTAGCCGTTGAAGACGGGATCGACCGCCAGCACGTCAGGATCTGTGAAGTACGTCGTGGGTGCGCCGTTCGGGCCGAAGTCACGCGGCGGACTCGTGACCGTGCTGAGCGGGGTCGCGGGACCGGTCTGCGTCTGCGCGAGGGCATTGTGCGCCAGCGCCACCGTGCCGATGCCGGCACCGATGCCCTTCATGATGCTACGCCGTGATACGGGGCGTGATTGCTCAGTGGCCATAAGACATCCTCCCGGTTCGATCGTTATGTTTGTTGGCGCCGCGATTACGACTGGGAATTCTGACGGAAATGCGTGCACCTGCTGGCGCAACACGGCGGGATGCCATACGCTGGCACCAATCAAAAAACAGGAGGATCGTCCATGGCAGCTCAATCGAACGTTTTCGTCGGCGTCGCCGGATACGTAGGGCGCCCTGAAGCCTCCGGTGCCGTGGGCGTCTTCCGCCGGGCGGCGAACGGCGGGCAATGGGCCCATGTCCTGCCCGATATCGAAACCTTCACCGTCTTCGTGCATCCGCAGAATCCCGACATCGTTCTCGCCGGCACGGCCGATGGCGTCTATCGCAGCACCGATCGCGGCGCCACGTTCAATCGCACGACGTTTGCCGACACGGGCAAGCAGGTGTGGTCGTTCCTCGTCGACAGCCGCGATCCCAAGCGCATCTTCGCCGGCGCCTCGCCGGTTGATGTCTACCGCAGCGACGACTCGGGCCAGAGCTGGCGCCGTCTCCCCAATCCCGGCATCAAGGACCGTGCCACTGCTCCCTTCGCCGTGCGTGTCATGCGCATGGCGCAGCATCCGACCAAGCCTGATGAGATCTATGCGGCTCTCGAGGTGAACGGCGTCATCCGCACCACGGACAGCGGCGAGACCTGGTCGGATTGCAGCGCCGATCTCATCCGCTTGTCCGAGCTGCCGCATCTCAAGAGCAAGATCGTCACCGACACGTTCGCCGAGGGCATGCTGGACGGCCACGCCATCACCATCAGCGCTGCCGATCCCGATGCCGTGGTCCTCGCCTGCCGCATGGGCCTGTTCCGCAGCGCCGATCAGGGCAAGACTTGGCAGGACATGGAGATGAAGCGCTTCTCACCCATCACCTATGGGCGCGACGTGAAGGTGGCGCCCCAGGATCCCAAGACCATGTACGCCGCCCTGAGCGTTGCTGCCGCCAGCAAGGATGGGGGCATCTATCGCAGTCAGGACACTGGCAAGACGTGGAAGCGTTTCGACAAGGTGCAGGTGCACGGCACGATCATGTCCGTTGGACTGCATCACACCGACCCCAACCAAGTTTATATCGGGGCGCGTTACGAGGGCGAGGTTTTCGGCACCCAGGATGGCGGCGAGACCTGGGCCTCCATGCCGCTTCCGGGCCAGGTGAAAGACATCTACGCCGTGGCCTGCGGTTGACGGAAAACCGGCTTCTCTCCGGCTCCAATGTATGCTGACGCCGCGGAGGGCAATGCCCCCGTGGCTGCATAGCTGGTTCGCGCCGGGAACCCAACCGATGCTTCCCCCGTTTGTTTGCGTCCCGGCGCCCAGGCCGTGAGGGGTTGAGCTTGGTTGAAGAGGCGTCTTGATGACCGAAGACACGGTGAAAAAGCCGCTTGCGAGCGAAGGCGCGCGGCACTTCCTGTCGCGCGCCGCGGGCTTCTGGACGGGTCCGGGCCGGCGCACCGCCTGGCTCTGGACGGGCGCGGCTCTGATGCTCCTGCTGGCCAATCTGGCCGTCAACGTCGGCATCAATCGCTGGAACAAGTGGTTCTTCGACGCCCTCGAAGCCAAGGACGGCACCACGCTGCGCCTGGCTCTTATAACGATCGTCGCCCTCGTCGCGGCGGGAGCTGCCTTCGCCGTGGGTATGGTCCGGTGCCGCATGACGCTGCAGGTCAAGTGGCGTCAATGGGTCACCGAGGTCCTGTTGGCGCGATGGCTCTCGGACCAGCGCTACTACCGCCTCGCAATCACCGACGAGGAGCAGCTCAACGCGGAATACCGCATGGCGGACGACGTGCGCATGGCGACAGAGCCCGTCGTGGAGTTCGCCGCCGGCTTCATAAACGCCCTGCTGTCGGCCATCGCGTTCGTAAGCATCCTGTTCGTGGTGGGCGGGGGCATTGCGCTGCCGATCGGCGGTTCGTCGGTCTGGATTCCCGGCTATCTGGCCATTGCCGCGGTTGTCTATGCCGCGTGCATATCGCTGCTGACGTACCTGATCGGAAGACCTTTGGTGGACCATGTGGCTGCCAAGAACGAGGCTGAGGCGCAATTCCGCTACGAGCTCACGCGCGTCCGGGAAAATGCCGAAAGCATCGCCCTCATCAAAGGTGCCGATGACGAACGCGACCGGCTGACCGAAACTTACGCCGACGCCGTAAAGCGCTGGATGCATGTCGTCCGGCAGAATTGTCACCTCACCTGGATCCTCAACAGCAACTCCTTTTTTGCGCCCATCGTCCCGCTGCTGCTGTCGGCGCCCAAATACCTCGCCGGCGAGATGACGCTCGGCTCGGTGATGCAGGCCGCCGCCGCCTTCACGGCCGTTCTCACGGCGCTCAACTGGTTTGCGGAGAACTTCATACGCCTCGCGGAGTGGTCCGCGTCCGCGCGACGGGTGCAGGAACTCAATGTCGCCCTCGATCAGATGGATGATGAAGGAGAGGGCACTATCGGCATCGCCATCGAGAACGGCAGCGACCAGAACATCCAGCTCGACGACCTGTCCATCGTCCACCGCGACGGGCGCGTCGTCATCGACGATGCCGACATCACCATCAAGCCAGGCGAGCGCGTGCTCCTAGGCGGCGAGTCGGGCTCCGGCAAGAGCACGCTCATTCGCGCCATTGCCGGCCTGTGGCCGTGGGGGGAGGGTCGCATTCTCCTTCCGCCCGGAGCCAAGGTCGCGTTCATCCCGCAGCGGCCCTACGTACCCTTGGGCACGCTGCAAGACGCGCTCGCTTATCCCGTTGAAGGCGCGCTTCTCTCGCCGGATAAGGCGCAAGCCGTGCTGAAAGACGTGGGGCTTGGATATCTGCGCGACAAGCTTACCAGCGAAGAAGAACGTTGGGACCAGATCTTGTCAGGTGGCGAGCGTCAGCGCATTGCCTTCGGCCGCCTGCTCATCAGCGAGCCCGATATCATCATTATGGACGAGGCGACGGCGGCTCTCGATATTGACAGCGAATTCCGGCTGATGACGCTCCTGTTCGAGCGACTGCCGAAGGCCACCATCATCAGCGTGGGCCATCGCCCGGGCCTGCAGGAGTTGCATAGCCGGTTGCTGACATTGCAGCGGCGCCCCTCGGGCGGTCGCATCGTCCAGACGAAGCAGAGAGACCGCGATGCCTGGAAGCGCTTGAAGGGCGCCGCCGTGCGAATATTGCGCCCGCGCGGCCGGCCTCCGGAGGGCGACGCGAAGACTTGATATCTTCGGCTTGTTCGGAAATGCGGAACCGCTTGCCCGGCGACCTCGTTCTCCCTGCACGAATCAACGGCAGATTGGAGAGCGTCATGCCCGTCGATGGAGAACAGGAAACAATTATCGAACGCCGCGTTGCCGGGCCGAGGTCATCGGCAGCCGGATCGATGACGTCCGTGGTCATTGTTCTTGGCGTACTCGCGGCGATCGCGTTCGGCTGGTGGGCCGTCGGGACTACACCCGTACCGGACAGCCGGACCCAAGCGCCGAGTACGACATCGGCCGACAACCCTGCATCTCGCGCTGCACTTCCCGAAGGCGCGAAATCGGGCGGATCGCTGTAGGCTTTGCGGGGAGAAAGAGTCGGCGACGCGACTGCCGCCGGCTCTTGAAGCGATCAGGTACCCGATGACAACGGACGAGCTGAGCGGTTGATGGCACCGATGGCAAGCGTGACGAAGCGCGCCGCCATGAGGGCTGACAGTCCCCCAACGTCCCGCTCCGGCACCAGCTCGACGATATCGAAGCCTGCAATACGCGTACGTGCGGCAATCTCTTCGAATAGGGCCAGGACGTCCCAGTAGCCGAGTCCGCCCGGCACCGGCGCGCCGACGCCCGCCATGACGCTCGGATCAAGCCCATCGCAATCGAGGGTCACGAACGTCTTCGCGCCGGTTGGAACCATATCCAGTGCGGCTTGCATTCCGCTGGCATGCATCTGACGTGCCGTTACGATCTTGGCGCCCCATTGGCGCGCCGCCATCAGGTCCGCGCTCCGGGCACTGCCAACGCCGCGCGCACCGATCTGGACGATACCCTCCACCCACGGCATCTCCGATGCCCGCCGCATGGGACTGCTCCATCCCATGCGCTCGCCATCGCGTTCGTCGCGCCAATCGATGTGAGCGTCGATTTGCACGATCCAGCTGGGCGCACGC
>CADEFX010000254.1:3888-6062 GCA_902826715.1 uncultured Hyphomicrobiales bacterium | reverse complement strand
CCTCGACGATCGTCAGCTTGGTCGGCAAAGCGCCCGATCGCAACTGCACTGCAAGCGTATTGGCACTTTCCACCGTAAAGCTGCCGGAAATCTGGCCGGAGCCGCCAAGAATAGGCTCGCGGATCACAGGCGCGGACAGCACCTTGTCATCGAGAACAATTGCGAAGGGCCGCCCGACGTTGTCACGCGTGAAGTTCCCGAACCGTCGCGCACCCGCTTGGTTGAAGCGGAATGAAATGATGGGCTCGTTGGTCCGCTGATCGAAACCTGGCTGCGCATCGGTCAAGTCATCACCTTGCACGATCGGGGAATCGCGCAGCAGATAGGATGCGCCGTCACCTTCCCCCGACGGATAAACCCGGAAGCCCTGCGGCACGCGCGATGCACCAGCCTGCTCGGCCGACATCTGGGGATGCACTTCATGAAATGTCAGCTTGGCCGTCTGCCCGATCAATTCCTTGAGCTGCTTGGTGTCTTGCAGGCCCGGGAACTGGATGAGAATGCGGTCGCGACCCTGGCGCACGACGGTCGACTCCGCCGTGCCCAGGTTGTTGACACGGCGATTCACCGTCTCGATGGCGGCACTTGCCGCACTGCTGATGCGGTGCTGCAATCCGGCCGGCGTCGGCGTCAGCGTGATGAGCCCGCCATCGCCTTTAGCCACATCGAGGTCGTTGCCAGTGCTTCCCATCACCGCCGACCCGATCGGCTGCGCCAGCTTGCGCAACTCGGTCACCGCCTTGTCGACCTCGTCGGGCTTGTCGATGCGCACCTGCACCCCGCCGCCCGAGACGCCAATTGCTGAAGGATAGATCTTGGCATCGCGCAGTTGGCGCCGTGCATCGGCACGCAGGTTGTCGAGCCAGTCCTTGCGCAGCGCATCCGTATCCATAGCCAGCAGCAGATGCGCGCCACCCTGCAGGTCGAGGCCCAAAGGAATCTGCCTGTGCGGAATAAAGCTCGGCCATGACGCCACCGTCTCCTTGGCAAAGAAATTCGGCAGCGCGAACAGGAGCCCGAGCAGGCATAACGCCACCGTGGCGATCGTCTTGAAGCGGGTGAAATGCAGCATGACCTTGCGGACCTCGTACGGCGCCGGCCGTGCCGGACTGCCCAGCTCGTAAGCGGCGCTACTGGGCTTCCTTGACCGCCTCGCCCTTGACGCGCACTTCGCTGACGGTGCCCTTCACGACCCGCACGCGCGTGTTGTCGGCAATCTCAACCTCGATCTCGCCGTCGTCCTTGACCTTCGTCACCTTGCCGATGATCCCGCCCGACGTCACGACCGTATCCCCGCGCCGGATGTTGGACACCATATCTCGGTGCGTTTTCATGCGCTGTAGCTGCGGGCGAAGAAGCAGGAAGTAAAAGATCACGAACATCAGCAAGATAGGCAACAACTGGACGATAAAATCGCTGCCGCCAAGGGCGCCCTGGGCATAGGCCGGAGTGATGAACATCAATAGCATCCTAAGATTACCAGGAGAAAGATGACCCGACCCGCCCGAAGCGTCGAGCCGCAACCTGGCGCGGGCGTGAATTGGGCCGGACTATAGTCTCGCGCACCCTGATTGCAACCTTTTCGGGTCACCTTGATCGGACGGGCTTGACCATACGTTGTCCCGCTGGGCCGGCGGGCATCTTCCGTAGCGTGACGCGACGTTACGCCTCGTTTATAGAAGCCACGTTTCTTCACTCCCCGCTGCCCCGGAGCCCGTCGCAGATGTCACACGAAAAGGCCCTGCTCGAACGCCTCGATCGCCTCGCGGCGGCGCTCGAGCGCATGGCTCCGCCCGCGGTACCCGCACCCGATTTCGACGCGGCCGAAGCCTTCGTGTGGCAGGCCGATCCCGAGGCGTTCATGGCCGTGCGCCATGTCAACCGCCAGCCCCTCGCCTTGCTCAAAGGCATCGAACACGCAGCAGATCAGCTGCTGGAGAACACCCGCCGATTTGCCGATGGCCTGCCGGCCAACAACGCCCTGCTCTGGGGTGCGCGCGGCATGGGCAAGTCCTCGCTGGTGAAGGCCGCGCATGCCGACGTGTGCCGTGACGTCTCGGGGGCGAGAACAAAGCGCCATCTGAAGCTCGTCGAAATTCACCGCGAGGACATCGCCTCTCTGCCGCCGTGCCTCGCGCATATCCGTCCAAGCGCCCATCGACTCATAGTCTTCT
>CADEFX010000254.1:0-3878 GCA_902826715.1 uncultured Hyphomicrobiales bacterium | reverse complement strand
GCGGTTCGCCCGCGGGCTGCCCGCCAACAACGCCCTGCTGTGGGGCGCGCGCGGCATGGGCAAGTCATCGCTCGTCAAAGCCTCGCATGCGCAGGTGCGAAAGGAGTTGGGTCTGGGCAAGGGCGACAAGCCAGACCTGAAGCTGGTCGAGATCCATCGCGAGGACATCGATTCACTTCCCGCCTGCCTCTCCCACATGCGCAGTGCCACGGACCGCTTCATCGTCTTCTGCGACGACCTCTCCTTCGATCGCGACGACACGAGCTACAAATCGCTCAAGGCCGTGCTCGAAGGCGGCATCGAAGGTCGGCCTGAGAACGTCGTCTTCTACGCCACCTCCAATCGCCGTCATCTGATGCCGCGCGACATGATGGAGAACGAACGCTCCACCGCCATCAATCCGTCGGAGGCGGTCGAGGAGAAAGTGTCGCTGTCCGATCGCTTCGGCCTCTGGCTTGGCTTTCACAACGGCACGCAGGACCAGTATCTCGACATGGTGCGCGGCTACGCGGCCTATCACCGCCTGAAGATGAAGGACGCCGATCTCGTGCGCGACGCCTTGGAGTGGAGCATGACACGCGGCGGGCGCTCGGGCCGCGTTGCCTGGCAGTTCATCCAGGATCTCGCCGGCCGCTTGGGCCACAAACTCAAGGTTGATTGAAGTCCCTTTGCCCGGCCCGGCGAAAATGCGAAGGCCCGCGCTGGCGAACGCGGGCCTTCCTGTCTCACCGACCGCATGGGGCCACTTGGTGCAGCACCCACACGATCAATCTCGTGCGATCTTGATAGCGCAGCACTGTGTCAGCGGAATGACGCGCGTTCCGTCTACTGCCTCTCCATGTGCGGCAGCGGGTCGATCGGCTTGGAATCCTGCCTGAGCTCGAAGTGCAGCTGCGGCCTGTCGACCGCACCGGTATTGCCCGCCTTGGCGATCGTCTGCCCGCGGTTGACCTTGTCGCCGCGCTTGACGAGCAGCTGGTCATTGTTGCCGTAGGCAGACACCCATCCGCCATCGTGACGAATGAGAATCAGATTGCCGTAGCCTTTGAGTTCGTTGCCCGAGTAGGCGACGACCCCGCCCTCAGCGGCCATCACCTCCGTGCCCTGCGGCACGGAGATGTCGATGCCGTCGTTGTGGGACTTGTCGGGACGCACGCCGAAACCGGCAATCATCTTGCCTTTGACGGGCCATCGGAACTTGCCGCTGCCGCCTGTGAGTTTTGGCGTATGCGCGGGAGAGTTTGCTGCTTCGCTCTTGGGCTGGGTATCGCCGGACGACGCATCGGTCGCCGTTTTTTCGGAAGGACCGAGCGATGCCACGCGCTTGGGCTCGGCAGCGTCGCCGCCCGTATCGCTGTTGATGATGCGGGGCTTGATCGGCGAGCCTCCTCCGAGCGACGGCATCGCTCCACCGCCGGCCGTCTCCGTGTGCGAGCGCACCGGGACGATCGTCTTGGGGGCCGCCGCGCCGTTGCCCGGCACCTTGATGACCGTGCCGGGGCGAATCCGCATCGCATTGGCGATGCCGTTGGCCTCCTGCAGCTCGGCCACCTTCACGTTGTGCTTGCGCGCGATGCCATAGAGCGACTCGCCTGACGCGATCGTGTGCGTACCGTGCCAATCAGACGCAGCGCCACCCGTTGTTGCCGCAATAGGCGACGGCGCGGACGTTAGCCGCGGACGTTCCTCGACGATTGCCTCACGCGTCATCTGCACGGATGCTTGCGTCGTGACGGGAATGCGCTGCGTCACGACGCGCTTGCCGGCCGGCAGCGCGATCTGCTGCCCCGGACGCAAAACCGGGCTCTGCAAATTGTTGACCGCCATCAGCTCGGCCACCGAAACGCGATGCTGCTTGGCAAGGCTTGTCAGCGTGTCGCCCGGCTTCACCTCGATCGTGTTGGCGGAGGACGACGCCGGGCTCGACATCGGCTCGGTTCGATCAGACGACGGAGCATAGGTCGACGACGGCCGGGACGACGGCGTCGCGCGCTGCTGCGGCTCGCGCAGCTCCGGCTCGCGCCGATAGTTGTATTTGCTGTCCGCGGCCTGATCCCGCGGCGGCGGCAGAGCCGCGATGCGCGCATCCTGCCCCGAAGATGGCCCGCCATAAGAGCTGCGATCGTCCGGGCGATAGCTCCGGCCTTGCGGCTCGTTGCCGTAGCCCGATCCGCGCGACGGCGCCTCGCCCCGGTCCCATGGACGCGGGTTATCGATGTCGTCATCGATGGGGGCGCCGGCATTGCTGCGCCGGACCGGCTGGCTCGGCGTCGTCCCGATTGCCGCCGTGGAGCGACCTTCGGGCGCATAATTCGAGGATGGAAAATCGAACCGGGCGAGGTCGGCGCTGCAGCCGCCCGCCGCTGTCGCCAAAATCAAAACCGCACCTGAAGCCAAACGGGAGCCGCAAGCGCGCAATTCGCGGATACACTGTGTACGCAACATGATGAACACCTCTGAACCCACCTTATCTTAACCATTAATTCGTTAAGACGGCCTTAATGGCCGTGGGTCCTCCCGCAACTTTCGCCCCGCACCCCGCCGGTATGCGACCCGCATCGTCCGCCCGTGCCACCCGGGCAAATGCGATGCGTCTTGCTTGCGCCACACGAGCGCACATCGGCAGTCAACGTCGTAATGCTCGATTATGTGAAAGTGTAGGCCGCGGTGCGACGTTTTGGCGGCGAATAATCACAGGTTCGCCACAACCTCACATCTTCAGCGTGCCCGCCAGCCGTTCACGCATTTCGGCATGCGTGAGGTTCATGTACAGCGGAGTCACAGAGATGTGGTTGTTGTAGATGGCCCACAAATCGGTGTCCTTGGCCGGATTGGAGCGGCGCCGCTCGAAGCCCAGCCAGTAGTACGGATTGCCCCACGTATCGGCCCGCTCGTCGATCAGCAGCAGGTTCTGGTCGCGCTTGCCCTGCCGCGTGACGTTGAGCCCAGCCACGGCGTCCGGCGCGCAATCGGGAAAGTTGACGTTCATCAGCACGCTCGCTGGCCACTCCTCCGCCAGCAGCTTGCCGATCAACCCCGGCGCGTGCGCGATGGCCGTCTCCCAGCGCGGCATCTCGCGCCGCTCGAAGCCGAAGGCCATGCTCAGCGCCAGCGAGCGGATGCCGAGCTGCGTACCTTCGAATGCGCCCGCAATCGTGCCCGAGTACGTCACGTCCTCAGCCACATTGGCCCCGCGATTGACGCCCGACAGCACGAGATCGGGCGCCTTGTCCTTCAGCACGTGCCGCACGCCCATGATGACGCTGTCGGTGGGCGTGCCGCGCACGGCATACACGCGCTCGGAAACCTCGCGCATTCTGAGCGGCTCGTTGAGCGACAGCGAATGCCCCGAGCCCGACTGGTTCGTCTCCGGCGCCGCTACCCACACATCGTCGGACAGTTCGCCCGCGATTACCCGCAGCGCCTGCAGCCCCGGCGCGTCGATGCCGTCGTCGTTGGTAAGGAGAATGCGCATGGCCGGCACCTTAGAGCAGGTTGTCGGCGATGCAAACGCCGCCATGTTCCGCTTCGGCGCTCAAGGTGTATTCCGCCTGCGCCTCACCTGCCGGTGTCATCCTCGGGCTTGTCCCGAGGACCCATCGCGCCGCGTGTCCGGACACGCGTTGGAGCGACAGCCGGACCGCAATCAGCCGCCAACCAACCATCGCGCATGCCGATGGATGGGTCCTCGCGACGAGCCCGAGGATGACACGAGAGCCGGGCGAGCGCGCCGTCTCAAGTGCGCGCCCCTAACCCACCTTCTCGATCTTCTTCTGGCCGCCCATGTACGGCACGAGCGCGTCGGGCAGGGTCACGGAGCCGTCGGCCTCCTGGTAGTTCTCGAGGATGGCGACCATCGTGCGGCCCACGGCGAGGCC
>CADEFX010000253.1 GCA_902826715.1 uncultured Hyphomicrobiales bacterium | reverse complement strand
ACTCTCGGCTCAGGTTCCGACGCTTGGAAGTTCTGGGACGAGCGCCGCGCCGGAAACATCTCGGCCAAGGACTGGGCCGAGATGGAAACGGGTATTGCGCGCTCGTACGGCGTCTGTATGACCATGGGGACTGCGGCGACGATGACCGCACTCGCAGACGTGCTGGGCATGTGCCTACCCGGAACCTCGTCGATCCCCGCGGCAGACAGCAATCACGTACGCATGTGCTCAGCGGCTGGCCGGCGTATCGTCGACATGGTCTGGGAGGATCTCACGCCGGCGCGCATCATGACACGCGGTGCGTTTGAAAATGCCATCAACGTCGCCATGGCGATGGGCTGCTCGACCAATGCGGTCGTCCACATCCTGGCCATGGGCCGGCGAGCGGGACATGCCATCACACTCGAGGATTTTGACGCGGCGAGCCGCAAAATCCCCGTGATTGCCAACATCAGACCTTCGGGCGAACAGTACCTCATGGAGGATTTCTACCTCGCGGGCGGCCTGCTCGGCCTCATGTCGCGGCTGACATCACATCTGGACCTGTCGCAGATCAACGCGAGCGGAGGAACGTGGGCGGACAGCCTGGAGGGCGTAACCGTCTACAACGACGATGTCATCCGGCCACTCGACAAGGCAATCTATCAGGAGGGGGCGCTTGCGTTGCTCAAGGGCAACCTTGCGCCGGACGGCTGCGTCATCAAGCCGAGCGCGTGCGAGCCACGGTTTCTCAAGCACACGGGGCCGGCGCTGGTTTTCGATACCTATGAGGAATTGAAGAAGAACATCAATCGCGAAGATCTCGACGTCACCGCCGATCATGTGCTTGTGCTGCGCAACGCCGGCCCGCAGGGTGGTCCGGGAATGCCCGAGTGGGGCATGCTGCCGATCCCGACCAAGCTGGTGCGCCAAGGCGTGCGCGACATGGTGCGTATCTCGGACGCGCGCATGTCGGGCACGAGCTATGGTGCGTGCATCCTGCACGTGGCGCCGGAGAGCTACGTGGGCGGTCCGCTGGCCCTCGTTCAGACAGGTGACACCATCACGGTCGATGTCCCGCAGCGCACGATTGCTCTGAACATCCCGGATGCCGAGATGGAGAGGCGGCGCGCTGGGCTCAAGCCGCCACCGACCCGTTATGAACGCGGCTACGGCTGGATGTTTTCACGGCATATCAAGCAGGCCAATGATGGCTGCGATTTCGATTTTCTGGAAACCAGCTTCGGGAAGCCGGTTCCCGAGCCTGCGATCCATTGAACCTGTAAGCGCTGCTCTATTGTGCGATGATCGAGGAATTCGAATTTCTCCATCTGAATCACACATACAAGTCTATGAGACTAGTGTCCCTTTGACCGAAGTTCGCTGCGGTACTTGGTATCGCGGTTAGCCGAACTTCGGGACACTAGATGTGGACCAAGTGGGTGCCGGCGATGCATGTCGTAATCTGCGGGGGCGGCGTGGTCGGCGCCGCTGCTGCTTTTGAGCTCACCCGACGGAGGGTTGCCGTCACTGTTGTTGAGAGGTGGCGCGTCGCTGGCGCCGCGTCCGGCAAGTCGGCGGGCTTTCTGGCCCGCGACTGGTGCGACGGCACGCCAGTCGCGGCACTGGCGCAGCGAAGTTTCGATCTTCACGAGATTTGGGCAGAGCAGCTCGGCAATGCCTACGGATATCGCAAGGTTGATACGTTCAGTGCAGCCGTGAGCATCCGGCGCTCCCTTAATTCCGCAAAGAACAGCCACCTTGCCCCTTGGCTTACCCCTGATGCCGGACACCGCAGTCAACTAGCAACCACCGCAACCACGGCTCAATTGGATCCGGAAGGGTTCACGCGGGCGCTGATGAAGGCGGCCCTAACTCAAGGCGGAAAACTGGAGATCGCAACGGTTGCCCAGTTGCATAGGACAGACGGTGGCAAGCGCGTGGCGGGCGTGGTTCTCGATAACGGCCGTAAAATCCTGGCCGACGCCGTAATCCTTGCCATGGGGCCGTGGTCCCCTGTTGCCGCTCAGTGGGTGCCTCTGCCGCCGATTTATGGCCTCAAGGGCCACAGCATCATTTTCAAACCCGAGGCGCCGTTACCGCCCGAGGCCGTCTTTGCCGAATTCGAAGACACTGACGGCACAGTGCTGACGCCCGAGATCGTACCGCGCGCGGATGGCTCTCTTTACGTCTGCGGACTATCGGGTACAGCAGCGCTGCCGATCGATTCAGCTCAGGTTCGCCCTGAAGAGGGTGGGTGCGAGAAGCTGCGCGAAATCTCGGTTCGGCTCGTGCCGCAGCTTGCTCGGGCAAAAGTGATTGCCGAGCAGGCGTGCTATCGGCCGATCGCGCGGGACGGTCTGCCGGTCATCGGCGCGGTGCCTGAGTTGGAGGGCACTTACGTTGCCACCGGGCACTCCGTTTGGGGAATGCTTAACGCACCGGGAACAGCCGAAGCCTTGGCTGCGCTGATCACCACCGGCACCGCATCCCTTGATCTCGCACCTTTCTCTCCTTCGCGGATCGCAGCCCGCTCCTGAGGCGCCTCACTGGGCATGCTGTCACGTCTAGACGTAGCCGGCCCAGCGAGCGTCAGCTGACCATGACGCTCACTAGCCCGATGGCGACGGCGGCCAAGGCCATGGCTAAGGGGATCAGGAGGATTTGCAGCCAAGCCTCCCCACTGCTGAGCCTGCCGGTGTAGATCTCGACGTGCGTGCCCAGCTGTGTGCGGGATCGCCGGCCATCCACCGCTGTGCGTCGTGACACCATCCAGCCGAGCACGACCGGCAGGCCGAGCATGGCTGCGAACAGCACAGTGCCGATGAGCAGATCGAGGCCAATTTCATCGCTGCGGTCGAAGAGCAACCAAGAGGCCGCCATCAGACCTGCAAACGACATCAGAATAGAAACGTAGATGGCCCCGGGCAGCTCCTCGCCGGGAACCTGGCCATAGCTGGAGCGTGGCTCGTGCTCGGCGGCGCCGGGAACGACGTGATCGATTGTCAAGTCTTGCCGAGATTTGGTCATTTCACACCTCCACAGGAAGCGTTCGCGGCATGCGCGCTGCGCCTGAACGCATCCTGGTCATATGTCACCGGACGTGCCGACCGCCTTCGCTCGCATATAGGAGGTGGGTGAGAGCGATCAAAGCTCGGAGCTATAAGGGCGGGGAGCGGACAACAATGGGCGTGGCGTTAGTGGTCGTCACGAGGGTGGCCGGGCACACTTCGGAACCCTGACGCCCAGGAGCGTCCACACTACAGCCGCTCCAGCGCCCCGCTGTCGATTCATATACTTGCAATGACACACTCTCTTAAGCCGTCGCGGTTAGGATCAGTCCGGTCCTCAGTCGAGGACATTGGGCAGCGGTGGTTGTTCTGTTTTAGCGTCACCGCCGCTGTCGCAATTCCGACATGGTCCAGTCACGATGACGCCGCCGACTCGGCGCCGACTGGATTCAAGAATATCCAAGAGGTTTCGCGTTCCCTGACGGGCGGCCCGCAAAGGCCGCCCTTTTTCTTCAACATGAGCTAGGTCGTCATAGGTTGGATCAGTTTTTGAGGCGGTAGCCGGTGCGGAAGATCCACCACACGGTGAGCAGACACGCCCCCAGAAACAATAGTGTCATGAACAGACTGAGACTCACGTCGACGTCGGCAACGCCGTAGAAACTCCAGCGGAACCCGCTGACGAGATACACCACCGGGTTGAAGAGCGACAACGTCTGCCACATCGGCGGCAGGACGCTGATGGAGTAAAAACTGCCGCCGAGGAACGTGAGCGGCGTGATGATGAGCAGCGGGATCACCTGCAGTTTCTCGAAATTGTCGGCCCAAATGCCAATGATGAAGCCGAACAGGCTGAACGTGACCGCCGTGAGCAACAGGAATGCCAGCATCCAGACGGGATGGTTGATGCGCAGCGGCACAAAGAAACCGGCGGTGGCCAGGATAATCAGGCCCAGGATGATGGATTTCGTGGCCGCCGCGCCAACGTAGCCGAGTACGATCTCGACGTAGGAGACGGGCGCCGACAGCAGTTCGTAGATCGTCCCGATGAACTTCGGAAAATAGATGGCGAAGGAGGCGTTGGCGATGCTCTGCGTCAGTAGTGTCAGCATGATGAGGCCCGGCACGATGAAGGCTCCGTAGCTCACACCATCGATCTCGGGGATGCGGGTGCCGATGGCCGCGCCGAAGACGACGAAATACAGGGACGTCGAGATGACGGGCGACAGAATACTCTGCATCAGCGTGCGGCCCGTGCGGGCCATCTCGAAGTAATAGATCGCGCGAACGGCCCTCCAATTCATCGTCATGATTTCACCAGCTCGACGAAGATGTCCTCAAGCGAGGTCTGGGTAGTCTGCAGGTCGCGGAAACGGATGCCGGAGCTGGCGAGATCGGTCAGCAGCGACGTGATGCCTGTGCGCTCGCCCTGCGTGTCGTAGGTGTAGGTCAGCTCCATACCTTCGGCGCCAAGTGTGAGCCCGTGGCGGGCGAGCGCCGGCGGAATGTCCGCGAGCTTCGCCTGGAGTTGTAGCGTCAGCTGCTTCTTGCCGAGCTTGCGCATGAGCTCGGCCTTCTCTTCCATCAGTACAAGCTCTCCGTTGTTGATGACGCCGATGCGGTCGGCCATCTCCTCGGCTTCCTCGATGTAGTGGGTGGTGAGGATGATGGTGACGCCCGATTCGCGCAGCGCGCGCACAATGGCCCACATGTCCTTGCGCAGGCTGACGTCGACGCCGGCGGTGGGCTCGTCGAGAAACAGAATCTGGGGCTCGTGCGAGAGCGCCTTAGCGATCAGGACGCGGCGCTTCATGCCGCCCGACAGCGTCATGATCTTGCTGTCCTTCTTGTCCCACAGCGACAGATCCTGCAGCACCTTGGTGAGGTGGGCCGGGTTGGACGGTTTGCCGAACAGGCCGCGACTGAAGGTCACCGTGCCCCACACTGTCTCGAAGGCGTCGGTGGTGAGCTCTTGCGGCACCAGGCCGATCAGCGAACGCGCCGCGCGATAGTCTTTGACGACGTCGTGGCCATCGACGAGCACGCGGCCAATGGTGGGATTGACGATGCCGCAGATGACGCTGATGAGCGTGGTCTTGCCGGCGCCGTTGGGCCCCAGCAGCGCGAAGATCTCGCCACGCTTGATCTCGAGATTGATGCCTTTCAAGGCATGAAACCCCGTGGCGTAGGTCTTTTCCAGATCGGAAACGGAGATGATCGATGGCATGGGATGAAGATGGCTTGTCTGCGCAAGAGAGGCTTGCACAGCGCAACTGATGGGTGACGTCGGTGAGCGGCTGACTGTACTCGAAGTGAGAGGCGTGCGCCAACCCGTCACGTATCGGGGTGTCGGGGTCTCAGTTGGTTTCATTCGTCGTCATCCTTGTGCGATGAGGCGATGATGTGATGAAGACGAACGAATTTCGCGAAATGCGACGGCACTTGCCGCGACATTTTATGCAGCATGTCATGCGGCAACAGCGATCAGCGGAACTCGACAGGGGCGATGTAGCTGCGCTGCCGTTCCGTCATTCCGCCCGGCGGAATCGGAAAACTTATTTTCGATATGGCGGCGAGTACCGCGTTATCGATGAGCTTCGATCCGCTCGACTTTTGAATCGCGGCGAACCGGACACGACCGGCATCCGACAAGCCGAACTTCACGACGGCACGGCCGCGCGCGCCGACATGATGGGGCCGATTGGCGTTGAGGGTCCGCTGGATCGACAGTGCATAGCGCGAGATTTGGCCCGGCGTGACGGTGACGGATGATCCGCCCCGGTCCTTACGCTCGACAGCCTCCTGCACCTGCTTGGCGTCGCCCTGATCATCACGGGCGATATCGGGTTCTTCAGATTTCTCCAGCTGCTTCTTGTCCGCTTTCTCGTCGCGGTGGATCGGGTCGGGCTTGATGACGTCGGCGGCGGCCAGGTCCGATGTGCCGTCCATGGACTTGATCAGGCCTTCGGGCGGCGGTGTCTCCGTCACCGTGCGGCGTGCAGGCTCGGTCTGGTCCTTCTTGTCCTGGTCGTACGTGTAGTTGCCGACGCCTGGAGACGGAGTCGATGGCCCGATGCGCAATTGCGACTCCGGCACCAAATCCACGTTGATGACTTCGAGC
>CADEFX010000252.1 GCA_902826715.1 uncultured Hyphomicrobiales bacterium | reverse complement strand
CCGGCATGGCGACCTGCGGCCTGACCCCGTTCGTTGCCACGTTCGCGTCGTTCCTCGGCCTGCTCTGCTGCGAGCAGATCCGCATGGACGTCGCCTACTCGGCGCAGCCGGTGCGGCTGATCGGCCATCACACCGGCATCTCTCTCGGCTTCTACGGTACCTCGCATCACGCCACCGAGGATATCGGCACCATGCGTTCGATCGCGGACCTTGCAATCGTGTCGCCGGCCGATGGACCGCAGCTCGCGGCTGCCATCAAGGCCTCCGCCACCTACGACAAGCCCATCTATTTCCGCATCAGCCGCGGCCGCGATCCCATCGTCTATGACAAGGGTGCCACGTTTGAATTCGGCAAGGCGGTCGAGCATGGTGCGGGCGAGGAGTTGACAATCATCGCCTGCGGCATGGCCGTGCATGGCGCGATCGAAGCCGCGGCCAAGCTCAACGCGGCCGGACGCTCGGTCGGCGTCATCGACATGGCCTCCATCAAGCCCATCGACCGCGAGGCCATCGTGCGGGCGGCGGGCCGCTCGAAACGCATGATGACGGTTGAGGAGCACAACGTTCTCGGTGGCCTCGGCTCGGCCGTAGCGGAAGTGCTCGCCGACGAGGGCGTGGGCGTGAAGCTGCTGCGCCACGGCATCTACGACGAATACAGCCTGATCGCACCACCGCTGCATCTCTACGCGCACTACAAGCTCGATGCCGCCGGCATCGAGGAGATGGCACTGCGCGCGCTGGTTTGAGAACAGTCCGACGAGGAGGCCCGAAATGGCAAAGACCGCGATCATCACCGGAGGCGGCACCGGCATCGGCCTTGCCACCGCGACCCACCTCGCCAAAGAAGGCTACACGGTCATTGCGGCCGGCCTGGAGCAGGAAGGCGCTCTGCCCGAGGGCGTGTCGTTCGTGCGCACGGACGTTTCCGACGCCGCCGCGCTGAAGGCGCTGATGGACGGCCCCGCGGACATCTCCGCGCTGGTCAACTGCGCCGGCATTATCCGCCAGCAGCGCGAGTGGCAGGCCGAGGACTTCTCCGCCGTGCTCAACATCAACCTGACGGCGACGCTCGCGGCATCCACGGCTGCGTTGCCGAAGCTTGAGCAATCCGGCGGTGCCATCGTCAACATCTCGTCCATGTGGGCCTACTTCGGCTCTGCGCTGTCGCCCGGATATGCGGCCAGCAAGAGCGGCGTCGTCGCCCTGACGCGCTCCATGGCCGTGGCCTGGGGCAGCCGCGGCGTACGCGTCAACGCTGTGGCGCCGGGCTGGGTCGATACGCGCATGGGCGCGCCGGCCAAGAACGACCCGGAGCGTGGCCCCCGCATCACCGCACGCATTCCCATGGGCCGATGGGCCCAGCCGAGCGAGATCGCCACCGTCATCGGCTTCCTGCTGTCGCCGGCCGCCTCCTACGTCCACGGCGCTGTCCTGCCGATCGACGGCGGTTATTCAGTGAACTGACATCGCAACGGAATTCCTCGTGGCGACGACCCAGCTCAAGACCATCGAGAAGGAGAACCTGTCCTCCCGGGTCTATTCGGAGATCCGCAACGCGCTGATGAACGGGCAATACGAGCCTGGCGAGCGCCTGCGCATCTCCGCTCTCGCCGAACAACTCGGCGTTTCCATTACGCCGGTGCGCGAGGCCATCTTCCGCCTCGTCAGCGAGCAAGGGCTGGAGATGAAGGCCGCCACGGCCGTGCATGTCCCCATCATCACCGCCGATCATCTGCGCGAGATCCAGCTCATCCGCCATCACCTGGAAGGTGCCGCCGCCGAGCGCGCAGCCACGCTCATCTCCCGCGAGACGTATACCGGCCTGGAAGAGCTGCAGGAGCGCTTCGTAGCGGCAGCCGCCGTCAGCCCAAAAAAGGCCAGCAAGCTTAACCGCGAATTCCATTTCGCGATCCTCGATGCCGCACAGATGCCGACCCTGTTCAATGTCGTGGATACGCTTTGGGTCAGCCTCGGTCCTCTGCTCCAGGTGTTCCACACCCGCGCGCCAAAACGCGATCTGCGCCGCGACCGCCACCGCCACGAGGATGTCTTGATCGCCCTGAAGAAGCGCGATGGGATTGCGGCCCGCAAAGCGCTGCAGGCCGACATCGCCTGGGGCGATTTGATGATCGAATGGCTGGAACAGCGCGACGCCGACCAGTCCAGAGTGAGATAGCGTTCTAGCCCGGCGCCGGGATCGCCCGCTGGTTGTAGAGGATCTTCCGGATCCGTGCCTGCTCCTCCGGTGGAAGCTTGGTGACGTCCGTCGACAGATCCTTGCCCACGGCCAGTCCGCGCTGCACGGCCGGCCGGCCGCCGATCTCCTCGAACCACCGCTTGAAGTGCTTGAATCCCTCGATGTCCTGGCCCTGCGCCTGCCAATTCACCGTCCACGGATAGGAGATCATGTCGGCGATGGTGTACTCGTCGCCCGCCAGATAGCGGCGGTCATATAGGCGATTGTTGAGCACGCCATACAAACGGTTGGCCTCATCGGTGAAGCGGCGCACCGCATAGCCTTGATCCCCTTCCCGGTCGCCGAGGCGCCGGAAATGCCCGACCTCGCCGAGCTTCGGCCCCTGGTTGGCCATCTGCCAGATGACCCATTGGGTGACCTCGTACTTCGCGCGCGTATCCTGCGGCCAGAAACGGCCTGCCTTCTCGGCCAGATACATCATGATCGCGCCCGACTCGAACACGCTGATCGGCGCGCCCCCGCCGGCCGGCTTGTGATCGACGATCACCGGCATGCGATGGTTCGGATTGAGCTTCAGGAAGTCCGGAGCAAACTGGTCCCCGCGACTGATGCTCACCGGCGTGATCTTGTACTCAAGCCCCAGTTCCTCCAGCAGAATTGTCACCTTCTTGCCGTTGGGCGTGGGCCAATAAAAGACCTCGATCATGTGCGTTCTCCGTGTCCCTGGCCTAGCTTATCCTTTCCTCACGCCGCGTGGAAAACAAGCGCTCGGATCTCGATGCTCTCGCGTGGCAAGGCGTTGGGTGGCGTGTTGGGATCAGTAAACGCTGTGTGGGGTGCGAACCGGGAGCGCCCGTCCGTCTTGGAGTCGTAGCACTTCAGGAGAAGAACCTCCTGCGCCGTCATCTCCGGTACGTAATACCAGCGATGCTCCGGATCGTATGTCACGGAATAGGTCTCGCCGACGCGATCCTTGTAAATCAGATCCGAGGGAACAAGCTGCTCCGGCTTCACGCTGAGGGCATCGCACACCGCGAGCGGCGCATCCTGCAAGGGGCCGCGGATCGGGCGCCAGAGATTGATGATCTGCACCCGGCCTTGCAGCAACTTGTCGGCGTCATCGGGGAGCAGCTCGCGGACCCGCTGCGGGCCGGACTTCTCCGTGTGATCGACATGCACGCGCGGAACCGGCTGCCGTGGCGCGCCGGCCGCCCGGTCTTCACCGCCCGGAATGCGGCGCCGCACTGTGTGATCGAAGATGTGGACCCGGTCGGCCCCGGTCAGATCTTTCAGGATTTTTTCCGCCTCCCGGTAGTAGACGCGGCGGATCTGTTCATCGTCATAGAAATCCCGAACGGCGCTGCGATGCTCGACAAGGCCGAAACCCTCCTCCTCGAGCGAGAGCTCCTCGAGGATGGCGCGGGCGTCCGTGATGCGGACTGTGCGGGGGTCATTGACGATTGTCGTGCGCGGCTCGCCGGCTGGAGGATCGTAGGTGAAGGTGCGGGGCTTTTCGCCCGTGGGAACCAGATAATTCAACTCGGCATGGATCGTGGGCAGCGGACGGTCGAGGGTGACGCTTTCCAGGCTCATGTGATGTTCCCCAGTTCGATGAACGAACGCGCACCGCTCTGGGCGCGCAACACCACTGACGTGGAGAATCGTAACATCAGCCACAAACAAGAAGTTCTCATACGCTTGGCAAGAAAAGCTCATCTCACTCCTTTCAGGGATGATGCTCGCGCCCGCGCGGGCGGTTGGAGAAAGCCATTGCCCGGCAGCACAGCTTTGCTGGTAATGTTTTCGCTTCTATCAAAAATGCCCACGCCACACGGAGGTCCGGCTCATGAGCGTTGCCCCGGTGCAAGAGGCCAATGTCCTGTGGTTCCTGCCCACGCACGGAGACGGCCACTATCTCGGCACATCCAAAGGCGGCCGGCAGGTCACGCTCAGCTATCTGCGCCAGGTGGCACAGGCTGCAGATGAGCTTGGCTACTATGGCGTGCTGCTGCCGACCGGGCGGAGCTGCGAGGATTCCTGGGTGGTTGCCTCCGCCGTGATCCCGGCGACGCGGCAGTTGCGTTTCCTCGTCGCCGTGCGGCCGGGCCTCCTCTCCCCCAGCGTCGCAGCCCGCATGACCGCAACCCTCGACCGCATCTCCGAGGGCCGCCTCCTCATCAATGTCGTGACGGGCGGCGATCCGGTCGAGAACAAGGGCGACGGAATGTTCCTCGAACACGACGCGCGCTACGTCGTCACCCGCGAGTTCCTCACCGTCTACAAGCAGATGCTCGCCGGCGAGATCGTCCACTATCACGGCGAGCACATCCACATCGAGGACGGCAAGCTGCTGTTCCTGCCGGTGCAGCATCCGCATCCGCCACTCTATTTCGGCGGATCGTCGCCCGCCGGCATGGCCGTAGCCGCCGAGACGATCGACAAGTATCTCACCTGGGGCGAGCCGCCGGCGGAGGTCGCCAAGAAGCTCGAGTCAGCCGCCAAAGCCGCCGAGGCACGCGGCCGTAAATTCTCGTTCGGCATTCGCCTGCACGTCATCGTCCGCGAGACCAATGCCGAAGCCTGGAAGGCGGCCGATGCGCTCATCGAGCACATCGACGACAAGACCATCCAGGCGGCGCAAGCGCAGTTCGCGCGCATGGATTCGGTCGGCCAGAAGCGCATGCTGGCGCTGCACGGCGGCCGGCGCGACAAGCTCGAGGTGAGCCCGAACCTGTGGGCCGGTGTCGGCCTTGTGCGCGGCGGCGCCGGCACTGCCCTTGTCGGCGATGGCGAAACTGTCGCCGAGCGCATCAAGGAGTACATGGCCGTCGGTATCGACACCTTCATCATGTCGGGCTATCCGCATCTGGAGGAAGCCTATCGCTT
Source organism: uncultured Hyphomicrobiales bacterium (assembly GCA_902826715.1). Lineage (GTDB taxonomy): Bacteria > Pseudomonadota > Alphaproteobacteria > Rhizobiales > Hyphomicrobiaceae > CADEFX01. The sequence continues at coordinate 1,077 of CADEFX010000252.1, read as the reverse complement.
TGCCGAGCTGGTGTTCCCCCATCTGCCGCTCGCGCACGCGACGGCGCACGGCCGGCGCACGGGCAAAGGCCCCGTCGGCGAGATCATCGGCAATCATGCGCTGCCCGAGAATCGCCTCAGATCGCAATCCTGAGGACGAGGCACGATGACCGCTCTCACGCTCGCCCAGATCAAACACCGTTACGTGCTCGAAGGCCGCCCGCTCGACGCCGCGACCGAGGCGCTTCTGCGAGCCGACGCGCGCCCCGGCGCCAAGGCGATCCTGGATGCCATCGCGCGGCGGCGCTTTGGCAATCGTTCGGAAGGTCAGCGCTTGCGCAAACTGCTGCGCTACGAAGGCGAGCTCTGGGCGCAGGGCGTGTTGCATGTCGCAGGCGTCGACGAGGCCGGCATGAGCCCGCTCGCCGGCCCGGTGTCTGCCGCCGCTGTCGTGTTTGCGCCCGGATCGCGCATTCCCGGTGTCGATGATTCCAAAAAGCTTGACGCAGAAACCCGTGACCGATTGGCCGCTGAAATCAAGACGACAGCCGTCGCGTGGTGCGTCGGCTTCGCCGAGGTCGACGAGATCGACACCATCAACATCTACTGGGCCGGCCTGTTGGCGATGCGGCGCGCGGTCGAAGGGCTGCCGCGTGCACCCGACCACGTTCTCACTGACGCGCGACGCATCAAAGACGTGCACATCCCGCAACTGCCCATCGTCAAGGGCGACTGCAAGAGCCTGACCATCGCCGCCGCATCGATCCTCGCCAAGACCGCGCGCGATGCGCTCATGCACAAGCTCGACACGCAGTATCCGGGCTACGGCTTCGCCAGGCACAAGGGCTATCCCGTGCGCGAGCACCTGGCCGCATTGAAGCAGCTCGGCGCTTCGCCTATTCACCGCCGCTCGTTCGCGCCGGTGCGCACGGTGCTGGGCCTGCCGCCCCTCCCGCCATGGCCCACTGCCAACGCAGTCTCGCGCGAAGGCTGAACGATCACGGCATCGGGTCATGCAAGCGCGGCGGCACAGCGCCAAACATCCCTCCGTGTCATCCCGGGCAAGCGCGAGCCAAGGCGGGCATTGCAGCGCACCGC
>CADEFX010000251.1 GCA_902826715.1 uncultured Hyphomicrobiales bacterium | reverse complement strand
GCGTGGTCGGCAAGGTGCTAGAGACAAGCAAGTACGCCTTCGGCTACAACGCCCAGACAGGCGAGTACGGCGATCTCGTCGCGCAAGGGGTGATCGATCCCGCCAAGGTCGTGCGCTGTGCACTGCAGGATGCCGCCTCGGTGGCCGGCCTGCTCATCACCACGGAAGCCATGATCGCCGAGTCTCCGAAGAAGGACGCCGGCGGCCCGCCGATGCCGGGCGGCGGCATGGGCGGAATGGGCGGCATGGGCGGAATGGACTTCTAGGCGCCCGGCCAGACTGAGACCTGATTTGGCCGCCGCGGCTGTCCGCGGCGGCTTTTTTGTGTGGGCAAGCAGGGAGTTGATTTACAGGGCCGCACGCTCCAAACTTCCCGCTCGCTATCCTCGATCTCTCCTGCACCCCTCCGGCCATGACCGATATCGCCACACGCGTCTACAACCACACCTGGAAGATCGATCCGATCGTCCGGTCGGTGCTGGACACCGATTTCTACAAACTGCTGATGGCGCAGACGATCTTCCGCCGTCATCGCCATGCCAAGGTGACGTTCGGCATCATCAACCGGTCGCAGAACGTGCCGCTGGCCCGCCTCATCGACGAGGGTGCGCTGCGCGAGCAGCTCGACCACATCCGCTCGCTGTCGCTCTCGCGCGGCGAGTCCACCTGGCTGCGCGGCAATATGTTCTACGGCAAGCGGCAGATGTTCTCGCCGGACTTCATCCACTGGCTCGAGAACTTCCGTTTTCCGCCTTACCATTTGGAACGGCGCGGCGATCAATTCGAGCTGACGTTCGAAGGCCCCTGGATCGAGACCACCATGTGGGAGATACCGGCGCTCGCCGTGATCATGGAGCTGCACTCACGCGCCGTGACCAAGGACATGGGCAAGTTCGAGCTGCAGGTGCTCTACGCGCGCGCCATGACGCGCGTGTGGGAGAAGATCAGGCGGCTGAAGGCGCTGAAGGGGCTTACCATCGCCGACTTCGGCACACGCCGCCGGCATGGCTTCCTGTGGCAGGACTGGTGCGTGCAGGCCATGATCGAAGGGCTTGGACCCTCGTTCTCGGGAACGTCCAACTGCCTCATCGCACTGCGCCGCGAGGTGGAGGCCATCGGCACCAATGCGCACGAGCTGCCGATGGTCTATTCGGCACTGGCCCGCGACGACCGCTCGCTGGCGGAGGCGCCCTATCGCGTACTGGCCGACTGGCAGGATGACTACGAGGGCAATCTCCGCGTCATTCTGCCCGACACGTACGGGACTTCGGGTTTCCTGGAGCGTGCGCCGGACTGGATGACGCACTGGACCGGCGTGCGCGTCGACTCCGGCGATCCGATTGCCGGCGGCGAGATCGTGATCGACTGGTGGAAGCGCCGCGGACAGGATCCGATGCGCAAGCTCGCCATCTTTTCCGATGGCCTCGATGTCGAGCTGATCGAGAAGATCCATAAACATTTCAGCGGCCGCATCCGCCTCGGCTTCGGCTGGGGCACATTGCTCACCAACGATTTCCGCGGCTTTGCGCCGGATGGCGGCCTCGATCCGTTCTCCATCGTGTGTAAGGTGATCGCCGCCAACGACCGTCCTGCCGTGAAGCTCTCCGACAATCCGGAAAAAGCGGTGGGCCCTGCCGATGAGATCGAGCGCTACCGGCGCATCTTCGGCGTCGGCGAGCAGGCCCGGCAACCGGTGCTGGTGTAGTTGCTAGCGCCTTTCCAGTTTAGATAAGCCACCTCTCCCCCCGCGTTCCCGGACGCCGCGCATGCGAAGCCTGCGCGGCGTCCGGGATCTTCGCACCTCGCGGTCAATGCGCAGCGGTCTTCGCCGGCGGAAAAGGCCCCGGCTGATTGGCGCGTTCGCGCCATCGCCGGAGACGCAGTCGGTTTTGTCGTATTGGCGCATCCGTGCGTGCATCTCGTGCGGAGGGGGCTCAGCCCTCCCGCTCGTGGAAGAAGTCGTAGATGCGCTGCGCCATGTCGCTCGAGATGCCGCCGACGCCTTTCAGGTCCTCCACGCTGGCCCGGCTGACGGCCTTGGCCGAACCGAAGTGCTTGAGCAGCCCCCGCCGGCGCGTCGGGCCGATGCCGGCAATCTCATCGAGCGGATTGATGCCGATCGACTTGGAGCGCTTGGCCCGGTGCGTGCCAATGGCGAAGCGGTGCGCCTCGTCGCGAAGCCGCTGCACGAAATAGAGCACGGGATCGCGCGGCTCCAGCATCATCGGCCTCGGCTGCCCCGGGATGTGGAAATGCTCGCGGCCTGCGTCCCGATCGGGTCCCTTGGCCACACCGATGATGCAGATGTCATCGACCCCGAGTCCGGCGAACACTTCGCGCGCAACGCCAAGTTGGCCTGCACCGCCGTCGATCAGGACCAGATCGGGACGTGAGGGAAACTCGTCGGAGGGCGGCTCTGCGTCCTCATCGCCTTCGACCTCGATGGCGGGCACGAAATTGTCGGCGGCGGGATCGGCTGATTGAGCCGCTACAGGCAACACGCCGAAAGCGATCGAATCGGCCCCACGCTGATTGCGCGGCGGAGGTGCTGGTTGCTCGATACGCGAGGACAATGCTTCTGCATCCACATCGACGTCAGTTGCCACAGCGTCCGGTCCCTCGACGTGCACCTCCTCAAGCGTCGCCGAGGCGCCGATTTCGCTCTTGTCCGCAAGCAGCCGCTTGAAACGCCGCTCCAGAACCTCGCGCATCATGGCGTAGTCATCGCCGGGCGTGAGGCCCTCGGACTTGATGTTGAACTTGCGATACTGGCCTTTGACGAAGCCTTCTGGCCCCGCAACGATCATCGCGCCGACGGCATTTGTGCCCGCGATATGACTGTTGTCGAACACCTCGATGCGGCGCGGGACGCGTGCAAGCCCGAACCGCTCGGCCACGCCCTCCAGCAGCCGGCGCTGCGAGGAGCCTTCGGCCAGCTTGCGGCCGAGCGCCTCGCGCGCATTGGCGAGTGCGTGCTCGACCAGCCCGGTCTTGGCGCCGCGCTGCGGCATGCGGATCTCGACACGCCGTTCCGCCTTGAGCGACAACGCTTCGGCCAGCAGCTCGCGGTCGCCGAGATCGTGCGAGAGCAGGATCAGCCTCGGCACGGGCTTGTCGTCGTAGAACTGGGCAATGAAGCTCGATAGGACTTCCTCGACGGGGACGCTCCGGTCGGCGCGCGGGAAGTAGGCGCGATTGCCCCAATTCTGCCCGGAGCGCAGGAAGAACACCTGAACGCAGGTCTGCCCGCCATCCTGGTGCGCAGCGAACACATCGGCTTCCTCGAAGCCTTCCGGGTTGATGGTCTGGTCCGCCGTGATGTGGCTGAGGGCCTGCAGGCGGTTGCGCAGCGAGGCCGCGCGCTCGAACTCCAGCTTGTCGGCGGCGTCCGTCATCATCGCTTGCAGGCGGCGGCGCACCTCCTGGCTCTCGCCGCGCAGGAACGTGCGCGCCTCCTCGACGAGTTGCGCATAATCCTCGAGCGCAATCTCGCGCGTGCAGGGGCCGGAGCAGCGCTTGATCTGATGCAGCAGGCAGGGCCGGGTGCGGGTCTCGTAGACGGAGTCCGAGCATGACCGCAGGAGGAAGGCGCGCTGCAGCGTGTTGATGGCGCGGTTCACGGCGCCGGCCGAGGCGAACGGACCGAAGTAAGTGCCCTTGTGGTTGCGCGCGCCGCGATGCTTGACGATCTGGGGCGCCTCGTGGTCGCCCGTGAGAAGAATATAGGGGAAGGATTTGTCGTCGCGCAGCAGCACGTTGAAGCGCGGGTGAAAGCGCTTGATGAGGTTGGCTTCGAGAAGGAGCGCTTCGGATTCCGTGCGCGTCGTCACGAACTCCATGCCGGCCGTCGCCGAGATCATGCGGGCGATGCGGTTGGTGTGGCCGCCCATGCGCACGTAGTTGGAGACGCGCGCCTTGAGCGAGCGTGCCTTGCCGACATAGATGACGTCGCCAGCCGTATCGGTCATGCGATAGACGCCGGGCGAACCCGGCAGCATTTTCAGATAGCTGGCGATGACCTCGGGGCCGGTTTTGCGTGCGGCGGCTGCGGCGGCGGTATCCGCCTCCGGCAGGGCAGGCCCGTTGGGTGCATCCTTGTTCTGCATCGCACGTGACGTAGGCCTTGCGCGCGCGGGCGTCCAGTAGGCGCCGCCATGCGCTGTGGCTAAACCGGCTCCACCCGTATGGCAAACCGCTCGCGCAATTCGCGCTCCCCGGGCGGGCTGAAGGTCACGACGCGGCTATCCTTCTCCCGCCGCGCCCATTTGAGCGCAAAAAAACGATCCAGCAGGGCAGCACCGAGCGAGCCCGCGAGGTGCGGGCGGCGGGCGCTCCAATCGAGGCAGTTCTTGCACACGGCGCGGCGCTGATCCTGCAGGCCGGTTACATCGATGCCAAAGGCATTCAGAGCGCGGCCGCCTTTCGGCGTCAACACCACGCCTTCGTCCTTGGCGGCAAGGTAACCCTGGCGGTGCAGACCATCGTAAAGGCCCACGCCGAGCTCACCGGCCAGATGATCGTAGCAGACGCGGGCGTGGCGCAATGCAGGATCGCGTGGCCCCGTGCGCGTGCGCAGATGCCCGGTGCGGGCGGCAAGGCCCATCAGGCCCTCCAGCACGTCCGCGACATCGCCTCCGGAAAGTTGGAAGTAGCGATGCCGGCCCTGCTTCTCCGTGACGATGAGGCCGCCGGCCTCCAGTTTCGCCAGATGCGTGCTGGCCGTTTGCGGCATGACGCCTGCCTCGTGCGCGAGCTCGGTCGCAGTCAGGGCTTTGCCGCTCATCAGTGCGGTCAGCATATTGGCGCGCGCGGGCTCGCCGACCAGCGAAGCGATATGAGAGATGTTGGGTCCTGCTTTCATTATTCGATGATAGCCGAAGTGTATGCGCAGGACAATGTGGCAGGGTCGTCACTCCTGACACGCGGAGACCACGGCCATGGCCATCACCTGCTGCATCCGCTACACGCTCGACCCGTTCCAGCGCGAGGCCTTCGAAGAGTATGCCACGCGGTGGGGCAGCATCATCCCGCGCTGCGGCGGCGGCCTGATCGGCTACTTCCTGCCGCACGAGGGCACCAACAACATCGCAATAGCGCTGATCTCGTTCGAAAGCCTGGCGGCATACGAAGCCTACCGTAGCCGGTTGAAAGCGGACCCCGAGGGCGCGGCAAACTTCCGCTTCGCCCAGGAGAAGCGGTTTATTCTTTCCGAGGAGCGGACCTTCCTGCGCAATGTGCCCAAGTAACGCTGCGGTCAGCTTGCATCTGCATGCCCCGCAAAGGGTGTGGATTGATAACGCGCCAAGACCTTTCGGTATGTTAGGAGCACGCTCAGCCCCTCTTGCCGGAGAGCTTTCGTGATCGCGACCCGCAACTCCCTATTTGCTGCAATGCTGTGCCTGACGATGACGGCCGCGCACGCCCAAGATGCCGACATGCAGGGCGGCATCGCCAAGACCAATGCCTACATCGAGCTCATGAACCGCACGCTGCGTGCATAGGAGTCGTGGAGCCGATACGCGAGCTGGGTCAACGTGAAGACGGGGCCGACCGGCAAGGAGCGCGTCGTTTATGGGCTCTACAGCCTCTATGACGTGCGCTCGGAAACGGACAAGGCGCTGGCGGCGACAGGCCAGTCGCCGGTGTACCCGGCACTCGACGAAACGGTGAAGCGCTACATCGCTGCTTACGAGAAATTAGCTCCGCTTATCACGGAGGCCGACAGCTACTACGAGCGCAAAGACTATTTGAGCGACAAGATGGCCGGCGGCAAAGCATTGCATGCAAAACTTGCTCCGGCGGCACAGGCGTTCCTGACCGAGCGCAAGGCCTTGGAGCGCGACATGGAGGCCGTGAAGTCCGAGCTGGACAGGAAGCAGCTCGCCGCCATCGAGCAGAGCGAAGGCCGCAAGGCGCGCTGGCACGTGCGCAACGTCATGATCGAAGCTAAGACGATGATCGATCTGCTGCCGAGCAATGGGGCGCCGGTAGTTGAGGTTCATAAGTTTGAAAAGGGGGGCGACCGCTAAGCCGCCGGCGGGAAGGAGTAAGATCTCTAGGCGGTCGCGACGGCCAAGTTGTTCTTAGGGTTTGGGTCGGGGAGGGGGAGTCGGGGTGGAAAGCGGATGGAGATTGGCGAGAAGGGGGGGGGGAGCAAGACGGGCGAGGGGAAAGACGGGAGAGGG
>CADEFX010000250.1 GCA_902826715.1 uncultured Hyphomicrobiales bacterium | reverse complement strand
CTTGCGAGGTGAGCTTCGAGGTCTTGAAGCAGGACCTCTTTCGAGGTTTGACCCACGTCAATGAAACGCTGCAGCGCAGACCGGCACCCTCCGGGCGCCGGGCCAAGCCTACGAGCGAGCGAGACGGACCTGACCAGAAGGCGCGCGAACAGACATGATGCAGGACGAAAACCAGAAGAACCTCCTCCTCGCGATCGTCCTTTCGGTCTGCGTACTTCTCGGCTGGCAAATGTTCTACGCCGGGCCGAAAATGAAGCAGGAGCAGGAGCGGGCACAGCGCCAACAGCAGACCCAGACGCAGCCTGTCGGCGGCCAAGGGCAGGCTGCGGGCGGCGTGCCCGTCGTTCAACCCGGCGGAACCACGCCGACGCTGCCCGGCGCCGCGCAGGCCGCGTCAGAAACGGTGACGCGCGAGGCAGCGCTGAAGACATCTCCGCGCATCGCTATCGACACGCCGAGCCTGAGAGGGTCGATCGCGCTGAAGGGTGCCCGCATCGACGATATCGTGCTCGTGAAATATCGCGAGCAGGTCGATCCCAACAGTCCGAACATCGTGTTGTTTTCGCCGGCCGACTCGCCGCATCCCTATTTCGCCGAGCACGGCTGGGTGGCGGGGCCAGGCATCACGTCGAAACTGCCGGATCGTGACACGCTTTGGCAGGCCGAGGGGCCGGCCGCGCTGACGGCAGACAAACCCGTGCGCCTCGTGTGGGACAATGGCGAGGGACTGGTGTTCCGCCGCACGATCGCCGTCGACCCCAATTTCATGTTCACGATCAGCGACGAGGTCGAGAACAAGACCGGCAGCGCCATCACGCTATACCCTTATGCACGCATCTATCGCATGGGAACGCCCCACCTGATGGGCTTTCTCATCCTGCACGAAGGCCCGATCGGCGTGATCGGCGAAAAGGGCCTACAGGAGATGTCGTATGCCGATCTGCTCAAGGACAACGGTAGCAAGGCGATCGACAAGGCCACCGGCGGCTGGCTTGGCATAACCGACAAGTATTGGGCCGCCACGCTCATTCCCGACCAGAACGCGGAGTATCGCGCCACGTTCTCCGGCACCAAGGCAAGCGGCAATCAGAAAGACGCCTACCAGACCGACTACCTGCGCGCGGGCCTGTCCATCGCGCCGGGTGGCAAGGCGATGAGCGAGGGCCACCTGTTCGCGGGCGCCAAGCAGGTCGATCTCATCGAGAGCTACGAGAAGAACCTCGGCGTGAAGATGTTCGACCGGATGGTCGACTGGGGCTACCTGCACTTCATCACGAAGCCCCTGTTTCACCTGATCAACTGGCTTGCCGCCTGGTTTGCCAGCATCGGCATCAGCGCGCCGTTCGGCATCGCCATTCTGGCCACGACCGTGCTCGTCAAGGCAGCGTTCTTCCCGCTCGCCAACAAGAGCTACGAGTCGATGGCGAAGATGAAGAAGCTGCAGCCCGAGATGGAGCGGCTGCGCGAGCAGTTCAAAGACGACCGGGCGCGCCAGCAGCAGGAGCTGATGGAGCTCTACAAGAAGCAAAAGATCAATCCGATGTCGGGCTGCCTGCCGATCGTGCTGCAGATCCCGGTGTTCTTCGCACTCTACAAGGTGCTGTTCGTCACCATCGATATGCGCCACGCGCCGTTCTATGGCTGGATCAAGGATCTATCTGCGCCCGATCCGACCTCGATATTCAACCTGTTCGGATTGCTGCCTTTCGCGGTGCCCGAGTTCCTGCACGTCGGTGCGTGGCCGATCCTGATGGGCATCACGATGTGGGTGCAGATGCAGCTGAACCCGCAACAGCCCGATCCCATCCAGCAGAAGATCTTCAGCTGGATGCCGGTGCTGTTCACCTTCATGCTGGCGTCGTTTCCGTCGGGCCTGGTGATCTACTGGGCCTGGAACAACATCCTGTCGCTGCTGCAGCAGTACGCCATCATGCGCAAGAACGGCACCGAGGTGCATTTGTGGAAGAACCTCGGTGTCGAGAAGCTTTTCAGTGGTGGAATTTCCGCTTCGTCCTTCTCGCTCGATAGGTTCAAGAAGCCGGCGGCAAAGCCGGTCGAGGACGCATCGAAGGCAGCCAAGGACCGGAGCTGATCTCCTCGGCCATCTGCGTGAGGACATGGTGATCCGCGAGCCCGACGCGCAATCGCTGGCAGCCGGCGAAGCGCTGTTCGCCCGGCCGTGGCGCTTTCTCAAGAGCGTGCCATCCCTCGAGTTCTTGCCGGACGCGGACCGGCGGGAAATTGCCTTTGCCGGGCGGTCCAACGTCGGCAAGTCGAGCCTCATCAATGCCTTGATGCGGCACGGTGGAATGGCGCGCACGTCCAACACGCCGGGGCGGACGCAAGAGCTCAACTACTTCCTCACCGACGATGCCAATCTCTATCTGGTCGACATGCCCGGATATGGGTTCGCCAAGGCGCCCAAAGCCAAGGTAGAGACCTGGACCCAGCTCGTGCGCGATTATCTGCGCGGGCGGCCGACCCTTGTCCGCGTGCTGCTGCTCATCGACAGCCGGCACGGCGTGAAGGCGAACGATGACGAGATCATGCGCATGCTCGACGAGGCCGCGGTGATCTATCAGGTCGTGCTCACGAAGAGCGACAAGATCAGCGAGAACGCCGCGGCCCATGTCCGGGCTGCCGCGGAAAAGGCACTGGCCGCACATCCCGCCGCCTATCCCGAGGTGCTGATGACCTCATCGGCCAAGGGTTCCGGCATTGCCGAGTTGAGGGCCACAATCGCGGGCCTGGCCGCTGACCGGTGATGATCAGGGACCGAGGCTGCGCTTCACGAATTGCGCAACGGTCGTGAACATGTCGTCACCCAGTTTGCCGACGACACCGCCCATGACAAGCGCAGCCAGCCAGGCGGCGCCGCGCAGCCCTGTCCGCACGTAGTTGGTGCGAACGCGCACGCTGATGACGCGATCGGGCAACGCCGTCTCCGCGACGATGCCGTCGCGTCCCACGACGCGCGCCGCAACGACGAGCTGCAGCGTTGCATCACCCCGTTTCTGCGGCGTGACCAGGAAGCGCCAAGACGCGAAATCGCTCGAAAGCGGCGTTAGCGACGGTTCGGTCCATTGCGTTTCGGGCGATGCCGACTCGATGGCAAAGCCGCCGTCGGGAGCCCGCAGGCGCACGCTCATGGCCTTGGTGATAACGAGGTCGTGCCGCACCGGCGGCGCCTGTCCTTGCAGGCCTGACGATACGCCCGGCATATCGTCACGGGCGATGCGCACTTCCACGCTTTCAGTCGTTCCCACGCGCATCCGCCGCGGAATATTCTCCACGAGCTGGCCGGGCTCGACCGATGGCCGGCGGTGAACGCGGGCGGGATCGAGCGGCCGTGCCGGCGTCCCCGGCGCAGGCCGGGTGCCGTCCCGCGGCATGGAACCAACGGGCCGCCCGGCCGCGGGCCCGCCATCGACCGGCCGGTCAGCGCGAACAGCGGGCTGCCCCAGGACCTCGCTGCCGCCAGGTCCAATTCCGCGTGGCCTTTGCGGTTGATCGCGGCCTTGTTCGCCCGTTTGCATCCAATTCGGCAACGGTGGTCGTGTCGGGTTGCTGTCGTCTTCTGCCTGCGGTCCGAGCACGCCCGAATCAGGGCGTGTGTGCGGTAGCGGTGGCGGTGCCCTGCCGGAACCTCGGGCGTCCTCGGCGACCTTCGTCCCTACTCCATCGTCGATACTTCCGCCGGGCCGCTCTGACGGCGAAGCCGCCTGAGCGGCATCATCCGGCCTTGGTCGCGTATCGAGCGGCGAGCGCTCGGCGCGAGGCTGCGCGGATGCCTGATCGCCCTGAAGCGGGTGCGGTCGCGAGCCTCCCTGTCCTCGATTGGCGGCAATACGGGCCCGCGCGCCCGACAGGATGTCCTCGGTCGACGCCGGGTTGCCCGCAGGAGGTGACTGCGGCTTGCCCTGCTGCTGGAGAACGCGAACCGCGACCTCAAATGTGAGACCCTGCGCCCGCAGAAAGCTGGCGGCCATGCTGCGCCCTTCGCCGATCATGGCCGCGAGGGTAATGGCCCCGTTGACGTTCGATCGCTTGGCCTGTTGGGCGGCGGCCGCCGCGTATTCGATGATGCGCTTGAGCTCGGGCGCGATGACGGGCTTGGACGCCGCGTCGGGCGGGGCTCTGTCGTTCAACTGACCGAGAAAGCCGGCGATATCGTCGCGCAGGCGGATCAGGTCGACGTTACAGCCCATCAGCACAAGGGCTGCTTCCTCGTCCTCGGTCAGAGCCAGCAGCAGATGCTCAAGCGTCATGGTGCGGTGGCCCTGCGCCCGCGCATAGTCCATGCCGCGCGCGACCGTCGCCGCGAGCATCTGCGACAAAGGTATCTTACCGAAGTCTTCCGCAACCGCCTCCAGCATGCCGGCCCCGCCTCGACCGCCGGCGGCAGCCCGACGGTCCCGCCTCGCATTTAATTTTGGTTCGCGGCAAAAGTTTAGCCGATTGGCCGTCATGCGCCCACAACTTGTCATGAAACGCCTCGGATTTCGGTGGGCAGGCGATCTTACCCGATATTTCGTTGAGGCCTGCGCCCGGCGCGCTATAAGGGCTCCCATGCGAGGTTCCGCGCGATGCATCATCAAGCACGCGAGGGTTGTGATATGGCGAGATTGGCGAAATGAGCAAAGAGGGTCCGCAAACGGCTCGGGTCATCCCCGACGCGCAGGAGAAGGCCGCCATCCTGGCCGAGGCCCTGCCGCACCTCATCCGCTACGACGAGCAGACCATCGTCATCAAGTTCGGCGGCAACGCGATGGGCGACGAAGCGCTCTCCGACGCGTTCGCCAAGGACATCGTCTATCTCAAGCAATCGGGCGTCAATCCGATCGTCGTGCACGGCGGCGGACCGCAGATCGCGGCCATGCTGAAGAAGCTCGAGATCAAGTCGGACTTCGTGCACGGCCTGCGCGTCACCGACAAGCCCACGGTCGAGGTGGTCGAGATGGTGCTGGCCGGCGCCATCAACAAGGAGATCGTCAGCGCCATCAACCGGCAGGGCGGCAAGGCGGTCGGCATCTGCGGCAAGGATGCCAACCTGATGATCGCCAAGCAGATCACCGAGATGCCGGACCCCGAGTCCAACATCATGAAGGCGGTGGATATCGGCTATGTCGGGGACCCGATCGAGGTCAATCCGCACATCGTGGAAGTCATCTCGAAGTCGGACCTCATTCCCGTCATCGCGCCGGTCGGCGTGTCGCGCGAGGGCCAGACCCTGAACATCAATGCCGATACCTTTGCCAGCGCGCTCGCCGCGCGCATGAAGGCCAAACGCCTGCTGCTCCTGACGGACGTCACGGGCGTGCTCGACAAGGACAAGAAGCTCATCCCCGAGCTGACCGTTGCCGAAGCGCGCGAGATGATCCGCAACGGCACCATCTCGGGCGGCATGATCCCGAAGATCGAAGGCTGCATCGAGGTGGTGGAGGCTGGCGTGGAGGCCGTCGTCATCATCGACGGACGCGTCCCGCACTGCGTGTTGCTGGAGCTGTTCACCGAGCACGGCGTCGGCACGCTCGTCGGCGGCGCCAAGAAGAAGAAGCGCGATTGACGGGTCCGATGGGCAGAAAACCCAAGCATGAAGAATCCCCTCCCCCCTCGTGGGGGAGGGATAGGGAGGGGGGGAACCACGGCGGCTCTGGCATCCCCCCACCCCTAACCCCTCCCCACCAGGGGGAGGGGGACGTCGCCTCATCCCGGGGGAGTGCCGCGAAGGCTCGCATCGCGCGCGGCTTCGATGCAACCAACGTCTGGATCTTCGATCTCGACAACACGCTCTATCCGGCCGAGTGCAACCTGTTTGCCCAGGTCGACCATCGCATGGGTGAGTTCATCGCCAGCTTCCTCGGCGTGCCCTATGCCTACGCGCGCCACCTGCAGAAGAGCTACTACCGGCAGTTCGGCACCACGCTGTCAGGCATGATGCTCGTGCACAAGATGGACCCCAAGCCCTTCCTTGACTATGTGCACGACATCGATCTCTCGGTGGTCAATGCCCACGCCGAGTTGTCGGCCGCCATCGAGAAGTTGCCGGGACGCAAGCTCATTTACACGAACGGCTCGCGCCGCCATGCCGAGCGCGTCGCCGGCAAGCTCGGCGTCCTGCACTTGTTCGAGGGCATCTTCGACATCGAAGACTCCGAGTATATCCCCAAGCCCCAGGCCGGTCCCTACAGCCGCATG